>JACQVV010000270.1 GCA_016209595.1 Planctomycetota bacterium
GACCACGACCGAGCCGCCGACGAAATAGGGGTTCTCGAGCACGGCCTCGAACTCGCGTTCGAGGTAGTGGGCCCCCATCGCGAGGCCGAAGGAGCCGAACAGGGCGCCCGTGGCGATGCACGCGAGCGTCGTCCGTCTTCGGAGGCCGACGATCTTTCCGACGAAGGTTCCGCCGACGGCCCCGGTGCCGGTCAGCGGGAAGGCGACGAAGAGGACGACCCCCAGCACTGCGATTCGCGAGAGCCAGCGGTTGGCGGCGAGGATCGCGACGGCGTTCTCGCGCACCCGGACCAGGCGGGAGCCCAGGACGGGAATCCGGTAGAGCAGGTCGAGGTTGTAGGCGACGAGGAGGCCGGTCATCATGTCCATGTACGCGACCATGCCGGCGAGGGCCCAGGGGGAGAGGAATGCCTCGGGGACGCCGGCGGGCAGCCAGTCCTCGTGTCCGAGCGAGGCGAGGACGGCGAACTTGCCCAGGGCGAAGAAGGTGACGAGCATGGCCGTGGCGATCGCGATGACGGCGGGCCAGCCCGACCAGAGGTAGATCCCTCCCAAGCCCGCGAGCGTCGCGACGACGGGGAAGAGGAGGAAGAACGCGCGAGTGCCCGGGCCGACGGCCTCCGCCGTCTCCGCGAGCGTCGCCCTAGCCCGCATTTCTCACGCCTCGTCCGATTCTAGCGGGGCGCTGGCCGGCGTAAACCGCTCGCTGCCGCTCGCTTCGGCTTGCTCGCCTCGACGACTCCTCCAAGTCGTCTGCGGCTCGCGCGCCGATTTACGCCTGGCCATTGCCTCCGCAGACCGTTCTCGCCGCTCTACCTGGCGGTGCAACAGCGAGAACTTCGGACAATCCGGTGAGAAATGTGGGCTAGCGCCTTCCGCGGACAAGTTTCTCCCTACTCCGGGTCCTTCACGCAGCGGAACCCGATGTAAAGGGCGTACCGATCGGGTTGTCCGTAGTTCCGCCAGGTGGTCCGGACGAGCTCGCGCGGGTCCTTCCAGCTGCCGCCGCGGAGGACGCGCCCGAGCGCGGCCCGGTCGTTCAAGGGGTTCGAGTCGGGCATCTGCGCGTAAAAATCCTCGCTGTAGAAGTCGAGGCACCATTCGGAGACGTTCCCGCCCATCGAGAGGACCCCGTAGGGGCTCGCCCCCGCCGGGTAGCGGTCGGTGCGCTCCGTCCTCTCCAGGCTTCCCTCGATCCCGCCCGAGCAGTTGTCGGCGTCGGAGCGGAAGACGTTGCCCCAGGGATAGCGCCTGCCGTCGGTCCCCCTCGCGGCCTTCTCCCACTCGGCCTCGGTGGGAAGGCGCTTCCCCGCCCAGGCGGCATAGGCATAGGCGTCGAACCAGTCGACGCCGACGACCGGGTTCTCGTCCGCGTGGAAAGCGTCGAGCCCAGGCCGGTCCCAGAAGCGCGGGCGGTGCGTCTTGCCCCGGGGCTCCAGGGAATGGCACTTCGAATGATCCTGGGTCGAGGCGATCCACTCATGGAAGCGCCGGTACTCGGCGTTCGTGACCTCGTGGATGTCGATGTAGAAGGGCGAGACGTAGATCCGCCGCTCCGGCTGCTCGTCGGGCTCGCCGCCGCCCCAGCCCATGGCGAACTCGCCGCCCGGGACGAGAGCCATCCGGCCGGGGGCCGCGCCCTCGGGGCGCTCGGGGTTCCTCTCCTTGAAGGGGCGGAACTCGTGGCGCGCGTGGGCTTCCGGGAGGGGTTCGCCCGGTCCGGAATCCGACTCCGGCCGGACGCTCTCCTCGGGGCGCGGATCCCGCCCGGCGACTTTCTCCGGGTCGCGGCCAAGATCGGGCTCGGGAGTGACGCGCTCCGGTTCGGGCTCGCGGCGGTCGGGTTCAAGCGCGCCCTGCGGGCGGTCCGGTCGAGGCTCTCCTCCCGGCGCCTCGCCGGGTCCCTCCGGCCTGCGTTCCGGCAACTCCTCGTAGCGCTCGCGGACGTCGCTCGCCCCCCTGGAGAACCGGTCGAGCTCCTCCTCCTTCACCTGGCCGAAGCCGTGGTCCGCGCGCTCGCGCGCGGCGAGGCGCTCGTCCTTGTACTCGACCTTCGTCCCGATCGCCCGGAGCTCCAGGTCCTCCTCCTCGCGAACCTGGGCGTGGACCATCTCCTCGAGCCGCTGGCTCACGCGGGCGAGGACGTCCTTCTCGATGTCGCCGCGGAAGACCGGGATGGGGACGAAGGCGAAGAGGGCGTCGTTCCCGGCCTTGACCGTCACGAGCGTCTGCCGGACGCCGGTCGGCTCGACGTCCACGCGGACGTGGTCGGACACGTGGGCGAAGCCGCCGACCGTGAGGAAGCTCACCGCCTGGTTCGGGGTGCTGTCGTCGTAGTCCTCCCAGTCCACGTAGCCCTGCTGGGTGCCCACCACGTTCTCGTTGCCGTAGTGATCCATCACGTGCCGCACGGCGAGGAAGACGTCCTGGGTCGTGTGCCCCTCGAAGGTCTGGCTCGTGCCGCATCCGGCGGCAGCGAGCGCGGTTCCTGCGACGAGGAGGGCGAACAGGCGGCGACCGAGCATCTCTTTCCCCTTCGGTTGGGTGGTGCTTCCCGGTAGGGACCGGGCGAAGCGGGGATTATAGGCCCTGTGGGGTGAGGACTGTCAAGCGGGGGCCAGCTACCCGATCTCGACCCCTTCGACGGAGAAGGTCCGGTCCTTCCGGTCGCCCAGCACGTAGGCGTCCACGATCTCGAACCAGTACGCATCGTCGAAGAGGACGCGCCCCAGGGGGTCGTCGAACTCGATCGCGCCGCCGCCCTTCTCGACGCCGGCGAGCCGCGCGTCGCCGGCCGGCCAGCGGACCTTGCGGCAGGAGCCCTTCGCGTACTCCCCCTTCCAGTGGTCCTGGACGACGAGGACGAGGGCGGAAAGGTAGAGAGCGGCCTTGGAGAGCCGGTTCCGCGCCCCGAGCGAGCGGCTGGCGAAGTCCTCGATCCCGAGGATCGCCTCCACGAGCATCTTCTTGACGAGGGAGTGATCCGCGCCCTCGACCTTCTGGCAGACCGACTTCCAGTACGCGTCGAGCGTTCGGTGTTGGGCTCGGTCGATCCCGAGCGTCACGCGCACGTTGGCGGCGACCGCGCCGGGTTTCGTCCCGGCCGGGAACTCGACCCGGCGCACGACGAACGTGTCGCCGAGCAGCGCGCCGGGAGAGACATCGAGGTCGGAGGTCAGGAACTTCGCCGAGACGAAACGAGTGACGCGGTCGATCTCGCCGGCGACGGAGATCTCCTCCTTGGTCCGAGCGAGCAAGAACTCGGGCATCACCGGCGCGCGCTTCCCCTCCCGGCCGCCTCGGACGGCGACCTCGAAGCGGAGCTCGTTGTAGCCGGGAAGGAGCTTCGACGGAGCGACCTCGAAGTGGACCTCGTCCCCCGCGCGCATCAGGTGCTCCTGGATCCGGTAGGTCTGGATCGCGCGGGAGAAGAGCAGATGGCGCTTGATGAGGTCGTCGGAGACGGGCTTGTCGGTGAGCTGCGTGATCCGTACCCGCTTTCCTTCCATCACTTCCGCGAACTTGGTGCGGATGATCGTGGTCGGCGGCGATTGTCCTCCGGGACCGAGGGCGAGGATCGGGCTCTCCTTGGATCCGTCTTTCAGGACGCGGACGGCGCTCCCGTCGGTCGGTGTCAGGATCTCGTCGATCTTGTCCACGAGCGCGAGCGCCGAGAAGGGCTTGGCGAGCTGGTACTCCCGCACTTCCAGCTCGGGCGCCCGATCGGCGGGGGCGAGGTAGAGGATGGGAAGGTCCTTGAAGCGCTTCTCCTTGCGGACTTTCGTCCGGAGCCACTGGTCGTCCTTCTTGCCTCCCGCGCAGTCGCACGCGAGGAGGTCGATGTCGGACTCCTTCATGAGGTCCACCGCCTTCTCGGCGGAGTCGGTGGTGAGCACCTCCGCCTGCGGCTTGAAGCGCCGCAAGATCGCGTGGAGAACCTCCAGGGTCCGGGTGTCCCGGTCGACGAGGAGGATGACGGGATCGGACATGCGCTCAGATTGAAGCAGATCCTGAGCCCCGGCGCAAGCGCCGCAACCGGCCCACCTTCGGGATTCGGTCTCGAAAAACACCGGAGCAGGTGAAAGGAGTTGCCCGCCGGGATCGGATGAACCGTTGGCGGGCGAGCCGGACGGCTTCTGACCCGATCCCACACCCGGAGGAACAAGCCATGAAACGACACATGTTTGCGCTCTTGGCCGCTCTTGCTCTCTTCTGCCCCCAGGGTCGCTCGGAAGAGACGATCCCTCTTCGCCGGCTGGAGAAGAAGGGCTATCACCTCGCGGTCCGGCGCCTGGACGACCAGGCCTGGAACCGAGAGACAGCCGCCGATCCCGCGCTCCCGCGGACGCTGGCAGAACTCCGCGCCTACCGCCGCCGGATTGCCACGGGAGGGGTGCACGAGGAATGTGCGGAGGATGCCTACGGGCGCCTCTACGTGGCGCTGGGCAACCCGCGCCTCTCGGATGCGGACGTCGGCCAGATCGAAGCCGACCTCGACGGCGAACTTCCCGCTCTCGAGTCGAGCTACGAGACGCCGGAAGGACACTTCCTCCTTCGCTGGACGAACCAGAGCGCGAAGACCAGCGACAACATCGCCGATCCCGCGATCGTCGAGAACACGGGGGCGTACCTGGAGGCCGCCTGGACGAAGTACGTCGCGAAGTTCGCGAAGGAGCCCTACGTTCCGGCCGGAAAGACGAAGATCGAGATCGTTTTCTTCGACATTCCCGGATTCTTGGGAGTGGCGTCCCCGCCCGACGGGCCGATCCAGTTCAACTCGGCTCAGTGGGTCGCGAAGCCCGGGATTCGCAAGCCGACCTCGAGCCACGAGCTCTTTCACAAGCTCCAGTACGCCTTCGGGTACAAGACGAACCCGCTTGCCGAGTCGGGCAAGTGGTTCTCCGAGGGAACGGCCTCGTGGGCCGAGGTCTTCGCGACCGGGTCGGTCAGCAAGGCGGGCAAGGTCACGGACCTCTTCGACGTCTCGGACATCGGGCTCATCGAGAAGACAAGCTACAACTCCCTTCCCTTCTGGATCTTCTTCGAGTCCCGGCTCCAGACCGTTCCGGGCTACTGCGCCATGGTCACCTTCCTCCAGAAGTACGAAGCGACCGGGAAACTCGAGGCATCGCTGACCGAGACGATCGTCGAGGACGGCCCGGCGCAGAGCGTCTACTTCTCCGATCTCGACGACTTCTTCGCGCTCTTTGCCCGGGAGAGGTTTCGCGGCGCCTGGAGGACCACGCCCTCGGGAGCCAAGCTCTACCCCGTCATCCTCGGCCCCGACGGCAAGCCGATCGATCCCAAAGGGACGGGTCTCGACCAGTACTTCTCACTGTCCAAGGGGCAGTCGGCGTCCTTCGCCGAGTCGGTGTCCGCGCTCGGGGCCGACCACCACCGGGTGATCCCGTCCGGTCTGACCGCGCCCGCGAAGGTCGTGATCCAGGTCGACGCGGCGCCGGAGGCGAGCCTGGCCTACATGATCGTGTGGATGAAGGACGGGAAGTACGTAAAGTTCGTCTACCCCGGGGGCGCTGCCAACGACTACACCTACCAGGCGACCGTCGAGCCGGGCACCTGGGTCTTCCTGATCGTCTCCGGGCGCGAGGAAGGTGGAAACTACTCGGTGACGATGAAGGTCGAATGAGAGGAGGGGGAGAGCGACCGCGTGAGGAGCCTCGGCATCCTCGGGGTCGGTTTCGCACCCGGACTCGCTGTCCCACGCAGTCCCGGCAGTGGCCCCGGAAAACCGGGGTTCCTGCCGGGACTGCCCTCTTCTTGCCGGGCTCCTAGGGACACTTCGGCACGAGCTTGGCGTAATCGTTGTCCCACGTCGGGATCTTGCTGCTCAGCACCGGGAACTTCTTCTTCTTGTTCCCGCCTGTGCTCGTGTACTCGATCGCGAGAATATCCTCTCCAATCCCGGGATTCAGCGCGATGGCCAGCTCCACGTAGCCGTTCTGCCAGGTCGAATCGTACGGGGTGTTCTTCTTGAGGACGGTCACGAGTCGATCCGATGTGAACGCCTTTGTCATCGGGGTGACGCAGCACTTCCGGACGCCGATGGCATATATGTACTTCTCGCTGATCTTGTTCTTCACCGAGGGTTCGATCTCGTCCTCATGGATGAGCGTGTTTGCGATCGCGTCTACGCGCTCCGCGAACAGCTGCTGGCGCCACTCTATCTGTTCCGAGGAGTAGAGAGTGGGATCCTTCAGAAAAACCTCGTAGCCCACGGTGAAGATGGTCTCGATCGCTGCCGCGCGGACGTTCGAGGCCTGCCCGGGATCGAGCGCGACAAGACCGAGAGCATTCATTGCCTTCTGGACGCTCTTGTGGGCGTCGGTGCTCGCGAAGTCCTTCGACGGGTTCCCCGCTTGCTCGGCGATCGCCTTCTTCATCAGATCGGAGATTTCCTTGACCGTCTCGCTTACCGATCCCTGAAGTCGCGGGAAGAGAGCAACGAGCCGCGCGTCGTCAGCGAGCGTCCGCATCGAGATAGCGTGATTCGCGGGCGGCCCGGCGTGCTCGCCGAGGAGTCCGTCGAGCTCCGACGCGGCGGACTCCAGCTCGCCGAAGATTTCCGCGAGGGCGCCGGCCTTCTGAGCGGCCTGACGGACAGACAGCGGCTGTGTCGAGTCCACTTCCACCTCGGCCAGCACGTCCTTCGCCGTCTGGGATGAAGCATTCGCGAGCTGGCAGGCCGCCATCTTGCGATAGAGCGGCTGCGGGTGGCCTCCGGGCGCGCCGGCGCCGGTCTGTGCTCCGACCAGGACCGTCACGAGGAGATCCTGGGCCGACTGCGTCGCGGCCCCCGGGTTCGTGCCCCCGAGATAGAAGCTCGGCGCCTCGAAGACCGAGCGCAGGAAGGACTCATTCGCCATCTTCCCGCTCAGATCGGGGAGCCCTCCCTCGGGCCCGTAGATCGCGTTGTGAGTCAGCGCCAGGTGGACCTTTCGCAGCTGGGCGAGGAGGCTTCCGGACAAGGCCACGGCCTGGCCCTTGGGGAAGGAAGCCGTCCAGCAGCCGGGGATCACGACGAGGGGGACAGCGAACTGGGAGATTTTCTTCGCGGATGAGATCACGAGGAGATCCGGCTCGGAATCGAGTTCCTTCCCGACCTCGACGCGGATAGCAGCGAGCGTCGCCAAGTTCCGCAGGACGGCGTTCTGCGCCGCGTACGGGGACTGGATCTTCCCCGACACCGAGGGCGGTCCCATCGGCTGCCCCACGGGGGCTTTGGCCTCGAACGCGACGAGTCCCGGGTGCTCTGCGCCGACCGTTCCTGCGTAGATCTTCCAGAACCGGACGTGAGGATGGTGCATCTGTGCCGCCAGTGCTTGGACCCAGTTGCCGAAGGGGTCCGTCGGCGAGAGCGAGTAGCCGTCCCCCACGACGACGATGTCCAGCGCCAGATCGGGGTCGAGGTCCGGGTTTCCCGAGACGAGGGTCGCCGGGCTGAGAATCGCTTCCTGTTGCCCCGGTTCGAACCGAGGCCCCGTCACTCCGAAGTACTCCTTCCAGGCCGTGGAGATCGCCTCCGAGAAGACCGATTTCCACTTGCTCGGGATGTCTGCCCCCGTGACGTTCACCTCTAGCTGAACGGATTGCCCTCCCACGCTGTACTCGATCGCGATCTGAGGCTTCTTCCCGGTCATCTTCTCGGCGATGGAGTAGGTTCCCACCGCCGGCCATCGAATGGTGAGCCAGTAGGGATCCGCATCCGGGACCAGGCCCGGCCCCGCCGCCCAATCGAAGGTGAGCTGTCCCGCCGGCTGCTTCAGGTACTCGTTGATTCGCTTCTCCATCCGCACCCGGACCGCCGGCCAGGATGCCTGGAGCATCTCTTCGACTTCCTGCTCCAGGATCTGCATGTCATAGCCCTTCGGGGCCGTGGTATCCGCTGACGCCTCCCCCGAGAGGAGAGCGGCTGCGAGGGCGCAGATCGCCAGCAAGTGGATCCTGCTCATCGGGATCTCCTGATTCCTGGTTCCGGGGTGATTCTGGCTCGCCTGGATCATAACCCAGGGGCTTCACGCATAGGGTGGACGGTTCACGCGGAGGAGCTTGCCGGCCAGGGACGGCCAGGGGCGGACCGCCTAGTAGAAGACGATCGACCCGCCCTCGAGCACGAAGGGCCGAGCGGCCGGACGGTCGCCGTCGAGGACCTGGTGGACCCGGTCGGGCACGAGGGAAAGGAGCGCGCCTCCCTCGCCGTCGGACCGGAAGCGACCGGCGATGGTCCAGCGGGAGTCGGTCCAGGCCGCGATCGCGTACTCGCGGCCGGGCGCGAGACGTCCCGGGGCGAGGGTCGCCTCGACCGGCTCGCCGCGGCCGGCGAGCGGGCGGACCGTCCCGTCGGGGGAGAGCACGAAGGGATCGCACGCCGCGCGGACGCCCGAGGCGTCGAAGCCCGCGGCGTTCTGGGAAACAAGGAGGAGGATCGCCTCGCGGCAGCCGACCGGGCCGAACCGGGCGACACCCTCGCCGTCCACGCGGCCGCCGCCCACCGTGCGCCAGCCGCCGGAGTTCAGGACGTCGAGGTGGACTTCGCGCTCGGCGTGATCCCGTCCCACGGCGACCGCGAGCTCGCACGA
This sequence comes from Planctomycetota bacterium, assembly GCA_016209595.1. Lineage (GTDB taxonomy): Bacteria > Planctomycetota > JACQVV01 > JACQVV01 > JACQVV01 > JACQVV01. The sequence goes on from JACQVV010000270.1 coordinate 8,598, forward strand.
GCGCCCGAAGCGGCTCGTGACGTCGAGCGTGGCGAACGGGGAGCGGAAGTAGACCTTCGCGGCCACGATCTCGTCCATGTAGCAACGGAAGAAGGGAGGCTCCGCCCTCGGCTCGCACCCCATGAAGGAGAGGAACTCCTCACCCAGGGCGACACCGCACCAGGCGTGGTTTCCGTCCCCTTTCGCCCAGGCGGGCGTGTAGACGTGCGAGGCCGGGAGGCCGACCGCGCGGAGCATCGCGAGCACGAGGTTCACCATGTCCTCGCAGCGTCCCTCGTGGGTCGAGAGCAGCGTGAGCGCGCCCTCGTCCTCCCAGCCGGTGTCGCCGCGATAGCGGAAGATCGCCGCGGCGAGCCGGTTCACGAAGAGCGCGACTTCCTCGGGCTTCTCGAGGCGGAGCGCGGCCTCCGCGAGCGCGTCGTAGAATCGCCTCCGCCAGCGCTGGAAGGGCTCGTCCGAGCCCCGGTGCGGGAGGACATGCAGCAGGAACTCCTCCTCGGGGAGATCGCGGCACCAGGGGAATCGCTCGCGCGCCCGGCAGGCGAGGCGCACGTTTTCGAAGAAGGCCTCCGGCAAGACGACCCCGAGGTCGCTCGTGAGCTCGGCGGCCGGAGCATCCGCGGCCCCGGCGAGGCGACGGAACCCGACGCCGGGGAGCCGCGCGAGGAGCCACCACGCGGCGCGCCGTTCGAGGCCCGGGTCGAGCGACAGGATCGCGCGGACGTAACCCTCCGCCGCGGGGCCGGCCTGGACGAGGGCCTCGCGCACGCCCTGGACGTCCGCGGGAGCCACCCCCGGCGGGGGACCCGCGAGGAATCGCTCGCGATCGGCGCCCGCCGGGGCGGCGTCGAAGCCGGGGAGCGGCGGCGGCTCGGGGGCGTAGAGGGCACGGATCGCGGCGAGCGCCGGCGAGTCCACGGTCCGCTCGAAGAGGATCGATTCACCCGACCGCACCCGGACCGTGCCCCCATCCTCTCCCGGGACGACTTCGAGGACCTTTCCGGCGGCGAGCCCCAGGTGGCGCGCCGCGATCTCATCGGACCCCGGGCAGACGAGGAGTTCCTCGGGGATCGCGAGCATCTCCGATGTCCCGCCGTCCGCGGCGGCGACCCCACCGAGGGCCGTGAGGGTCGAGAGAAGGAGGAGGAAGGCGCGCATGGGACTACAGGTAGAGTAGGAAACGCGGCGCACCGTTGCAACGGTCCCGGCCCCCTGGTAGGCTCACGCCACGCTCTCCCGGCAGTCGTGGGGAGCCATGGAAAGACGACCCATTCTCGAGGAGGGAAAGGTATCGCTAGGCGAAAACGGCCACCCCTGGAGCAGGCCAAGGAGCAGGGCCCGAGGATCAACGAGCAGATCCGGATCAGTCCGGTGCGGCTCATCGGAGACGACGGAGAACAGATCGGGGTGGTCGAGGTCGGGGAGGCGATGATGCTCGCCCGCGACCGAGGGCTCGACCTGGTCGAGGTCTCCCCGAAAGCGCGGCCGGTGGTCTGCAAACTGATGGACTTCGGCCGGTACAAGTACGAGCAGAAGAAGCAGGTCCGGGACGCGAAGAAGAAGGAGAAGAGCGTCCACATCAAGACCGTCCGGTTCCGGCCGAACATCGAGGAACACGACTACGAGACGAAGGTCAACCAGGCTCGGCGGTTCCTGATCGACGGCGACAAGGTGAAGGTCGAGTGCGTCTTCCGCCGCCGCGAGATGCGGATCACGGACGTCGGGAAGCGCCTTCTGGACCGGATCACAACGGCTTTCAGCGAGATCGCCAAGGTCGAGCAGCGGGACGAGGAAGTCCAGACGCGGAGCGTCACGATGCTCGTCGCGCCCATCGAGGCGAAGGTGAAGCCGCTCCGCGAGCAGCGCGAGAAGGACAGAGCGGCCGCCGCGGCGCAGGGTCGTGAGATCGAAGAGGAAGTGCTTGACGAGTCGGACGAGCATGACCTCGACGATGACAGCGGCGAGGTCGACGTGGACGCGGAGAGCGGCAAGGAGGAGGTACCCCAAGAGGCCCCCGGCGACACGGGGCCTGGAGAGTCCCCAGGAGTCGGCGGGCCGTAGCGGGTGCGGGAGCGGGCGATGGAGGGCGGAGCGCGAGGAACCGACGGGGGCGAGGTCACGCTCCGCCTCGTCGTGAACGGGGAGGAGCGCGTCCTGGCCACCCCGGTCCATCGGACGCTCCTGGAGGTCCTGCGCGAGGACCTCGGGCTCACGGGGACGAAGCACGGCTGCGAGGTTGGGGAGTGCGGCACCTGCACCGTGCTCGTGGACGGCCTCCCGGTCCTCTCCTGTCTCGCGCTCCCGGTCGAGATGGAGGGGCGGCGGATCGAGACGATCGAGGGGATGGCCGCCGGAAACGCGCCCCACCCTCTCCAGCAGGCCTTCTACGAGCTCGGGGCCGCCCAGTGCGGCTACTGCACGCCCGGGTTCCTTCTCGTCGCGAAGGCGCTTCTCGAGTCCAACCCCGTTCCGTCCCGCGCCGAGATAACGGAAGCCCTCTCCGGGAACCTCTGCCGGTGCACGGGCTACATCAAGATCCTCGAAGCTGTCGAGCTCGCCGCCCGCCGCATGGCGGCGGCCCCGGTATAGGAGCGGTCCGTGCGGGATCCCGGGCGAACGTACCAGACAATCGGCAATCGCCTCCCCAAGGTGGACGCGATGGCGAAGGTCACGGGCGAAACCCTCTTCGCCGACGACATCGAGCTCCCGCGGATGCTCTACGCGAAGTGCGCGCGCTCGACCGAGCCGCACGCCCGGATCGTCTCGATCGACACGTCCCGTGCCGAGGCGCACCCCGACGTGCGGGCGATCCTCGTGGGGAGCGAGATCCCCACGCGCTACGGCATCCTCCCGGTCTCCCAGGACGAGGAGGCGCTCGCGGTCGACAGGGTGCGGCACGCCGGCGAGGCCGTTGCGGCCGTGGCGGCGACCTCCGAGGAGGCGGCCGAGGAGGCGGCGGGTCTCATCCGGATCGAGTACGACCCGCTCCCGGCGGTGATGTCGATCGAGGAGGCCCTCGCCCCGGGGGCGGCGCGCATCCACGAGTACGTCCCCGACGGGAACGTCCACAAGATGGTGTCGCTGGAGTTCGGCTCGGTCGAGGAGGGTTTTGCCGAGGCCGACCACGTCCGCGAGGACGTCTTCTTCTACGAGGGGAGCACGCACCTCCCGATCGAGCAGCACGCGGCGGTCGCCTCCTGGCGGCTCGACGGGAAGCTCACTCTCTGGAGCTCGACCCAGACCCCGCACTACGTCCACCGGGCGCTCGCCAAGGTCCTGGGCCTCCCTCCCTCGCGCATCCGCGTGATCGCCATGCCGAACGGCGGTGGCTTCGGCGGGAAAAGCGACCCCTTCGGCCACGAGATCGTCGTGGCGAAGCTCGCCATGAAAACCGGGCGCCCGGTGAAGATGACCCTCACGCGCGAAGAGGTCTTCTACGCCCACCGCGGCCGCCACCCCGTCCTCATGTGGGTGAAGACCGGGTTCAAGCGGGACGGGGCCATCACCGCGATGCACTTCCGCACGTTCCTCGACGGGGGGGCGTACGGGAGCTACGGGGTCGCCTCGACCTACTACACCGGCGCGCTCCAGACCGTCACCTACAAGATCGACCACTACAAGTTCGAGGGGGTGCGGGTCTTCACGAACAAGCCGCCCTGCGGCCCCAAGCGCGGCCACGGAACGCCGCAGCCCCGTTTCGCCCTGGAGGCCCACCTCGACAAGGCTGCGGAGGATCTCGGCCTCGACCCGGTCGAGATGAGGAAGCGGCACCTCGTGGACGAGAACTCGATCACCGCGAACTACATGCGGGTCACGACCTCGGGGCTTGCCCGCTGCATCGACGCAGTCGTCCGGGCCTCCGGCTGGATCGAGAGGAGGGGGAAGCTCCCGCCGGGGAAGGGACTCGGTTTCGCCGCGAGCTCCTACCTCTCCGGCGCCGGGCTCCCCATCTACTGGAACCGGATGCCCCACTCGGGCGTGCAACTCAAAATCGACCGCGGCGGTGGCGTCGCGGTCTTCTGCGGCTCGACCGACATCGGGCAAGGCTCCGACTCGGTCCTCGCCTACGTGGTGGCGGAGGTCCTCGGGATCGACTACCGCGACGTGCAGGTCTTCACCGCCGACACCGATATGACCCCGGTCGACCTCGGGAGCTATTCCAGCCGCGTCACGCTCATGACGGGAAACGCCGCGATCGAGGCCGCGACGAAGCTCCGGGACCAGCTCTTCGAGGTCGCCGCCGAGGCGCTCCAGGCGTCGCCAAAGGACCTCGAGGCGCGCTCGGGTCGGATCGAGGTCGCGGGGCGGCCCGACCGGTCGATCTCCTTCATAGAGGCCGCGAACGAGGCCGAGGCGCGCTTCGGGACGCTGGGCGCGGTCGGGAGCTACCGGCCGCCCGAATCGGCGGCGAAGTATAAGGGAGGGGGCGTCGGCCCGTCCCCCTGCTACAGCTTCACCGCCTGTGTGGTCGAGGTGACGGTCGATCTCGCGACCGGCTGGTATGTGGTGGACAAGGTCTGGATCGCCCACGACTGCGGCACGGCCGTGAACCCGCTCCTTGTCGAGGGGCAGGTCGAGGGCTCGGTCTACATGGGCCTCGGCGAGGCGACGATGGAAGCCCAGGTCTTCCGGAAGGGAGTCCACGAGATCCCGTCGATGCTCGACTACAAGAGCCCGACCACCAAGGAAATGCCTCCCGTCGAGACGATCCTCGTCGAGACGGAAGACCCCGAGGGGCCCTTCGGCGCCAAGGAGGCCGGGCAGGGCCCGCTCCTTCCCGTCCCGCCGGCTTTCGTGAACGCCCTCCACGACGCGACGGGCGTCCGGTTCGACCAGGTCCCTGTCGGGCCCGACCTGGTGCGGAAGGGGCTGGAGGAGAAGGCGAAGGGGCGACCCAGGATCGGCCCGAAGGGTGTCCCCGACGTCGCGTGGAAGGAGCCGACCCGAATCGCGCTCCCCTGGGCGAAGACGGGCGACACGACGGTGAGGCGCTGATGCTCCGGCTTCCGCGCTTCCGGTATCTCGCCCCCCGCTCGCTCGACGAGGCGGTCCGGCTGCTTGCCGAACACGGGCCCCAGGCGATGCTCGTCGCCGGTGGGACCGACGTCTACCCCAAGATGAAGCGGCGGCAGTTCGGGCCCTCGGTCCTCGTGGGGCTCGCCCGGGTGCCGGGCCTGGGTCGCGTCGAGGGCGACGGAGCGAGCGGGATCGCGATCGGCGCGCTCTCGATGCTTTCCTCGATCGCCACGGACCCGATGCTCCGCAAGCACTACCCCGCGATCCCGGAGGCGGCCGAGGTGATCTCGACGCCGCCGCTCCGCAACATGGGCACCCTCGGCGGGAACCTCTGTGTCGACACCCGCTGCACCTACTACGACCAGACCTACCCCTGGCGGGCCTCGATCGACTTCTGTCTCAAGAAGGATGGCGACACCTGCTGGGTCGCGCCCGGGAGCCCGCGCTGCCTCGCCGTCAGTTCGAGCGACCTCGCACCCGTCATGATCGCGCTCGGTGCACGCTACGAGCTCCTCGGTCCCGAGGGGGCGCGCGCGATCGAGGCCGAGGACTTCTACCGCGACGACGGCAGCGCCTACATCGCAAAGAAACCCGGAGAGCTTCTCGCCCGCGTGCGGGTTGGTCCGGCTGGCGGCTGGCGCTCGACCTACGCCAAGCTCCGCCGCCGGGGCGCGTTCGACTTCCCGGTGATGGGCGCCGCCGTCGCCGTGCGCGTGGGCCCCAACGACGAAATCGAGAATGCCCGGATCGTCGTCGGCGGGATCGCGAGCGCGCCCGTCTTCATGGAGGAGGCCTCGCGAGTCCTCGCCGGAAAGCGCCCGAGCGAGACCCTCATCCGCGAGGCTGCGGCCCTCACCTTCCGCCCCGCCAAGGCACTCGACAACACCGATCTCGCGCCCCTCTACCGGAAGAAGATGGTCCCCATCTTCGTCGAACGCTGTCTGAGGAAGCTCCTCCTCTGAAGGCCCTCCGACCGGGAGGGGAGAAACGCGCGTCTTCGGGTAGAATGAAGCCCATGGCGCTGAAAAGTCCGTTCCCGGGGATGGATCCCTATCTCGAGAGCCACTGGCGCGATGTACATGCCAGTCTCGTGATCTACCTGCGCGACGCCATCCAGCCCCGGCTCCCGGCCGGCCTGAAGGCCCGAGTCGACGAGAGAGTGTTCGTCGAATGCCAGGGATTGGCCTCCCGGTCCATCTATCCAGACGTGCGTGTTGTCGAAGGAGGTAGGGGGAGGAAAAGGAAGGCGATGGCCACGGGACAATCGGGAATCGCGGTCGCGGAACCCCTCGTCCTGCACGTCCAGGATGAACCGATGACCGAGACCTACATCGAGATCCTGGATGTGGGTACAGGGGGGCGCGTCGTGACGGTGATTGAGATCCTGTCGCCCACGAACAAGTCGGATGGCCCAGGACGGAATCTCTACGTCCGGAAGCAGAAGGAGGTCCTCGCCGCCGAGGCGAACCTGGTCGAGATCGATCTCGTGCGAGGGGGAGAGCGGGTCCTGTCGGTCGACTGGACCCAGATCCCGCCGAGCCACAGGACTCCATACATCGTCTGCGTGCGGCGAGGCCATCGGCCCTTCGAGGCCGAAATCTACCGAGCTCCGCTCCAGGAGAGGCTACCGGGGATCTCGATTCCTCTGCGCGAGGACGATTCGGACGTACCGGTCGACCTCCAGGCGCTCGTGGACCGCTGCTACGAGGATGGAGACTACGGCGACTTGGACTATCGCGCCCAGCCGGTTCCACCATTCGCCCCCGAAGACGCGGCCTGGGCGGACGAGCTCCTGAGAGCAGCGCGGAGGCGTTAGCGCGCGGGACATGGAAGCCGGGACCGGGCGGATCGGCGCCGGTCTCGCCCTGTTCGTCTCGCTCGTCCTCTCGGCGTCGATCGCGGCGGCGGACGACGCGAAAGGACGGGACCGTGGGGCAGCCTCGTCTGGAACTACGCTACCCCCAGGTGTAGGATCCCCCTGGAGGCCCTATGAGCCAGAAAGTCGTCCGTCCTCGCGTCGATCCAAGGATCGAGTACCCGGACACCGACGGAGAGCCCATGTCGGACAACGAGGCCAGCGAGTGGAGGATGGTCGATTGCTGGACGGCGCTCCGCCGCGCCTGCCGCCGGAAGGGGTTCAGGGCCTATGTGGGGATGAGCGTCTTCGTCTATCCGGTCGAGGGGAAGCCCTGGCTCCGAAACTCGCCCGATCTCTTCGCCGCGCCGGGAAGCGACCCGGAGGGCTTGCGGACGAGCTTCCGCTGCTGGGAGGAAGGAGGCCGCGTCGAGTTCGCGGGGGAGTTCCTCTCGCGCACGAGACACGAACGCCTCGAATCGCCCGAGGTCGATGATAGGGTCCGGTTCTACCGGGACGAGCTCCGGACCCGGGAGCTTTTCCTCTACGAGCCGCTGGGGTTCCACTTCCGGGACGGCTTCCGGTTTTCCTTCCGCCGGCTGGACTTGGATGGTGATTACCGGGAAGTTCCACCCGGCGAGGACGGATGGCATCGGAGCGAGGTCATCCCCTTCGAGTTCCGGCCGCTCGACGATCGTGTCGAGTTTCGGGATCCTGCGACGGGCGAGGTGTTCCTGCCTGACCGACTCCGGGCCGAGGCGGTGGAGAGCCGGGCCGAGGCGGTGGAGAGCCGGGCCGAGGCTGAAAAGACCCCGGCCGAGGCAGCCCAGGCCCGGATCCGCGAGCTCGAGGAGGAGCTCGAACGCCTGCGCGGTGGGGGACCGGCGGGCGGCTGATTTCAGGCTTCAGGCTTCGGCCTTCAGGCTTCAGGAAATGCTGCCGCGCCATGAGTGAGGAGACGGACGCTCGAGTCGATCCAGACGCGGAGACCGAGACGCTGCGGCTCTCGGGCGGCGAGAGGGCGTCGGCCGCGCCGACGGTGGCGGGGACCGCGCGGGGGGCGGGCGAGGCCGCGCATCGGCGCCTCGGGCCGTACGAGGTCCTCCGCGAGCTCGGCCGGGGGGCGATGGGGGTCGTCTACCTCGCCCGGGACGTGACGCTCGGGCGCACGGTCGCCTTGAAAGTCCTCCCCCGGCGGATCACGGAGGACTCCACGGCCCTCGAACGGTTCCGGCGCGAAGCCGCCGCGGCGGGAAAGCTCGCCCACCCGCACATCGTGGGAATCCTCGGCATGGGCGAGGAGGGCGGGATCCACTACTACGCGATGGAAGCGGTCGAGGGGCGCCCCCTCTCCGAGATCATCGCGAAGGAGCGGATCACCCAGGAGCGGGCAGCGCTTGTCGCCATGCAGGCCGCCCGTGGAATCGGCCACGCCCACGAGAAAGGCGTCGTCCACCGCGACGTCAAGCCCGCGAACCTGCTCGTCTCGCTCCGAGCGGTCGACATGCGCGAGCGCACGCCGTCGCGCCGCGAGAAGAAGGCGATGACCGCCGCGTCGGATTCCTGGGCGAAGAGCGAGGGATCGTCCGTCCTCTCGCTCGGCCTCCCGAAGTCTCCGGCGAAGGCCGAATCGACGCGCGACGAGTTCCGCGAGGACTACGTCCGGGTCGCGGACTTCGGCCTCGCGCGGGTCGAGGGGGGCCAGACTCTCACCAAGACGAGCGACTTCCTGGGAACCCCGGCCTACATGTCCCCCGAGCAGGCGGCCGGAGAGCGCCGGAAGGTCGGCCCCGCCTCAGACGTCTACTCGCTCGGCGCGACCCTCTACGAGATGCTCGCCGGCCGCCGCCCCTTCGAGGCACCCGACCTCCCGAAGATCCAGTCCCGTGCGCAACGGCCGAGGAGCCCTAGGACCCGCCTGTGGCAGTCAGAAGCAAGGGACGTGGCGGAACCTACATGGGCTCGCCGCGCCATGTTGATTCGCCGCAGGTGACGGAGTGAAATATACCTTGCTTGAGTAGAGATCCCCGGTCGAGCGCGTAGAACAACCTAGGACCATCACGCATGGCTTCCACATCGGCGCCACCGCGATGCCGAAGACAGAGGCCCGGAGCTGCCGGCGGCAGCCTCGCAAAACCATGAGCATCAAGTTTAGCTGCGAGTGTGGCAAGCGGATCGCGGCTCCCCCAGACAGTGCAGGGCAAGCGGGCAAGTGTCCTCGATGCGGTCGCGCGGTGACCGTCCCCACCGCGCCAGGGGTTGGCGGAGCAAGTCCTCGCGTGGTCAACCCCGACGACAGCCGCACCCAAGACCTCGTCGCGCCGCAACCCACGGCCGATGATGATCTTTTCACGTACGACCCTGCTTCGCGGCCGACGGACCACGCGTCGTTGCGGCTACCTGCAGCCATCGGGAGATACCAGATCCACGCCGAGATTGGCGAGGGTGGCTTCGGGAAGGTTTACCTGGCGTGGGACCCCCCGATGAGTCGGAACGTCGCCGTGAAGACCGTTAGCCCGGATGTTCACCTCACGAAAAAGGAGTTGGCGAGATTCGAACGTGAGGCGCGATTGGCTGGCGCGATCAGCCATCCGGCGATTGTGAAGGTGTGGGACGTTGGGGTAGACGAGGTGGGTAATCCGTATATCGTCCAAGAATACGTGGAAGGGCTCAACCTGCGTAAGTGGCTCCGAGGCAAGGCACTTTCCCCGAGAGAGGCGTTTGCCCTCCTGTTGCCTGTGGTGGATGCGCTGGCGCATGCTCACGAAAGAGGCGTCGTGCACCGTGACATCAAGCCAGACAACATCTTCATTGACAGCGAGGGACACGCAAAGCTTGGAGACTTCGGATTGGCGCGGCAGGTGGAGGCCAGTAGGTTCACGACGACGGGCAGGGCGATCGGAACCCTCGCATACATGTCTCCCGAGCAGACGGATGGGCTTGCGACGACTCTGTCCGATGTCTATGGGATCGGAGCGGTCTGCTACGAGGTAATGACCGGGAAGCCTCCCTTCCATGAGAACCTCCAGGGTGCTCTCCTCAACAAGGTTCTGTTTGAACCACCCATCGCACCCTCGGTCCTGAACGCGGACATCGGCAGGAAGGCAGAGGCCATCTGCCTCATGTGCCTCGAAAAGTCGCCAGAGAAGCGGTTTCAGGGGATGTTGGCGCTCGGTGTCGCGATGAAGAGCTACCTTGCGGACAAGGTCGCCGATGATCCCGCCCATGCGCCTGCTGACCAGCGCGCGGACTTATCGCGTAGGGGCAGGATAGACGACCCGGAGAAGCGAGGTGTTGTAGAGCAGGCGCTCTCTGAAGGAAGAGAGTCTAGCGAGGTGGTGCGCACGCAGTACTGCCCCGCCTGCAGGCGATTCGCACCGCATGGCGCTGGCATGGAGTGCCGGCATTGCGGCAGCCCGCACCTGCGAGGACCAAGTCTTCGAGGTGGGGACATGGTGTGGAGGCTGGAAGTGAACGGCCGCGCGTATCTGATCCCGCCGGCGACTGCCAAGCAGGCTACTGCGATGGAGGTGCATGACAGCAGGAGCAAGGAGCGGTTCAGGCACTTCCTGCGAACCAATCGCTACTTCAGCGCGGTACTGGAGGACATCGAGAATAGCATGACGTTCCAAGCACAGCTTGCCTACGGTCTTTGGTCTATTCGTGGGGTTCTTGGGACGGGGTTAGTAGGCCTGGTCTTGGCCGCCGTCTGTGCAGCGGGTGGCGGTGACCGGTGGTTTTTCATGGTGGCCTTGTTGGTCATTTGGCTGGTGTACAGCGTGCTGCGAATCGCGCTCGTCTTGCTCTCTCGCAAGTCGTGCGCGGAAGGGATGCTCATGGATGCAAGGCACGACTCGTGTCTACCCGCACGTGTGCCCAGCGGAGGCGACTACTCCTCGCTCTTGGAGTAGTGGCGGTGCGTGTCACGCGCCTTGCCGAGCGTCCATGCTCAACGCGCGTGCCACGCGCCCGGCCCGTAGCACTGTAGTCGCGACCGACGCTCCGGGCTGGGGTGGCCGGGGTGATTACGGCCGGCCAGCTCGCGTTCGCGGCGAATGAGCGTCTGAGGAAGTCGCCCGGCCTCATGCCCCAGGAAGGACAGCGTCTGGCGGAGCGCTTCCGCGAGCTGCGATGTCTCGCGGCCCCGACCCGTGTCCTTGCCCTTGATGCCCTTGGCAAGGTCGATCTCCTCGCCGCGACACCCGTTCACTTCGTAGTCCGGCCGGGAGGTTCTCTCACCGCCTACAGCCCGTCGGACCTTTTCACGGGCCTCATGGCGCCGTTCGCGTACGACGGGTCGAGCTACGCGATGGAGGTCGGTTTTGTGGCTTCCCGGCTCGATTGGGGAACAGCGCTCGCGTTTCAAGTCTGGGACCGTCCGCTGTGGGATGTCGAGGTGAGGGGCGTGCACTTTGGCGACGCGAGTTGGTCGGGATTCCTCCAGGGGTTCAATGTTGTCTCCCACGGCGAGGACGCTTCTCCGCTCCGCGGGGCTTGGCTGCGAGCTTCTTCGCCAGAGCGATACTCCAGTCAATCGCTCGGAGAGCTCGCGTCCGGGGCTGAACGATTTCAAGTGGCCCTCGAATACGCAAGCCACCAGCGCCGCGTCCGCGTCTCGCTGGCGCGCGAGGAAGAGGACGCGCCAACCAGTGCCGCGGCTAGTGACGCTCCGATGGAGGGAAGTGATGTCTTCCTCTCTCTGGTCTCGGGGGGACTCACCGGCTCCCCGGCGTACTGGGGCATCTGCGAGATAGCCGACCTTCGCCTCCTCGCCGGAAGCCCCGGCATCCACCCCATCCCCTACGAGCCACGCCGGGCGGTCGAGCTCCTGTTCCTCGCGAACGGCCGGTGGACACAGGGACGGACGGTCGAAGCCATCGAGCTCTACGACAAGGCGATCGCGGCGGGCGATCTGGAGCGCGAACACGATCGGGCGCTCAAGGAGAAGGGGCTCCCGAGCGAGTTCGACTTCTTCTGGGCGGCCCCCTACCTCAAGTGGGTTTCGGTCGATGCGCGGCTCTGGCGAGGGCTCCTGCGGGCGACGCTCGGCCGCCGCGAAGAGGGCCTCCAGGACCTCCGCGACGCGGCGGGGATCTCCCCGGAGCGCTTCGAGACGCTCGTCATGAACTCCGCTCTCCCCCTCGCAAACTTCCCCGAGGCGGCCGCGGCGCTTGCCGTCTACTACCGCGAGCGGGCGGGCCTCGGACCCGACGCCGACCCCCGCGAGCTCGCTCGCTGGCTCTTCAAGGAGTACGACGAGGGAGCGGCCGACCTTGCCGACACCTTGCTCGCGAGCTCGGAGCTCCAGATCGCGCGATACCTCACGGTCGAGGCCGTACAGTCCGAAGGCGCGGCGCCCCCCGTCCAGAAGGGGGACATCGTCCTCTCCTACGACGGCGCGAAGGTCTCGGACTGGGGCGAGCTCCGCCGTGCGCAGGGGAAAGCGCGCGACGACGAGAAGATCGAGGTCGAGGTCGAAATCGTCCGCGGGGGGCACTCGCAAGTCGTCCGGATCGACCCCCAGCGCGTGACGATCCAGGCCGGCGTCTCGTTCGGGATCGAGGAGAAGAAGTAGCGGCCCGGGGAACGGCCTCGCCTATCCGGGACATGAGGATCGCGCCCGCGGAACACGAAGGTTGCGCCGGGGGGAACGGAGGTTCGTACCGAGGGCATTGGAGCTCCGGGCGTAGGACGTGGCCGTCGGGCACCGGCGCGGAGCTTCCCGGCTCAAGAAAGGTTCTCGAAATTCCGCTTGACTCGGCCGAGAGATTAGGTAGAGTATCTATAGCCTAGCTGAAAGCGAATACAAGGGGTCGCCGCGGGCGGGAGTCGCGGCGGGGCGTGAGGGAGAGACTTCTGAACGACGGAATCGCCGCGATCCGCCATGGCGGATCGATCGTCTGCGAGAGCGGGGCGGGGGAGAGCGACGCGGCTCCTGGAGTCCGCCGAGCGGGAGCGGTCTGCGAGGCTCGCTCGGACGAGGAGAGGGTGGCCGAGGCCGAGTCCCTGGTCGCTTGCGTCCGGGAGGCCGCACGGGAAGGGGACCGCGCGCTCCTGAGAGCTGCGCGAGCGTTTGTGCTCCTGGAGAAGAGCGAAGGGCACCGCGAGCTGGGCTTTGCGCTGGCGGGAGACCTGGCGGCGGCGCTCGGGATCCATCCAGGGCGAGCCCGGGAGCTCGGACGTCTGGGGCATGCACTCGCTCGGTTCGAGGGGCTGGAGCAGGCGATCCGGGAGGAGAAGCTCGCGCTGGAGAAGGCGATCGCGGCTGCGCCCGCGATGGTGGAGAGCCGCCTCTCGCTCTCCGAGTGGCTGAAGGAGATGCGGTGGCAGAGCGTGGAAGGGCTCCGGAGGATAGCGCGGCGCGCCCGCCAGACGAGGATCGTGGACGGGAGGCGGGTCACGACCGAGTGGATCGACCTCTCGGCCGAGGGGCGGACCATGCTCTTCGACCTCCAGGCGAAGCTCTCGCGGATGAAGGCGGCCGAGGAAGCGCGGGGAGGCGGGGTGGCCGTGTCCACGTCGCGCTCGGAGACCCTCCAGAAGGCGATACGAGGCGCGCTCGATCTGGTTCGGGATGGAGCCGCGATCGGCGAGCGGCTCTACCGGATCGCCGAGCACCCGGCCGGATCGTTCGAGTTCACGGCGATCGAGGTGGGTGGGGAGAGGACGCTCGTTCGGGCTGAGAGGGCGCGCTTCGAGATGCGGCACGAGCCGCCCGCGGACCTGCGGGGCGAGGTCGCGCGCGTTGCGAAGAGGCTCCGGATGAACGCCGGCGACGCGCTTGCGGTCGCGGAGCGCGCGGTGGAGCGGGGGCTCTTCGAGGCCGAGCGCCGGCCGCTCGCCCACGCGCTCGTCCAGGAGATCCGGGAGGCGCTTCGCGGGGAGAGGACTTCTTGGTATCGGGTGGCGCGCGCGCTCGTCTGTCTCGATCGCCTGGGCGTGCCGGACTGGAGAGAGTGGGTGGCCCTTGAGATCGGCCGGAGCGCCTCCACACTGAGCGAGCTTCTGTCGGTGGGCAAGGCGGCGGAGCGCCACCCGGAGCTCGCTCGCGCGCTCGAGGAGGGAAAGCTCGGCTGGACCCACGTCCGGACCCTCGCGCCCTACCTCGACGACGCGAACTTCGGCGAGCTCTTCCGCGCCATGCTCGGCGAGTCGGTTCGGGAACTGGAGAAGATGCGCCGGAGACTCGCGGCGGTGGCCGGGCGAGGGGCGCGAGAGGCAGGAGGGGGGACGCGAGGGGGGAGGACGGAGTCCGGGCTCGCGCCGGTCGAGATCGAGCTCCCGGAGCACGTGTGGCGGGATCTGGAGGTGCTCTCGAGGCTCCTCGCCAAGGGGCTCGGCCGGAAGGTTTCGGCTGCCGAGGCCATCGAAGAGGCGCTCTGGCAGGTGCTCGCCCGGTGGGGAGGTCCCTCGCCGCTCTGGGAGTCGTACCGGATCCTCGTTCACGAGGAGCGGGGCATAGGGCTCTCGTGGATGCTCGGGCCGGGCGGGGAGACGATCGAGGTCAGGGCCGCGAGGATGGAGGAGATCCGGGCCGCGGGCGCCCTGGTCTACGACGTGGCGGCCGAGGAAGAGGCGGCCGGGAAGCGCGAGCAAGCGCGAGTCGCTCGAGCGGTCGAGCCGAGGACGTGGGCCGAGATGCAAGCGCGATGGCGAGACCCCTCGCTCTCGGAGGAGGAGTCGTTCCGGGCGGCCTTCGAGACGGCGTGGGGACGGCCGGGAAGAGCGCCGGAGCCGGAGCTCGCGCTCCGGCGCCTCGTCTACATACGGGACGGGTGCCGGTGCGGCGTGTGCGGGTGCCACGCAACTCTCTTCGTCCACGTCCACCACGTGGACTCGAGGGCCGAAGGAGGAGGGAACGACCCCGGGAACCTGGTCGTTCTGTGTACCCGGTGCCACGCGGTCACGCACTCGAACCACGGGAGGCTCGTGCCCAGGGCTCCCGGAGGTATTCGGTTGTGCCGGGTCTCGTTGCGGGATGGCGGGTCCGGGTGGCTGGATCGCGGGTCCGCGGGGCCCGAAGGGAGGTCGGAGCGGCGCGAAGGGGGGTCCGGGGGGCTCGAACGCGTTGCGGCGAATCCGCCTGCCGGGCCAGTCGGGGCTCCGAGCGGGGCGGTGCTCGGGTAGGGGGCGGGGCGGAGAGGGTTGATTCGCACGCTCAAAACGCAAGGCGACGCGCCGGGCGCTCCTATCGCGCGCCAGGGCGTGCCGGCCGGTGGTGAGTGATACGTGTCACGGATCGGTCTTTGGCGCCGTCGAGGTAGGGCTCGGCCACGAGCGCCGTGTGGTTGGAGAAGACGCCGTCGATATAGAGCTTCACCGACTCGCCGAGACGGAAGTGATCGTTCGACTCCTTCGTCCCGGCCTCCTTATCCCGGAACCGCAGGACGAAGGAGAGGAACCGGCGCGGGACGTGAATGTCGTGGACGGGCGTCACTCCGGCCTTCCGCGCCTCGACGAGGGTCGTCTCCATCCCGTCGAGGATGCGCTTCTCGGTGGCCTCGCCGACCTCCTCGCCGCCATAGTAATCGAACGGGCCGAACTGGATCGCGGCCGACATCTCCTCCAGGTTGCTCGCGGAGTAGAGGTCCGCCATCACCCCGCGGAGGCCCCCGATGTAGAGAGCATGGCAGTGAGCGTCCGCGAGGCCGGGAACAACCATGCCCCCCTGGCCGTCCACGACTCGCGTGTGCGAAGCTTCTGGTCCAGCATCGCCCGGCTACTGACAGCTACTGGCGCATCCTCGAGTCGAGGACCGACGCGATCCGCGAGGTCCCGCCGGATCGATGGGACGCCGATCTATGGCACGACCCGGACCCCGAGGCGCCTGTGGGAGGCCGGGGGGGGAAGTTCCCCCGGCCCACTCGACCGTCGAGAAATCCGGGTCACGAGCACCGTGACCGCGATCGTCGCCGCGAGCCCCACCAGTTTGAAGGTCAACCCCGGATCGACCCGGCCGGACACGTCTCGGGCAGCATTACGATGCACTACGCGAAGGAGAAGTCGCGGAGCCGGACGGTGGGACCCTCACTGGGTCTTCGCCTTCTGTTGCAGGCACCGACGAGGCTCCACCCAAGCCAGACGAGAACCGGGATCGAGCTTGCGATCAGCGCGTAGAGCCCCGCGGCGGCGAGGAGCGCTCCGAATACCGAAAGGACTAACCTCATGAGGAGCGTGACGTACCAGACCTAGACGGACAGGAAGAGCGGAACACCGAGGATACGTATGTGGCACGGCGTTGGATCACCACGCTTCCGTCGGCGGTACTCGGTCACGACCAGCAGGACGATTGCCGTGACATAGAGACCGACTGCCCTCCAGCCGCCGACATGGACCACCTGTTTGCATGTGTAGAGCGACGCATCAGGAATGCCCAGTAGGACTCGTCCGAGTCCTACGGGTAGGGAGCGAGAATCGGATGGTTCGAGATCGAGCCGCCTCGCTCCCTCGCGCCACCGCTCGTTGATGTCGTAGAGTCGGAGCAGCACTTCATTCTGCATCAATTGCGCTTGAAGGACCCCAGCTGCTGCATCACTTGCAGCGCATGAATCAAGAGAATGTCCTCTACAAGTATCCGGATCGCATCCGCAAGTCAATTCTGGCCGGTAGCGAGCATTCGAGTCAAAGCGGACCGGATCCTCCTTCCTGAGAGCATTCAATTCCTCATTTCGGCGCAGGCAGAGAGCTTTGCGAGCCTCGCTCGCGTTGAACCAGTCTCTCCAGGCGGCCAACCGATACTCGCTCTCGGCAAGTCGCAGAAAGAATGTCTTTGCGAGTTCGAACGGTTGGAGAGCCTCCACCTTCGCCAGCGCGGACTCGTTCCACGCCGCGAGCCACTGCCGGGAGCTGCAGTCCAGGAGTCTGTCGCCCGCCGCTTGCATCGCGAACAGAATCGCCACCCATCCGAAGTATCGCGGCAGCCCCCGGCGGACGCTGGGCGCCCACTCTCTTGCATGAAGATTCCACCAGGTCATGTTCACTGTCCGCCCGCAGCACGCTCCTGCGGTTTGCCGGCCGAAGGCGAGCCGATTTCCGCCTCGATGTCCGGGTCGACCGGCCTCTCGCGCTTCTGCTGGATGAGGATTGGAAGCACCACCATTTTGAGGACGCAGACCACGAGGATCGTGAGGCCAAGGAGAACCCTCACGAGCAGCCAGACGCGATGCCCAAGCCCGTTTTCGTGACGCACCGGATCATTCCTCCTCGATGTGTTATCGATGTCCTGGAGAAGAGATCATCCTCGCGGAGTTGCCCGAAGCCGTGTCGCGCTGCTCGAACATGGGGGGAGCCCACCTCTTTTCGGATACCCGCGTTCTCGATCGCTGCACGTCCGACCCGCCTCCTCCAGAATGCGAGCGCCGTGCCGATCGCCAGATCGGCTAGAACCGGCCTGAACTCGGCCTCCTGAACGGGAAGCGCGTTCTCGGGCCCTGCTCACTTCCAGGGCAACCGCACTGGAACCTGGCAACTCCCGCGGCATGCCGATGAGGGTCCGACTGCGGGAAGACCTTGGCACGTGGAACGTTCGGTCCATCTCGAACTCCGGCACGCGCTTCGCGCTTCCGACAAACGCAGGGCGAGCCAGCAGGCAACCCCGAGAATGTAGGTGCCGGGCTTGTCCCGGCCCGGACGCGGCGGGGGACAAGCCCCCGCCCTACATGAGAAATGCAACGTTG
The DNA here is from genome assembly GCA_016209595.1 of Planctomycetota bacterium. Taxonomy (GTDB): domain Bacteria; phylum Planctomycetota; class JACQVV01; order JACQVV01; family JACQVV01; genus JACQVV01. The sequence continues at coordinate 26,145 of JACQVV010000270.1, forward strand.
GGGGGAACTTCGACGCCCGTCACGATTCCGCGGCTCTTTGCTAGAACCCAGTGAACCCACGAAAGGAGCGTCCCATGAACACGCATCGCATATCCCGTGCTCTTGAGATTCTGTGCCTCTCTGCCGCTCTCGCGGGGACGGGTTGCCAGACGGCGAGCCGGACGCCCTCCACGGTCTCGTCAGCCGAGCGTGAGGAGGAAGCGAAGGTCGTACGCGCCGAGGTCCAGTACCTGCCTGCCGCAGAGACGGCGCCTCCGGTTCGGTCACCTGGGCGCGGGAAGGGAGGGAAGGTCGTACATACCGACGTCGAGCTCCTGTCTCCCGCGGACGCCAACCTCCACCTCATCTGGTATCGCGTCGAGGGCCAGGAGCCGGCGTACGGGTTCGTCAATTTCTACCCCGAGGCCGTGACCGTGCAGGGGACACTCGAGCTCGAAATCGAGTACTCAGTGGCTTCTGGCGACTTCTCCGCCGAGAGCGTCACGCTCGTCTGGCGATGGCCGTGCAACCTGACGATCCCCCAGGGACGGGGTTTCAATCTTCCCGAGCAGGGAAGTCACGAGTTCAACATGAAAGGCGTCCGGACCACCACGCTGGAAGCCATGCTCGGCACCGCCACGAGCGGAGGCCCTGGACCCTGGGAGCTCCTCGACAAGTATCGCGAGGGCGCGGCTGGATACACGTTCAAGAAGGTCGAGGTTCGCTTCGAGCGGATCGCCCGGGGCGGCGCCGCCGCCCGCAAGGAGGTCCAGGCGATAGGACGCGGGCGATCGCTCTGAGCACGTGCTATAGTTGGCGCGATGCCGCGCGCCCAGGGGGATTTCGGACGAGAGTCGGACGAGACCCGGTCGATCGAGGCGGAGGACCGGCCGATCCTCCTCTCGGATGCCGCCGAGCAGACGGGCGCCGAGAGCGCGGTGAAGTTTGCTCTCCGATCGGTGCTCTGCGTGCCGATCCGCTCTCGGGGGGTCGTCGCGGGGGGGATCTACGTCGAGAATCGCACACGCCGCGCCCACTTCGCGGGCATCCACGCGACGCTTCTCTCGGAGCTCGCCGAGCAGGCGGGGATCGCGATCGAGGCGAGCGTGGGACGGCAGCGGGAGATCGTCTAGGCCGGGAACACCGTCGTCTTGCTCCCGCAGGGGTTCAAGCGCGCGGAAGGCTTCGCGGGGCTCGTGGGCCGGAGCTCCTCGATGCGGCGGATCTACGAGCTCATCGACCGCACGAGCGCGGGGCCTTTACCGGGACCGTGGAGCGCCACGAAGGGGTCTTCCGGCAAGCGGACGGCGGGACGCTCTTCCTCGACGAGGTCGCCGAGATCCCGCTCGATCTCCAGGCACGGCTCCTCCGCGTCCTCCAGGAAGGCGAGGTCCGGCCGGTCGGGGGCTCCACACCCACGAAGGTTGACGTTCGCGTGGTCTCCGCCTCGAACGCGGACCTCTCGGCGCGGGTCGCGAGCGAGCGATTCCGCGAAGACCTCTACTTCCGCCTCCGCGGCGCGGAGATCCGCCTCCCGCCGCTCCGCGAGCGACTCGAGGATCTGCCCCTCCTCGCCGCGAGCTTCATGGAGCGCTTCGATTCCGACTCGGGGCGTCCGGCCCGCCGACTCGACCAGGAGACGATCCAGTTCCTGGCCTCGCACCCGTGGCCCGGAAACGTCCGCGAGATCGAAAACCTCATACAGACGGCGGTCTCCCTTCATCCGACCGGGGCAATCGGCGAGCGCGTCGTCGAGAGATACCTCCGGCGAGGGTCCTGGGAATCAGCCGGAACGCGCTCGCGACAAAGATCAAGAAGTACGGGCTCGACCCGCGCGGGGAGCGGGGCTAGCCTCCAGCGTGGAGCTCGCCGAGCATTTCCTCCATGGTCTGCTGCCGGGCGGCCGGGTCCTTCGCGAGGGCGCGCTCCACGATCCGGGCGAGCCAGCCTGGGACGTCCGGTCGAAGCTCCGCGACCGGTCGAGGGAGCGTCGCGAGGACGCGCTGCAGGATGACGAAGCGGGTCTCGCCGGTGAACGGAGGGAGACCGGTCAACATGGCGTAGAGGAGCGCGCCCAGACCGTATACGTCCGCGCGCGCATCTGCCGACTTCGTGTCCTCGAGCTGCTCCGGCGAGATGAACTGGAAGGTCCCCAGAATCTCCCCCGTCGCGGTGAGGCGCGTTCCGTCCGCGTCGAGGAAGCGGGCGAGCCCGAAGTCGAGCAGGCGAGCACGGTCCGATTGCCGCTCGATGACGACGTTTCCAGGTTTGACGTCCCTGTGTATGATCGGGCGCGAATGGGCAAAGGCGAGGGCCTCCGAGACGTCGATCGCCCATCCGACGGCCCTGCCGACGGGGAGAGGAGCGGCGTCGCGGAGGATTTCCTCGACCGATCGTCCCTCCACGAACTCGGTGGCGATGTAGCAGAGGCCGTCCTCTGTGACCCCCGCATCCAGGAATCGGACGATGCCCGGGTGCACCAGGTCCCGCGACAGTCGAGCCTCGCGGGCAAACCGCAGTCGGAGCTCCTCCTCGTTCGATAAGCGGGTGGAGAGGACTTTCACGGCAACGGTCTCGTCCGACTCCTCGTGCCTCGACAGGAAGACGACGCTCGACCCGCCGGAGCCCCGCACCTCCAGCAGCCGATAGGGGCCCATCCGGCGGCCCAGGAGCTCCTCGGGGAGGGGAGGGATGGCGGGAGGGCGGGGCGTCTCCCAGAGATCGGGCCGGTTCTTTCTCGACCGGGCGACGCGCGGCGGGAGCTCCGTGGAGGCCCGTTCGCGCGCCACGACCGCGGTCGAGGGTCCCTCCACGGGTTCGACGAAGCGGAACTCGATCGTCACTTCCCCGATCTTGATCCGGTCTCCCGACCGGAGCTCCCCGGAAGCAACCCGGGTCCCGTTGAGCTCGATGCCGTTTTGGCTCTCCAGATCGGTGACGATGGCCACGCTGCCCGAGAGCTCGATCCGGGCGTGGAAGCGGCTCACCAGATTCCCGTCGATGGCGATGTCGTTCCGGGAACTGCGGCCGATCGCGATCGCTCCGTCGCCGTCGAGGACCCTCCCGCTCCCCGCCCCGGGGCCTTCGACGATCACGACCTCGATCCCGATCACGCTAGAACTTGCCTCGGACGCCGGCACGATCGTACCTGCTGGCCTTCTCTCCGGCCAGGGCCTGGCCTCGGGTTTCGCGGTTTTCGAGGAGCGGTGCGGCGGGCTAGAATCCCCGCTGGCAAGGGGATCCGCGCGGGGAGGGAAGTAGACAGTGAATGAGCCATTCCGCGATGACGCGGACGATCGGGAGGAGGGTGAGGCTCGTCCTTCGCCGGGTTCGGCCGACTCGGAGGAGACGTGCGGCGCCCCGCTTCCCGGGGAAGGCGAATTCGCCTCCCTCCGCGAACGATACGACGTCCTGGAGATCCTCGGACGCGGCGGGCAGGGGGTGGTCTACCGGGTGAGGAACCGCTCCCTCGACCGGCTGGAGGTCCTGAAGATCCTCCGCCTGCCCGAGAGGAAGGACCCCACGGTCTTCCTGCGCTTCGAGCGCGAAGCTCGGGCGCTCGCCCAGCTCCGGCATCCGAACATCCTGCCCATCTATGCCGTGGACCGCATCGGGGAGCATCCCTACTACACGATGGAGTACTTCCCCGGTGAGAGCGTGGCGGGCCTCCTCCATCGCTCTGGCTCGTTCGCGCCCCGCGCGGCGATGGCCATCGGACGGGACGTGGCGCGGGGCCTCGCCGCCGCGCACGCGCGCGGGATCGTCCATCGGGACGTCAAGCCGGGGAACATCCTGGTCCTCGTCGAGGGGACGCCCGGCGAGACCGAACGGGACGCGGCGAGGCTTCTCGCGTCGGGCCGGACGGGGCCGATCCGGGCCGTCCTCGTTGATTTCGGTCTCGCCAAGGTCGCCGGAGAGCTCACGCTCACGGGCGAGGGCAGGAAGATGCTGGGAACGATCTTGTACATGTCCCCGGAGCAGGCGGGCGGGCATGTCCGGCAGGTCAAGGCCCCGAGCGACCTCTTCTCGCTCGGCGCGACGATGTACCAGATGCTCACGGGCCGTTACCCCTTCCCGGGCCGCTCGGCCATGGAGATCCAGAGGCGAATCATCGAGTGCAGGCCGCGCCCTCCGAGCGAGTGGCGCCCCTCTCTCTCGAAGTCGATCGATCAGGTCGTGATGCGGTGCCTCGCGCGAAACGCCGCCGACCGCTACCCGGGCGCGGGTGCCCTGGGGGACGACATCGACCGCTACCTCCGGGGGGAGCCGGTCCTCGCCCGACCGCGGTCTCGGCGCCGCCGGGTCCTCTTCGCCGCCGCTGGAGTGGCCCTCCTCGCCGCGATCGGATGGCTCGCGGCGACTTCCTTCCTCGTCTCGCCGCCCGCGCCGGAGGAGCGCGGGACAGGCGAGGAGCCCGGCCCCCCGCCGCGGGCCTTCGAGGGCGAATTCGAAAAACTCCTGGCTGCCGGGCACCTCGACGAGGCGATCGAGCTCGCCCTTCGCCGGGAGGACCCGAGCAAGGTCGATCTCGCCGGGGCCCATCTCTCGCGGGCCGAGGCGCGCGCGCGGAACGACCCGATCGGCTCCCGAGTCGATCTCGCGTTCGCGTATCGCGCGGCGCTCGCGCGAGGCGATCCCCGCTCCGGCCGGGAGGCGCTCCTTCGATCGGGCCGCGCGGCCCGCGAGCGGGGCGACATCGCCGCGGCCACCGCCGCGAACGCCCTCGCCCTGGCCCGGTTCGGCAAGAATCCGGAGGTCGAAGCGGAACTCGCGCGTTCCCTCGAACGCTCGGGGCGACTCGAGGAGGCCGCCGCGAGGTGGCGGGACCTCGTCCCCGACCCGGTCCGCGGCGATGAAGCGCGAACCTCGCTCGCGCGGCTCGGGTACCTCCTTCCCCGCCGGAGGATCGCCGCCCCGCCCGGCGCATTCGAGGCATTCGATCTCGACGGCGACGCCCGGGCGGAGCTCGTCCGGGTCGATCCAGGCCCCTCGATCGTCGTCGAGAGCGCGGGACCGGAAGGACTCGCTCCGGTCGCCTCCCTTTCGATCGCCTCCTCGTGGATCCCCGGCTCGGTCGCCGTGCTCGCTGCCGGGGACGCGGACGGCGACGGGACGAAGGAACTCCTGGTCGCGTTCGGCGCGGGAGAGAAACGGGCGGGCCGCCTTCTCGCCTGTCGCTTCGCCGGCGGCAATCTTCGCCTCCTCGCCCAGGCCGACCTCCCCTCCCACGCGCACGACATCGAGGTCGCGGACGCCGACGGCGACGGCCGGCCGGAGATCCTCGTCGCCGTAGGCTACTTCGAGCGTGCCGTCTGGACCTTCCACCTGGAGTCAGGTTCCCTCGTGCGGACAGCCGCCCTGCCGGTCGGATGCGATCCGCTCTTCCTCGAGGTCCTGCCCGGGGGCGCACCAGGCGGCCGGCCACGCCTGCTCGTCCATCTCGGTCCCTGGCTCCCCGATCGAGGGTTCCGGCTCGTCCTCCTGGAAGGCGGGCCGGGTGGGGCCTGGAGACTCGTCGGGGAGGGCCCCGACCGCTTCGTGGCGGATGGGGCGGTCTCCCTCTCGCAAGGAGAGATGGTCCTGTCGGCGTCGCAGAGGACCGAACACGTCGCGGTCCTCCCCGACCTCGCGGAAACGGGTCTCTACCGTGCCACGATCGGACCCGAAAGTCCGGCGAGACTCGACAGGATCCGCGGCCCGGGGCCCGAGGAGCTCGACGGCGCCGAGCCGACTCTCTCGGGCGTCGTCGCGCGGGCCGACCTCGGCAAGCGCCGTGTCGTCTTCCTGCGGCGCGAGGGGCTCGTTCTCCTCGATCCCTTCGAGGGCACTCGGGAGGTGTACGGGACCTGGGCCCAACCGGCGTGCCGAGCCGTTTCGGCGGGAGACCTCGACGGCGACGGCGAGGACGAGATTCTCTTCCGCGCGGGCGGCGGTCTCGCCGTGTGGGGACTCGCCGGACCCGGCGACGTGCTCCCCGCGACACCGGCGGACGTGCCGCCGGCGACAGGTTCGGCGGCAGAGGATCTCCTGGCCTGCGGACTCGCGCCCGAGGCCGAGGCTCTCTTCCGGCACGAGACGGGCGGCAGCGCGCACGGGGCGGGGGCCTGGTTCGGCCTGGGCGAATCGCTGGCGAGGCAGGGAAAGATGCGGGAGGCCGCCGAAGCCTACGAGCGCGCGGCCTTGGTGCCGCAGCTGGCGGAACGCGCGGGGCTCGCGCGCGTTCGGGCTCTCCGGACGGCCCGGGACTGGAGGCGCCTCGCCCGAGCGCTTGAGGCGCTCGTAGGATCGCGGGGGCTCGACCCCCAGGCCGCGCGGGAAGTCGCCGAGATGAAGAGCTGGGCGATCCCCGCCGCCGCGATGGCGGGGGCGGCGCGCGTCACGGACTGGCGGGAGGGCGTGCCGCTCGCCTGCGAAAATCCCTTCCAGGCCCGGACGACGGGGGAAGGCCTCGAGGTCTGGGCGGGCTCCTCCCGGCAATCCGCGGCCGGTCTCCTTGTTGCGTATCGCGGCGGGCCGATCCGGGTCCGCGTGTGTTTCCGCGTCGCGCGGCTCGACTGGGAGACCGATGCCTGGATCGGACTCGACCGCCTCGATCGGCTCGGACCACCGCCGGAGAACACGAGCCCGGCCGCGGCGCCCTACCTTCTCGTCGGCCTTCGGGCTTCGGGAGCGACCGATGCCCCGACCGATCGCATCGAGTGGGTCGCCGGCTCGGACTCGGGGCGGTTCGGCGGGAAGGAGGCCGGCTCCGGACCGCCGCCCGAGCTCCTCGGCCGGACCTGTTCCCTGGAACTGGAGTTCATCCCGGGCCTCGACCGCGCCTTCGCGGTCCTCGAGGACGCGGACTCCCCCGACCGGAAGGCCCTCCTCTCGTTCGAGATCCCGTTCCAGCTCCCCCCGGGCGTCTACTCCCTCGGCCGTGGGGTCTACCGGAGGGAGGCGTACGGGGGCGACTACCGCGCGCAGGTGGTCATCCAGTCGGTCGAGGTCGAATCGAGCGAACCCGCAGCGTCCCTGGGCTCGTTCGACGCGGCGAGCCCCGGGGAGCGAGTGCTGGAGGCGAACGGCGCCCTCGCCCGCGGACTCCTCGACGAGGCCGAGAGGATCTACGAGTCGGCGATCCGCCTCGCCGGCGACGCGGCAGATCCCGGGGCCCTGGCCCGCGCCCATCTCTTCCGAGCCCTTCTCCGCCTTCGCCGGGACGGACCCGATGGGGCTGCCGGCGAGATCCGGCGCGCCCTCGAGATCGCCCCCGACGAGACGCTCGCCATCCTCCGGTCCGGCGCCCAGGCGCTCCCGGAGGACGAAGGCGCGCTCCTCCTTCGTCTCGCGACCCGGTAGATCTTGCGGCCCCGGTTGTCCGGCGGCCGCGGCTCGGGTATAGATCTCCCGCCATGGCACGGCGACTGATCGAGGGCGCGCGAGTCGTCACGATGAACGCGGCGCGCGAGGTTCTCGAAGCGGACGTTCTCGTCGAGAAGGGCGGGATCTCCCGGATCGGCCGCGACCTCGCTCCTGCCCTGCCCGACCTCGCGCCGGCCGAGCGCCTCGACGCGCGCGGGCTCACGATGATCCCGGGTCTCGTCCAGACCCACATCCACCTCTGCCAGACCCTCTTCCGGGGCCTCGCGGACGACCTCTCCCTCATCGACTGGCTCCGGACGCGCATCTGGCCGTTCGAAGGGGCGCTCTCGCACGAGACGCTCCGGGTGTCGGCGGACCTGGGGCTCGCGGAGCTCGCGAGAGGCGGGACGACCACGATCCTCGACATGGGAACGGTCCACCACACGGACGCGGTGGGGGAGGCCGTCGTGCACTCGGGCCTGCGCGCCTGGATCGGCAAGGCGATGATGGACGAGGGGGACGGCGTTCCGCCCTCGCTCGCCGAAACCGCGGAGGACTCGATCCGCGAATCGCTCGCCCTCGCGGCGCGCTGGGACGGGGCAGCGGAAGGCCGGATTCGCTACGCCTTCTGCCCCCGTTTCGCTTTCTCGTGCTCGCGGCGGCTCCTGGGCGAGGTCGGTGAGATCCTCTCCTCGGGCCCATGGCTCCTCCACACGCATGCCAACGAGACCGTCTGGGAGGTCGAGGAAAGCGCGCGGCGCTGGGGGACGACGAACGTCGGCTATCTCGACGGCGCGCGCCTCACCGGCAGGCGCGCGGTCTTCGCCCACGGCGTCCACCTCGCGGACGAGGAGCGCGCCCTTCTCGCCCGAACCGACACCTGCGTCACCCATTGCCCGTCCTCGAACCTCAAGCTCGCGAGCGGGATCGCGGACGTCCCCGCCCTCTGGGAAGCCGGGGTCCGCGTGGGGCTCGGCGCCGACGGGGCGCCCGCCAACAACTCGCTCGATGGCTTCCGCGAGATGCGACTTGCCGCGCTCCTCGCCAAGCCCCGGCGCGGACCGACGGCCGTCCCCGCCGAGCGGGCGCTCGCCCTGGCCACGATCGACGGGGCGAGGGTCCTGGGCATCGAAAAGGAAACGGGGTCGATCGAGGAGGGAAAGGCGGCCGACCTCGTCCTCCTCGACCTCGGCGGTCCCGAGCACGGCGCGGGAGGGCCGGCCGCGGCGCGGCTGGGCGCGAACGTCCACTCGCGGATCGTCTACGCGGCCTCGCGCGACGACGTCCGGTACGTCTTCGCCGCGGGCGAGCTCCTCGTCGATCGGGGACGCCTGCTTCGCTACGGCCGCGAGGAGCTCGGGCGCCGCGCCGGCGAGGCGCTCGCCGACATCGAAAAGCGGCTGTAGCCGTCCCGGCTCCCGCAGAGCGACCGCAATACCTTGTGGGTCGGAGAGGAGCAGACCGACCGGCGGTCCGCGATAGTAGCATGGGGGGCCGATCGGGTCCGTATCAGGGAGGTACCCATGCGCGCAGCAAGATTCGGAATCATCCTTGTTCTCCTGGCGGTCTCCCTTCAGGCCGACGAGGTGCCGCTCGCCCGGGAGGCCGTGAAGTTCGCGCCGGGGATCGAGGGCTTCTGGTGGTCGAACTACGATCTCTACATCAGCTGGCACTCCTGCGAGGTGGCCCCCGCCGGCTACGAAGGAGACTTCCGGAGCGAGCGCTGGGTGCTCGGGGAGTTCGGGCACGGGAGCCGGACACTCGCGATCGCTTTCGACGGGTCCGGCCCCAGCGCAACGGGGTTCGACCGCGTACTCGTCGATGTGGATGGCGACCGGGTCTTCGAAGCGGACGAGGCGCGACCGCTCGAGAACATGAAGGCGACCCTGGACCTGCCGGTCGAGGACGGGGAGCCGGCCACGGTCCGGGTCGAGCTCTTGGCGTTCTGGCCGCATCTCGACGTGCCCGAGTGGCTCGCGCAAGTACTGGAGGGGATGGGCCCGCGCGGCCAGGAGATCGAAGCGAAGATCCGAGAGCTCGTGCGGAAGGGGTACGCCGCGCTCGGCGACCTCCAGTCCCGCGAAGGGTGGCCCGAGGAGCTCGCGAATCTCGTGGTGCCGCCGGAAGTGGCGTGCTTCATGAAGGTCGAGCCCGCGGACGCGCGGATGGGCACGGCGCGGATCGACGGTTCCGCGGTCCGGATCGGGGTCATGGACCACTCGATGGCGAGCCAAGCGGGCGAGGACCCGCGGCGGCTTCTCCTCGTCGACCGGGACGGAGACGGCTCGATCGCCCCCGAGGAGACCCAGCCCTTGGGTTCGCTCCTGGTCCTGGCGGGCACGGCATATCGCGTGTCGCTCGCCGCCGACGCCAGGTCCCTGTCCCTCGAACCGGCCGGGGTCGAAACCGGCGTTCTGGTCGTCGATTCTCCGCTCGCGGGGACACGCCTCGTCCTCGACTCGGAAGCGCACGGCCGGTTCCCGGTCGTGCTCGCGCCCGAAACGCGGGTCCCCGTCGGGACCTACGACGCCCGCTACTCGATGGCAAGGGTTGCCACGGACGGCGCCTGCTGGACGCTCTCGTCGGGAAGGGCTTTCGCGCTCGAGGTGGGGACCGGCAGGTCGGCGCTCGAGGCGATCGATCCCAGGATCGTCCCCGCCATCCAGATGCAGGACCAGGGGATGGATCTCGCCTTCCAGCTCGCGCTTTCGGACGGCAACGGCATCCCGGTGTCGCTCCAGAAGGAGGACGCGACCGCGGATGTCGTTCTCGTCGTCCGCGATGGGGAAGGGAACGAGATCTTCCGGGACGCGTTCCACCCTGGCTGAGGGGGCTACTGCACTCTTTCCGTCGGAAAGAGCCTGCGCGGTGGAAGCCTCGAAGCGACGCACGAGTTCGAGGGATGCCCCTTCCCGGTCGAGGAGAAGACCTACGCCTACGACGTGGAGCAGCTCCGACCGAGGGACGTCTGGAAGAGGATCAAGGAGGAGCTCGGCAAGGAGTAGCCCCGCGGCGTTGCCCACCTGCCCCGCTACGCCGAGGTCTCCCTTGCCACGCTACGAAATCCTGCGAGAGCTCGGGCGCGGGGGGATGGGGACGGTCTACCTCGTGCGCGACCAGTTCCTCGGGCGCGACGTCGCCCTCAAGGTGCTCCGGGGCGCCCTCCCCGGGGCGGTTGAGCGCTTCGTTCGCGAGGCCCGGGCCATGGCCGCCCTCGACCACCCGACCGCCGTCCCGATCTACACGATCTCGCGCGACGGGGACGATCTCTACCTCACGATGGAGGCGGTCCGGGGTCGGACGCTCCGGGAGGCCTTCGCGGCCGGGGATCTCAAGATCGCCGAAGCGGTGAGCGTGCTCGCCGAGGTCGCCCGCGGCGTCGCCTACGCCCACGAGAAGGGGTTCGTTCACCGCGACCTCAAGCCCTCGAACGTCATGCTCGGAGAACACGGCGAGGTTCGTGTTCTGGACTGGGGACTCGTCCGCGCGGAGCTCGCCGGCCGGCCCGAACCGGCGGGGGACGTCCTGGAACGCTCGTTCTCCCCTCGCCTCACGGTCGCCGGCGCGGTGATGGGGACCCCCGCCTATCTCTCGCCGGAGCAGGCCGAGGGGCTCGGCCGGCCGATCGGCCCCGCGACCGACGTCTACTCGCTCGGCGCGATCCTCTACGAGATCCTCTGCGGCTGTCCGCCGTTCGCCGGGAGCCTCCGGGAGATCCTCGTGCGTGTGATGGAGGGTCGCTTCGATCCCCCCTCGCGCCGCGCGCCCGAGCGCCGCGTGTCTCCGGATCTCGAGAGAACCTGTCTCCGCGCCATGGCGATTCATCCCGGCCACCGCCACCCGTCGGCCGGCGCGTTCGCGGAGGAACTCGAGGCGTGGCTCGCGCGGGGTCGGAGGAAATGAGGGGCCGGGCGGACGACCGGTTGCCCGGTCCTACGCCGGGCGGATGATCCCCGATAGGGCGAGGAGCACGGCGACAAGGATGAGCCAGAGGACCGCTCCGGCCACGACGAGCCAGTGCCGCCAGGCAACCCCCGCGAGCCAGCGCAGGCGCCCGATCGGCGTCGAGGGGATGGTCGTTTCGGCGAGGACGCGCTCGATCTCATCGGCCATCGCGCCCGCCGACGGATAGCGATTCCCAGGAACCGGGTCGGTTGCGGTCCGGACGATCCTCGCGAGATCCCCGGGCATTCCCTCCAGGAGCGTCCCGGCAGTCTCCCCGGCGCCCTCGGGGGGCCGCCCGTACGCGAGGAACGAGAGGAGGAGCCCTAGCCCGCGTACGTCGGTTGCCGGAGTGGGCGTGGGATCGCCGGGGTGGGGAGGAGCCCACCCCGAGATGACGAGCTCCCCGCGGTGGCCCAGGTGGACGACGCCGGGAGCGAGCGAACCGTGAAACACCCCCTGGCGATGCGCGCTATCCAGGGCGCGCGCCAGGCGGAGCACCGTGACGAGCTCCTGGCGGCGCGCGGGGGCGCCGGCGGGCCCGAGGGAGATCTCTCGCCAGGCGGCGAGAAGCGTCCTTGCGGGTGCGATCGGGAAGACGAGGAACGCGCGACCCCTCGGGTCACGCGCCGCCTCCAGGAGGACCGGGAAGGACGGACCCGAGAGCCTGGCGTGGAGGGCGACCGCGGCGACGACCTCGCCCGCGGGCGTCCGGGGTTCCAGGAGATGGAGCTCCACGGGGCGCGAGAGGTCAAGGTCGATCGCGGCCCAGACGTCCCGCCCCGCATCGGAGCGCAGGTGGCGGTCGAGGCGGAACCTCTCCGCGGCGGGAGGCGCGAGGTTCGTGAGGCCGGCCAGGGCCGAGCTCCACGGTTCGATCGACTCGAATCCGGTCTTGCCGGGGGGAGGGGAACTTCCCGCCTCCCCCCGTGCCCGGAGCGGGGTTCGTCCGCGGGGAGTATCCTCCCCCACCGCCCGCGCGGCGGCGAGCCAACCCGCGATCCGGTTCCGCCCCTCCCGCACCTGTCCGAGCGTCGCGGCGGCGATCGTGCCGGGGACGAGGGTCTCGGCCATGTCCACGGCCTGCTCCAGGCTTTCCGGGCGGGCGAGGCGGGCGCGAACGGCGGCAGCCAGCGGGTTCTCGACCGCCCGGGTAGCGAGGAGACGCGCGGCGTCCTCCGGGCGCACGGCCTCCCCCGCGACCAGGACCTCCAGGACCGCGTCGGCGAGGGAGTCGGGTTCTTGGATGAGAGAGCCTAGTTCAGGAACTTCCTCGCGTCCGCGGGGACGTCGAGGGTCGCGACGCTCCCGTGCCCGGAGAGGTCGTAGGTGTACTCCGCGCGGAAGCCCTCGGTGTTCGTGGCCGTGAACTCGGCGGTGAGGACGATCCGGAGCTGCGAGACGTTTCCACTCGAATCGAACGTGACCTCGTAGCACATGTTGCGCGTGGTCTTGTCCACACGGGACAAGAGCCCCGTCTTGCCTCAGGTGCCTCCCGCGCAGCCCGAGTTCTGGATCGAGTTGAAGGTGCTGTTCACGACGGCGCCCGGGACGGGGATCACGACCTTGTTCCCTTCCCAGCGCGCGTTCGCCGCGTGCCGGAGCGCGGCTTCCATGTGCTCCTCGGGGAGCTGGAGGATGCCGGCGATCAGGCGGCCCTTGGTCACCTGATTCACCTTCGCCCAGCGTCGCGCCGTCGAGTCGAAGCAGGCGCCGCCCTTCCGTGTGATGTAGACCCCCTCCGTCTCGAGGCCGAGAATCTGGCGGAACACGGGGCCCTGGTATGCCTGCCTCGTGTCCACCGCGGAGATCGTCTTCCCGCCGTCGAGGCTCGTGCCGACCACCAGGCTGAAGCTCAAGTTGTAGCCGCCTGACGAGACCAGGCTCTTGTAGGCGTCCTTCAGGGCGTCCCTGGCGCTCTTCTGATCGCCGTTGCCGGACCCGTTCGCGCTCGAGTCGTCGGCCGCGGCGGCGAGCGGCCAGGCGACGAGCGCGACCACGGCGAGAAGCCGTCCGATCCGTCCCATCCTCGTACCCTCCTTGTGACGTGGGTCTAGACCGGTCCGTATTCTAGCGACTCCCGGTCAGGTCAAACAAGAAATTTTGGAATTTTTGGAAGGCTGCCCGCAAAGGGGTTGCGAGATTGGAGTCATGCGGATACCCTGCGTCGCCCCTTTATAAGGAAGTACGCACGATGTCCGAGCGTGTTCCCGTGTTTTTGGGGATTTTCTTTGCGGCCGCCCTGGGCCCCGCCGCCGCCGACTGGATCTGGACCCCGGAGAACGGCTGGGTCAACACGAGCTACGGCGGGCGGGAAGCCGTGGGAACCCGACTGGACGAGGCCCGCGCCCTCCAGTCGGCCGGCAGGCACGCGGAGGCGGCCGAGCTCTACTCGAGCGTCCTCGAGGAGGCGGAGCCGGGAAGCTGGACGGAGGAGGCGCTTTTCCAGGCCGGGGAGAGCGACTATCAGGCGGGGAACTACTACCGCGCGCACATCAACTTCGAGAGGTTGCTCACGGAATACCCCGCGACGCCGCGCCTCACGGCGGTGATGGAGCGTGAGTACCGGGTCGGCTCCGCCCTCGTGCGGGGGGAGAAAAAGAAGGAGCTCTTCTGGCCTATCGAGATCGCATCGAAGGAGGAGGGGGTGGAGATCCTCCGGCAGGTCGTCGAGCTCTATCCTCTCGGGGAGTTCGCCGACGACGCGCGGTTCACGATCGCCAACTACTACTTCCAGGAAGGCCGCTTTCTGGAGGCCATGGAGGAGTATCGGGCGCTTCGCGAGGAGGACGAGTACAAGAACAGCGAATGGCGCGAGGTGGCGCTGTTCCAGATCGCGCGCTGCCAGGAGGCTCCCTACGAGGGTCCTCGCTACGACGTGACTCCCCTCAAGGAAGCGGTCGAGACCTATCGGAACTACCAGGCGGAGGCGCCGGAGGGGAGCAAGGTCCCTGAGGCGAGAGCGCGGGAGAAGGAGATCGCCCTGGAGCTCGCCAAGAACGATTTCCTGGTCGCGAAGTGGTATCTCCAGTGGGACCGCCCGAAGGCCGCGGCGGTCCTTCTCCGGGAGATCGTGGAACTCCACCCGGATGCTCCGGAAGCAGAGGAGGCGAGGGAGCTCCTGAGCGAGCTCGGGAACCCCTAGGAACCCCCGCCGCCTCCCCGATTCGAACTTTCGCCGCCGGGTTGACCGTTTCGCGGAGGGGCCGTACACTCCATCGGAGAAGAGGAGAGGATACGATCCGAAGCGTGCGTCGCGTCTCGATTTGCATGACCCTGCTCGCCGTGGCCACTGGCTGCGGATACTCGGTCCGCGCGCTCTCTCCCGCGGGAGTCCGCACGGTGGCCGTGCCCGTCTTCCAGAACGTGACCTACCGGCGCCTGGTCGAGCTCCCCCTCACCCGCGCCGTCGTGAAGGAGATCCAGACGAAGACGGAACTCGCCGTCGTGGAGGAGGAGCGCGCGGATTCGGTGCTCCAGGGGACCATCGTGGACGTCGAGCAGCGGGTGGTCACCGAGGACCTCACCGACCGGGTCACGGAAGGACGGATCACGCTCGTCGTCAACCTGACCTGGCGAGACGCGCGAACGGGCGAGGTCATCCTGGAGCGAACGGGACTCGTCGAGTCGGAGGAGTTCCGGCCGGTACAGGGCGAAAACCTCGAACGGGCCTTCGAGCGCGGCTTCGACTCC
>JACQVV010000242.1 GCA_016209595.1 Planctomycetota bacterium
CAAACGCTTTCGGGCTCGCCGACACGATAGGGAACGTCTGGGAATGGTGCCGGGACGTGTATGCCACGGATTCATACAGGAAGGACCCCCGGGACCGCGATGGGCTGCATGGCGAGGAGGAGGCCACCTCAGCCTCCGCGTCCCGCGTCCACCGCGGCGGGTCCTGGTTCTACCTCGCCGTGCACGCGCGCTCCGCGGACCGCACCGGGGGCGCCCCGGGGATCCGCGCCTCGGACCTCGGCGTTCGCCCCTCCAGGGTCGTCACGGAGTGATTCACGACTTCCTTCTCTCACTTCTTCACCACGGACGCATGGAGCGTCGCTCGCCGGAGGAACGGCGGATCTGGATCTGTCTCGCTCTCTACCGCAGAATTTCTGGAGTTTTTTTCATGTGGCTGGTTGGCAGGCGGGCGGGTGTCGTGTAGAGGGTTGGGAGAGGTGGAGTCGCACTTTTCCGAGGCCCTCCGCGATGCGAGTGAAGATCTTCACCTTCCGGTACTCCCCCACGCTCGGGAGCTTCGACGACGGACCCCTTCTCGAGTTCACGCGCGATAAAGAAGTGCTGTCGTTCCGGGAGCACTTCTTCACGGTGAGCGAGGTCCCCCACCTGGCGTGCGTGGTCACCTACCAGGAAGCCGTGGTCGCCGGGGTCGTTGCTCCACCCCGACAGGTGGACGGCCCTCGCGGACGGGGTCAAACGAGCGAATTTGTCTCGACGCTTCCCGAGTCGGAGCGAATCCTCTTCGGTACGCTGCGCGAGTGGAGGGCAAGACGGGCGCGCCAGGAGGGCGTCCCGCCCTACGTGATCTTCACGAACCGCGAACTCGTAGAGCTCCTCCGGCGCCGCCCCGAGTCGGCGACCGCCCTGGGCCATGTCCCGGGTATCGGCCCCGGAAAAGTTGAGAAGTATGGCCGGGACATCCTCGTTCTTCTTCACGGGACGAACGGCAGCGAGACCCAGGCCGCCCTCCCGGCGAGCACGAATACTTGACCGGCACGCCAGGACGCGGCCCTCCCCGAGAGGCCGGCGCCGAGCTCCTGGTCCTCGCCAGCTGGGAGGAGTTCACCGACGTTCTTCTCGGCGAGACGGCGCGGTGGCCGAAGAACCTGCGCTTCACACTCACGCAGCGCGTGGAGAACCATGCCCTCGACGTGCTGGAAAAGCTCGTCGCGGCGCGGTACGAGCCCGGCGCGCGAAGTGTCCTGCTGCGGGAGATCAACCTGACGCTGGAACGGATGCGCTTCCTCTTCCGTCTGGCGCAAAAGCGCGGGGTCCTCGGGGCGCGGAACTTCGAGCGGGCCATGAGGGGGACGGACGACGCCGGCCGGATGGTCCACGGCTGGCGACGGTCCATCGAGCGGAAGACGCCTCGAGCGGGGCTCCCCTCGTGAGGCGCGTCGGGAATCTCTGGCCCAGCATCGTCGCCTTCGACAACCTCCTTCGAGCCGCGCGAGTGGCGGCCCGGGGGAAGCGCCGCTCCGTCGCGGCACTCCGCTTTCTTGAGCGCCTCGAACCCGAGGTGCTCGCCTTGCAGCGCGAGCTCGAGGCCGGCAGCTACCGCCCCGGCCCGACGATCACGTTCCAGATCCTCGATCCCAAGGCGCGAACGATCGCCGTCTCGCCCTTCCGGGACCGGGTGGTCCACCACGCGCTCGTCGATCCCCTGGAACCGATCTTCGAACGGCGCATGATCGCGGACTCCTACGCCTGCCGGCGCGGCAAGGGCACGCACGCCGCGCTCCGGCGGGCCCAGGAGTTCCTGCGCCGGTACGAGTACTTTCTGAAACTCGACGTGGAACACTTCTTCGAGACCGTCTCACACGACGTCGCACTCGATACGCTGGCCCGGATCATCAAGGACCGGAACGTCCTGGACCTCTTGGAGAAGATTGTTCGCACCCACATCGTGCCCGGACACGGCGGTCGAGCGATCCCGATCGGAGCCCTGACGAGTCAGTGGATCGCGAACCTCGTCCTCGATCGCCTCGACCATCACGTGAAGGAGAAGCTTCGGACCCCGGCGTACCTCCGGTACATGGACGACTTCGTTCTCTTCGCCCACGGGAAAGCGAGGCTGAGCGACGCGCGGCGCGAGGTCGAGGATTACCTTGGCGACACGCTCCGTCTCCGGCTCAAGGAGAAGGCGACGATTCTCGCCCCCGCCTGGCAGGGACTGCCGTTCCTCGGGTTCCGGCTCTACCGGGGCCTCGTGCGGGTACGGCCCGAGAACGCCCGTCGCAGCCGGGCTCGGATCGCGCACCGCGAAGGGCAATTCCGGCGGGGAGAGATAGACGAAACCCAACTCGCCGGCGCGGTCCGCTCGGTGGTCGCCCATCTCGACCACGGGACGACGCGGGCGCTTCGACGCCGATGGTTCGAACCGATCGAAGAAGGAAAAAGAGCGAGAGACAGCCCCGGCGTCTGAACTTGAGTGGGGTGGGAGTCGAAGCATCCGCGAACCGCGTCAACCGCGGCGGGTCCTGGAACAACCTCGCCGTCAACGCGCGCTCCGCGAACCGCAACAGGAACGCCCCGGGGATCCGCAACACGAACCTCGGCGTTCGCCCCTCCAGCGTGTCACATCCAAAGCCCGACGAAGGGCGCCCGCCCCGCGAGAGCGAGGGGTCGCCCCCCCGTGCAACCGTGATACCCAGACTCCCTTCCCGTGCCGGCAAACGAGCCGGCCGAACAGGTCCTACCCCGCCGGGGATCGTAGGCTCGCTCGGAACCGAGTTCCCCGGCGGGCATCTTCCCGGGGCCCCGGTATCAGGTCCCCGGGCTCCGCTATCAGGCACCCGGGCTCCGCTATCAGGCACCAGAGTGCCGGACGAGCGACGCCCGCCTCGCGCCTGCGAGGGGTCGTCGCCCCGAGCAGCGGATGGCCTTCAGACCCCCGGCACTGCATCGTCGAAACCCATCTCCTCGAGGACCCGGGCCGTGAGCACGCGCCGGAGCCACCGATCGACAAGGGCCGGATCGCTCTGGCGAATCCTCTGGGCGCATCCTTCGGAGAGAGGGCCGAACTTCTCGGCAAGCTGGGCGATGAGAGCCTCCCGCCGGCCCTCCTGCCGGCCCTTCTCGATTCCCTGCTCGATCCCCTTCTCGATGCCCTGCTCGATCCCCTTCTCGATGCCCTTCTCGATGCCCTTCTCGATGAGTTCGTCGGCCATCGTTCCCTTCATCACGGCAGTCTCCTTCCGTCTCTGTGGCTTCAGTCTAGCATCGATCGCGTCGAGCAATCCACGGTGCTCGTCCCGTGGACGCCGCTGGTAGACGAGGGCGAGGAGGAACCTGGCGTAGTGACGCCACCTCGGCGTCTCCGGGATTTCCGCGACCCGCGCGGCGGCCGTCTCGAGGGCGTCGCGGAAGGCACTCCGTTCGGAATGCTCCTCGCGGAGGGTGAGGAGGACCGCGGCCAGAGGATGCGGGTTGTTGCGAAGGCGGTCGGGAGCCTCCCCCTTGACGTCGAGTTCGAGAACTTCGAGGTGTGGGGCGAATCGGGCGAGCGCGCCGCACCTTCGCACGAGTCGAGCGAGCTCTGTCCGCTCCTCCCATGCCCTGTCTCCGGTGTAGAGGAGGATCGGCACGACCGGGGAGAGAACCCCTTGCTCCCACGCCGGTTCCTCCGGGGAAGCCTCGACGATGCCCTTCTCCTTCTCCCAGATTCTGGCGAGCGTTCCGAGCAGGCGGAGCGGGAGCCATCGATCCGGAGAGGACTGGTGTTCGAGGAGGCAGTAGATCCAGATCGGCTCGGCCTGGGCTTCGAGATAGGCTCCACGGCAGATGAGGTCGACGGTGCGCTTCCTGTACTCATCGTCGATGAAGACGGTCTCGTCGCGTTCCAGGCGTTCGCGGGCAAGTCTTTCCGCGAGCGAGGGGGAAACCAGTTCGAGCAGGGCGTGGAAGGCATCCGGGTCCTCCAGGAGGACTCGGATGCCGCGATCGGGGAACTCGCGGACAAGGGGATCGGCCCAGTTCTCGCTCACTCGGTCCTCCTGGCCAGGGCTACGTGGCATCGGCTACACCTACGACGCTTCGAGGGGGCGGAGAGACTACCCGCTCCGGAGCGCGGGCGGTACGATCAAGGCGACACCCGCGAGGAGGAGAAAGGCCGATGGCGATCCGGTTCGAGTGCGAGTGCGGGAAGAAGCTCTCGGCCCCTGACGAGCGGGCGGGGGAGAGCGTCCGGTGTCCCGGGTGCGGGAACATGGTCCAGGTCCCAGGCGTGTCGCTCGCCGAGACGGAGACTCCAAGTCCAGGTCCAAGTCCAGGTCGAAGTCCAGGTCCAGGTCCAAGTCCAGGTCCAGGTCCAAGTCCAGGTCCAGGTCCAAGTCCAGGTCCA
>JACQVV010000243.1 GCA_016209595.1 Planctomycetota bacterium
GTCCGGGCCCTCGCCGGACGCGACTCGAGCCTCCTTCCATCTCTCTGGCCGCTCCTCTCGAGTCCCGACCGCTCGCGCCGGGAGGCGGGGCGCCGGATCCTCGCCGGCCTCGCCCTCGACCCCGCGAGCCTCGACCGGCTGGTCGCCGAGCACGCGTCGGCCGGACCGCTGCGTCGCGGCGCCATCGAGGAACACCTGCGAGCGAGCGCCCGCGATGCAGCGGACCTCCTCGCCGCGCGTCTCGAGGGCCCGAACTCCTCCATCAACCCGTTCGACGTGCTCGTCCTCCACCACGCCGTCACCTGTGAAGGAACCCCGTCATGAGCGCGGCCGCCACCCAAGAGGAAAGGGAAACGCGCCCCTTCCACAACCTCCGCCCCGAGATCCCGGACATCGCCAAGCTCAAGTTCTGGGACAAGATACGGATCTTCCGCCGGGTGCTCTCGTGGGTGAAGCCCTACCGCTTCTTCCTCTTCCTCATGCTCGTCCTCACCTTCATCGAGGTCGGGCTGGGCATGATCGACCCCTTCCTCAACCAGATCATCATCGACGACGTGCTGGTCCAGGGGGACCGCGACCTCTTGCACGTCCTCTTCGGCGTGATGATCGGGCTCTTCCTGATCCGCACCGTCTACGGCTTCTTCGCCCACTACATCTCCTTCTACATGATGGGGCGGATCAACTTCGACATGCGGGTCAAGTACTTCAAGCACCTCGAGAACCTCTCGCTGCGGTTCTACGAGCAGAACCCGCTGGCGGAGATCGCGCACACCGAGAACAACAACCTGCCCCAGGTGCAGCAGTTCGTGGTCACGAGCCTGAACGACCTCGCCGGGCATGTCCTGGGCCTGGTCACCGGGGTCGTCATCCTCTTCACCATCCACTTCAACCTCGCCCTGTTCAGCATCCTCTCGCTCCCTCTCTGGGTCCTCTTCACGAACTACTTCACCAACAAGCTCGCCCCGATGGAACAGGAGATGAACGAGCAGATGGTGCGCCTGAAGAACGTCTTCTTCCAGTTCGTCATGGGCACCTCGCTCGTCAAGGCCTGCAACCAGGGCGCATTCGAACGGAAGCGGTACTTCGGCGAGCTCTGCAACATGGGCCTCACGAACGTGCGGCTGATGGTGTGGTCGCACCTCTTCCACATCGTCGTCGGCTCGATCTCTGTGCTCTCCGGGGCGTTCGTGCTCTGGTACGGCGGCCTCCAGGTGATCGACGGGAACCTCACGATCGGGCAGCTCATCGCCTTCACGATGTTCCTCGGGAAACTCCTCGGGCCGGTGAGCGCGCTCCTCAACTACTGGCAGTCGATGAACCCGATCTGCGTCGCGGCGCTGCGCGTCTTCGCGGTCTGGGACCTGCCCTACGAGATCCAGGACCGGGAGGAGCCGATCCGGCTCCGGAACTACAAGGGCTACGTCGAGTTCCACGACATCTCGTTCGCCTACGAGCCGGGCGAGGAGGTCCTGAAGCGAATCTCCTTCGAGGTCCTGCCCGGCGAGATGGTCGCCTTCTGCGGGCCCAGCGGGTCGGGCAAGAGCACGATCGCCAAGCTCGTCATGCGCTTCTACGACCCGACCGCGGGACAGATCTTCATCGACGGTTTCGACCTCAAGGATCTCAAGTACAGCGACTACCTCGACCAGGTGGGGATCGTCTTCCAGCGCCCTTTCCTGTTCGAGGACACGATCGCCAACAACATCCTCTACGGGCGCCCCTCGGCCGCTCCCGACGAGGTCGTACGCGCGGCGAAACTCGCCCGCGCCCACGACTTCATCGCCAAGCTCCCTCGCGGATACGACACCATGATGGGCTCGCTGGAAAGCGGGCTTTCCGGCGGCCAGATCCAGCGCTTGAACATCGCCCGAATCATCCTGCGCGACCCGAAGATCCTGATCCTCGACGAGGCGACGAGCGCCCTCGACACCGAGACCGAGATGCAGATCAAGGCCGGGCTCGACTATCTCATGCAGGGGCGCACATCGATCGTCATCGCCCACCGGCTCTCGACGATCGTGGACGCGGACAAGATCGTGGTCCTGGACCGCGGGGAGATCCGGGAGGTCGGAAACCACCAGGAGCTCATGGCCAAGCGCGGGATCTACTACGGGCTCTACCAGAAGAGCTCGGGCGAGGAGGGCCCCGGACTGGAGTGACCGCGGCCTCCCTCCCCCTCGAACGCCTCGCGCCACTGGCGGCACTCGCCGGCCTGGGAGGCGGGCGGTTCCGCGCGGGGGTCCCCGCGGCCCTCGTCGAGGCGTTCCAGTGCCGCGCGGCGGCGTTCGCGCACGCCGACCCGGACCGGCCCGAGGGATGGCTCCTGCTCGCCGCCGCCCGCGGCGGGAAGCTCTCCTCGCCCGGCAGGGGGTCCTCTCCGCTCGCCGACCTCGTCGTGGCGGGTGGTGAGCCGCTTCTCGTCCGAGGCAAGGCCGCGACGAAGAAGGTTCTCCGTGACTGCCGGCGGCTGGCGGGGTACGAGCCCGCAATGATCCACGGCTGGCCGCTGGGTGCAGCCGACGGCCCCCCGGCCGGCGCGATCCTCGTCTTCGACCCCCCCGCCGGGATCCCGGTCGCGGCCCTGGGCGATGCGGCGAGCGCTCTCGTCGGCTCCATCCTCGCCGACCACCTCGCCGTGGAGCGGGCCGTCGAGGAGACCGGACGGGCCCGTGTCCTTCTCGGCCAGGCGGTACTCCTCGTGGGAAACCACCCGACGATCGCCGGGATCCGGGCACGTCCCGAGTCGCTCGTCGATCCACCTCTCCCGCTCCTCGTCCTCGGAGAAAAGGGGACGGGCAAGAGGCACCTCGCCCGGTTCCTCCATGGAAGCACATCTCTCGCCGCCCGGGAGTTCGTGGAGGTCGGTGCGGCCCGACTGCATGAGGACGCTCTCGCCGCGCTCCTCTTCGAGGGCGGCAAGGGGACAGAGCCCCTCCTCGGCCGCGAGGGATTCGTTTACGTGCCCGAGCTCTTCGAGATCCCGCTCTCCCTCCAGCAGAAACTCGCCCGCGCGCTGGGAAAGGAAGGCCGGGTCGCGGCCTTTCTCTACCTTGCAACCGCCCGCGACGTGGGAACGGAGATCCAGGCCGGCCGGGCCTCGCCCGAGCTCGTGCAGCTCTTCATGGAACGGCACGTGGAGCTTCCCGCGCTCCAGCAGCGACCCGACGACCTCCCCCTCCTCGCCGAACACTTCCTCCGCGAGGCCAGCGGGGCGCTGGGCCGGGACGTGAAGGGGTTCACCCACCGGGCGATCGAGGCGCTGCGGGGGCCCGCGTGGCGCGGGAACCTCCTGGAGCTCCGGGAAGTCGTGTCGCTCGCCGTGAGCTTCGCCGCGGCCGAGCGCATCGACGCCCCGGACCTCGCGGGTCTCCTGCCGGAGGAGAAGGCGGCGCCGGATGCCCCGGGGACCGCCGCTCCGGCGTCCGAGGAAGCGCTGCTCAAGCTCCTCGCGAGCTCGCGCCGGCGGGATTGGACTCACGGGATCGCACAGCTAGAGAAGAACTTCACGCCCGCGGCCATCCCCATCCTCATGGAAAGGCTCTCCGCCCCCGAGCCCGTGGTCCGGATGGAGGCGATCCGGGTCCTCGCCCGGCACGCCGGCCCAGAGTTCCGGACCCGCCTCCTGAAGCACCTCCCGCAGGAGGACAACCGGGACGTGCTCTGCGTCGCGCTCTCCGAGCTCGCCGCGGCGGGAGCGACCGAGGCCCGGCGAACGATCCTCGTCTACCTGCGCGACGAGTCGCCGGATGTGCGCACGACCGCCGCGCGCGCGCTCGCCTCCTTGGGCGGAAACGAAGCCGTGGCCGCGCTCCGGAGCCTCGTTTCCGATCCGCACCCGAAGGTGAAGAGCCAGACGCTCGCCTCCCTCGTCCGCCTGAAGCAGAGGGGCTTCCTCGAAGAGCTCGCGGCGATGGTCGCCGACGAGCGAGACGACCACAGGGCCGCAGCCGCAGCCGCCCTCGGAGAGGTCGAGGGGTCCGCCCGGACGCTCGTCCATGTCCTCACCTCCGATCCCTCGATCGACGTCCGGGTCGCCGCGGCCACCGCTCTCGGCCAAGGGGGGGGATCGGAGTCCGTGCCCGCCCTCGTCCGCGCGCTCGAGGACCCGCTGCTTCGCTTCTACGCCTTGGGGGCGCTGGGCAGGATCGCGTCGAAGGAAGCGGTGGGGCCGCTCCTCTCGCTCCTCTCGCGCGAGACGAACTCGCTGCTGCGGCGCCTGGCGATCCAGGCCCTCGCCGCGGCCGGCGACTCGAAGGTCGTCGACCAGATCCTCCCCCATCTCCAGGAGCCGACGCTCGCCCCGGCCGTGGTGGACGCGCTCTGCCGTCTGGGCGGGGAAGCCGCCGAGCAAACTCTGGTCGAGCTCGTCGATCCTTGCCACCCCCTGTGCCTGGAAGCGGTGAAGGGCCTCGGGAAGATCGGCACGGAACGCTCCGTGGAGTCGCTCGTCGGGCTCCTCGGCACGGTCCCCGACTTCCTCGCCCGCTTCGTCGCCCGGGCCCTCGCGCGGATCGGGAAGCCGGCGGTCGAACCCCTCGTCGACGCCCTCGCCGACGAGGGAAAGCGGTACTGGGCGATCGTCGCCCTGGGCGAGATCGGGGATCCGAGGGCCGTGCTCCCCCTGATGGAGCACTATGACTACTCGGTCGAGGTCGCGGCGGCGATCGAGAAGATCGGGCCCGAGAGCGGAGAGCCGCTCCTCTCGCTTCTCCCCGACCGGCAGGCCGAGATCCGCGACTTCTTCGTGCGGTTCGGAGACATCACGATCCCGGCCGTCATGAGCGTGCTCGACCGGCCCGAGTGCGGGCCGTTCGCGGAGGAGGTCCTCGTTCGGTTCGCGGGCGCCTCCGCCCAGCCGCTCGTCTCGCACGCGGCCCAGGCAAAGGACGAGACGGTGCTCGCGCGCATTCTCCGCATCCTGGGAAGGATCGGGGTCCGCGAGGGCTTCCCGCTGCTCCTGAAGCACCTCGCTTCGGGGAGCCGCGTCCTCCGCTCGGCCGTGGTCGAGGGCCTCTCGGCGACCCTGAATCCCCTTCTCGTGGATGCCCTCCTAGAGCAGCTCGACGGGGACGACCCCGCCATCGCTATTCGAGCGCTGGGAAGCCTCTCCCGAGCCCCATCGGAGCCCGTCGTCGAGAAGGCCCTCGCGGCGCTCCGCCACCCCGCACCCGCGGTGCGAACCGCCGCCCTCCTCTGCGCCGCGTCCGCGGAAGGGGAGGCCCCCCGCCGGGCGATCTCGGCCGCGCTCGCCGACCGCGACCCGCTCGTCGCGGGTACGGCGGCGCGCCTGGCAGTCGTCGCGGGGATGGTCTCGGTTGCCGGCCTGGCCGCGCGCCTGCGAGCCCCGGGCGCATCCCCCAAGGAGCAGGCGCGTTCCGCGCGAAACCTGGCGCGCATCCCAGGGGAAGAGGCCGTGCGGGCTCTCGTCGCGGCTCTGGGCGAACCGCTCGCCGATGAGGCGCGGGAGGCCGCCGTGGCGGGCCTCCTCTCGCGAGATACTCGCTCTCTTCCCTCCCTCTGGCCGCTCGTCGAGACCGCGGATGCCGCGCGCGGGGAACTCGGCCGGCGGATCCTCGCCGGGCTCTCGTTCTCCCCTCTCGGGCTCCCGGCGCTCCTCCGGGAGCACGCCGTCGGATCGTCGCTCCGGAGGGGATGGATCGAGTACCACCTGCGTGCGCACAAGAGCCGCGCGGCCGCCGCGCTCGCCGCGGAGCTCCCCTCCGCCCGGCGGGACGACGACCGCTACACGATCCTCTACCTCCTCCAGGCGCTCTCGGAAGAGAGCTGACGGTCCGCGGGACTCTTCTATGTTCTGGAACTGGAGCTTCCGCCTCGGCTTCATCCTCGGAGTCGAGGTCCGCATCCACTGGAGCCTCCCGGCTGTCTTCTTTTTCTATGCCTTCCGGTCGCATCTCTACGGCGCGTCCCCTGGATTCCTCGCGCTCTTCGTCCTCCTCCCGCTCCTCCTTCTCTTCGCCTCGGTCCTCGCCCACGAGTTCGGCCACGTCCAGGCCGCGCGGCACTATCTTCTGCCGGTCCACCACGTGATCCTCTCGGCGATCGGTGGGCTCGCCTACGTCGGCCCGGGGCGCTCCCCGCGCCAGGAGCTCGTCGTCGCCGCCGCGGGGCCCGCCGTGAACCTCGTGCTCTGGGCTCTCGCGCTGGCCGCCTTCCTCGGCCTCGGGGGACCCCCGCGCCGAGAGGTCTTCATCCCCTTTCTCTCGGATGCCAAGCTTTTCGGGGAACTCTGGCTCGCTGGGAGGATCGGGCTCCTCCTCCTTCACGACTTCGCCCAGACCCAGATCTTCCTCTTCCTGTTCAACGTCCTCCTCGTCGCCTTCCCGCTCGATGGCGGGCGGATGCTCTTTGCCTTCTTCTGGACCCGCATGGGCTACCACGCGGCGCTCGCCCGCTCCTGCCGTATCGCGCGGGTCCTCGCCCTGCCGATGGGGGCGCTCGCCCTCGTCACGTTCAACCTCATCCTGGGCCTCATCGCCCTCTTCGTCTGGATCCAGGCGTCGCAGACGCTACGGACCGCGCTCCACATGCCCGACCCGAGCGCCGGCTACGATCCCCGCTTCGACCGCGCCTGGCGCGAGCAGCAGCGGGCGATTCCGCGCCGGCCCGGCGGACCCGGCTTCCTCGCCCGCTGGCTCCGCTCCAGGCGGGCGAAGAAGGTCGAGTCGCTCCTCCTCAAGGTCCAGACGAAGGGGATCGGCGCGCTCTCCGAGCGGGAACGGGAGATCCTGCGACGCGAGCGCGAGAGGTTCTGACGGGCGTCCGCCCCGGACCCTGAAGGACATCCGAAGGCGGAAGAGGGTATGATTCCGGATAAGAGGCCCGTCGCAATGAACATCGCCACACCAGATCATTTCTTCACTGGACAGATCGTCTTCGAAGGAATCCGCTGGGAGACCTACGAGGCGCTCCTCGAAGACCTCTCGTGGCGCAGGCTTCGGCTGACGTACGACGAGGGGGTCCTGGAAATCATGTCCCCGAGACTCGATCACGAGAGATTCAAGACCCTCCTCGGACGGATGGTCGAGGCGTTGACCGAGGAGTTGCGAATACCCATGGTGAGCGCCGGCTCCACGACGTGGAAGAGGTTCGTGAAGAAGAAGGGCTTCGAGTCTGACGAGTCCTACTACATCCAGAACGAGCGCCGGATGCGGGGGAAGATTGACTTCGACCCCGAAGTCGATCCGCCGCCGGACCTCGCGATCGAGGTCGAGATCACGAAGAGCGCCCTCGACCGGCTGGGGATCTTCGCCGCTTTCGGCGTTCCGGAGATCTGGCGGTACGACGGGAAGCGGCTCCGGTTCGCGATCCTCCAGAAGAACGGAGAATACAAGCCGAGTCCCACGAGCCGTGCCTTCCCCTTCCTGCGCCCCGCCCAGATCGAGCGGCACCTCGCGGCGCTCAAGAAGACGGATGAGACGACATGGATCCGCGCCTTCCGGAAATGGGTCCGCGAGACGTTCGGGGAGAAGAGCGAGCCCCGCCCGCGCCGGGCGAGAGGACGGCCCCGCCGGCGGCCGGAGTAGAAAGGCCGGACTCCGAGTTCCGGGCTTTCCCGGAGCTCGGATGCCTGGTATCGGAAAAGCGGATGCCCGGTACCGGAAGGGCGGAAAGGGATCGACCGGCAACTCGAGTCGCGTAACAAGCCCTTACTGCCGTAAAGAGAATGGACAGGCTCCAGGAGCCTGTCGAAAGAGTGCTTCGGAGGCGAGCGCGAGCGATTTCGGCCGAGATCGAGGCGCGAGGGCGCAAAGCGTAGCCCTGCTACGCTGCGCCCGAGCAACGAAGAGATCGGCCGAAAGCGCCGCGCGCAGCCAGAATGACTTTTTCGACAGGCTCATAGCAACGTTCTTCTGTCGGCGGCCCTGGGGAGGGCTGCTCAGCGGGTCTTCACCGAGACGGCTGTCGCCATCGTCACCACGTCCGTCAACGTCGCCGAGGTACGCGAGCATCTGCCGGCGCTGGTCAAGAAATACGGGCTCGATCTCGAGGCCGTCGAGCTCCACCTGGACCTCCTCCTCGACAAGGTGGACGTTTTCGAGGAGGATCGGTACGCAGGTCGGCTCGAGGAGGCGCGCGGCTATCTGGTCGGAAGAGACGAGGACGATGTGCCTCTCGCCGCACTGGCATTGCACGAGGGCATCCCGATCTGGTCCAACGACCGCGATTTCGAGGAGCTGCCTCTGAGCGTCTACCCGACGTCTGCTCTCCTCCGGCTCCTCGGCTCGTAGTCCATCGCCCTCGACGAAAGCGGGCTTGCGCACCTCTGGCCATCATGTCGGCGGCGGCGCTCGGGCCCCTCTACCGGAACTCCCGCAGCGCCGTCGCGGCGGCATCGCGGACCTGCTGCGAGGTGTCCCGCGCCGCCAATTCCTCGATGGCGCCTTTCGAGTCGAGGTCGCGGAGGAATCCGAGGAAGCGCGCGCACTGCGCCCTCAGGTCCGGGAGCTCGTGGCGCAGTCCCTCCCGCAGGGCGGGGAGCGCGCTCCGGTCTCTGAGGAATCGGGCGAGGATCCACTTCAGGTTGTCGGCCGAGATCTCCTTGGGGTCGGTGTGGTGGATCTCCATCGCGGGAAGGACGCCCGCGGGGTTCCCCATCCAGCAGAGATACCGGGCGGCGAAGACCCTCTCCTTCTCCTTTCCCTCGCGAGCGTGGAGGGCGAGGAACCGGCGTCCCGCTTCGTCCCCCAGAGCCGCGAGCAGCACCGCCGCCTTCGCGCGGACTCCGTAGACGAGCGCGTCGTCCTCGAAGACCTCGCGATAGAGCGGCGCGGCCGCGGGTTCGTGCCGGAAGAGGAGCTCGTCCATCGCCTTGAGGCGCGCCGAATCGTCTGGCGAGGAGAGGAGCGAGACGACCGGCGCGAGTCGCTCGGGCGGGAGGACGCCGGCGGCGGCCGCGATGGCACGCTTCCGGCGGTCTCCCTTCTCGACGGCGACCAGGTTGGCGAGGGACTCCACGATCTCGTCCTCGAGATGGTTTCGCAGGCTGCGAATCGCGGCGAGGCGCACCGGTTCGTCGGAGTCCCCCACCGCGCGCTCCAGGAGAGCCCACCCGACCCGCGTCTCCTTCGGGAGTTCTCCCGCGAGGCGAACCGCCTCCTGCCGGATGCCGTGGAATGGGTCGGCCATCCATTCCAGGAGCTCCTCGACTTTCCCCAGGACGAGGTGGCTCCGCGCGCAGCGGAAGCCGAGGTCGTGCTGGAGGCCGAACTCGTCGACCGCCTCCTCGTCATGGGCGCGGGCGTTCTCGGGGTTCGTCTTGAAGGAGCCGCCTTTCACGATTCGCTGGCTCCCCTTCTTCACCGTTGACGTTCTCTCTCGGACGTTCCCACACAGGTCCAGGCACCCGTACGGGCTCGCGCCATTCGGACACGACCGGACGTCGAGCGGGCTCGCGTGGCCGCCCGGGGCGAGGACCGCGAGACCTGGATCGAACAGGTCGCCCCAGGGATAGGGGCGGTCGTCGACGCCGCGGGCCGCCTTCTCCCATTCCTCGGCGGTGGGGAGCCTCTTCCCTGCCCAGATCGCGAAGAGGATCGCGTCCTGGTACGACACGAAGACGACCGGCCGCTCCTCGGCTCCTTCGGGCGGGGTCGGACCGGACCAGAAGGATGCGCCGGTGAACGACTCGGCTTTCTCGATGTTGAAGTACGGCAGGCGGCGGTAGCGCTCGAAGTCGGATGGGAGCGAGGCGAGGAAGCGGGCGTACTCGTAGCAGGTCACCTCGGTCCGGTCGATGAGGAAGGTGGGGAGATGGACGCGCTCTTTCTTGCTCCCGACGCCGCGCTCGAATTCGCCGGCAGGAACGAGGACCATCTCGGCTGGGTTTCGGGCGAGGTCGAAGGCGAGTCGGACTGAAGAGGCGCCGCTCTTGGCGGCGAGTTCGATCGGGAAAACGTCTCCGGCGGCGCCTGGAAGAGCCAGGCGGGCCTGGTAGATGTCCGCGGGGACAGACACTTCCTCGACCGGCGTCACGCCGAGATCGAGCTCGTCTCCCACGGCCCTTCGCGAGGCCGGGTCGATCCTCCTCAGCCTGAGGGTCGCGCCGGGCGGGGTCGTCGTGATCGAGAGAGGGGCGGCGCGGCGGATCTCCTCCTCGAGCCGGGCGAGCTCCGGGTCGGTCCCGAAAACCCGCCGGATCGAATCGACCGCCGGCCCGGCGCGCGCGAGTCCGCGCGTCTCGAACTCGTGGCGGCAGCTCTCGACAAGGGTCCCCCGGACCATCCGGCGAAACTCCGCGATCTTCGCGTCCTCGACGCCGAGGCCGGAGGCGGCGTCGAGGAGCCGAGCGGCGCCGCCAACGTCTCTCTGGGAAGCGAAGCGGCCGAGGTCCTCCACCACGCGCTCGGCGGCACGCGATTTCGCCTGGGCGAGCTCCGCCCGGGGTGCTCCCTGTCGCTCCATCTCGGCCAGATGGCGCGACGCCCCCTCGTAATCCGAGCGAGACAGGGCCTCGAAGGCGGCCTTGTTCGACTCCGCCCAGGCGGCGGGGCGCGCGGGGTCCTGGGGTTCCTCGTCCGGGGAAAAGGCCGAGAGGAACGCGAGATCGGCGGCGACGCAAACGACCCCGGCGGCGGCCACTATCGTCCAGAGCGTGCGCGGGCCGAACCGGCGGCGGAACTTCGCCATCCTCGAGGTCGATCGCCGGTCGAGGGTGTCGCCATCGAGGTAATGGCGGATGTCGTCGGCAAAAGCCTCGGCGGAGGGATACCTCTCCTCGGGGTTCTTTTCCAGCGCGCGGAGGCAGATGTCCTCGACCGGCCGCGGGATCGACGGGACGTGCTGCCGGAGGGGGACCGGTCGCTCCCGCTCGATCTTGTTCAAGAGCTCCGAGAGCGATCGAGCGGGGAACGGAAGGCGCCCGGTCAGCGTCTCGTACATCACGACCCCGAGCGAGTAGACATCGGTGCGGTGGTCGATCCTGTGCTTTTCCCCGCGGCTCTGCTCCGGGGACATGTAGTAGGGCGAACCCAGCGGGAGGCCGGTTTTCGTGAGCTCCCAGTCGTCGTCCTCCACGAGCCTCGCCAGGCCGAAGTCCGCGATCCGCACGACGCCGTCGGAGCCCAGGAGGATATTGGTCGGCTTGACGTCGCGGTGGACGACGCCCTTTCCGTGAGCGTGGTGGAGGGCGCGGGCGGCCGTTTCCACGATCTCCAGAGCGCGGCGCCGCGTGAGGGGCTTGCCCGCGGGGTCTTCGCCCACGATGGCGTCTTTCAGCGTCTTCCCCTCGACATACTGCATGGCGAAACAATGGATGCCGTCGAACTCGCCCCACTCGTAGAGCGCGACGATGTTCGGGTGCTGGAGACGGGAAACGACCTGACCCTCCCGGAGAAAGCGTTGGAGTCGTTCCTCCTCTTCGCCCACCCGTGGAAGGAGCACCTTGAGAGCGACCTCGCGCCCG
This sequence comes from Planctomycetota bacterium, assembly GCA_016209595.1. Classification (GTDB taxonomy): domain Bacteria; phylum Planctomycetota; class JACQVV01; order JACQVV01; family JACQVV01; genus JACQVV01. The sequence goes on from JACQVV010000243.1 coordinate 11,423, forward strand.
AGGACGTCGTGTCGCGCGCGGTAGACGACCCCCATCCCGCCCTGCCCGAGGAGCGCGAGGATTCGATACGGTCCGATGGCCTTCGGGACGGCCTGCCGGTCCCCGCTGGAGGAATGTTGCCGGGTCCGGTCACCGCTTTCGGAATGTCGCTGGGTCCGGGTCCTTTCCGTTCCGTCGTCCACTCGCTTGAGGTCGCCCCCGCAGCGCTTGCACGCGAAGATCGTGGTCTCGAAGTAGACCTGGACCCTGTACCGCTTGTCGCAGGCCGGGCAGAAGAGGACGACCGGCTCGAGCCCTTTCGCGAGCTCCGCGAACTGCTGGGTGGAGAGGAGCCTCTTCTTGAGAAGGGCGGAGCCCAGCGGGGTCTGGTCGCCGCCCGGGGACTCGGCCTCGATCTCGCGAAGGACCTCCAGGACCTGGTCCTTCGAGCAGTAGCCCTTCTGGATCGCCAGCCGGGCAAGGAGTCGGTTCCTCCGAGCGTCCATTGGACTCAAGATACCGCCCGGGCCGGCTCGGGCCAAGCACAGCCCTTCTCCTATCCTCCTCCCGATCCCTCCAGCGCGCGGCGCCACTCGCCGGCCGCGGCCTCCCGCTCACCCTCCGGGGCTTCGGGGTCGTACGGCAGCGATTCTCCCGTGATCTCCCAGAGGGCCTCGATCGCGCCGGCCCGGACCGAAACCTCGGGGTCGGACAGGTCCGGAAGGAGAAGACGGGCGCCCGATCGGTCCCCGAGCGTGGCCATGGCGCGGGCGGCCTGGGCGCGCACGGCGGGGTTCGGGTCGGAAGAGAGCGCGGCCCGGAGCGCGCTTGTCGCGGTGGAGTCGCCAAGGAGCCCGAGCGAGCGCGCGGCCTCGGCGCGGACATCGGGCTCGGCGTCGGAGGCGAGCGAGCCTTCGAGCGAGGCCCGAGCCCCGGCATCCCCCGTCGCGGCGAGGGAAGTGACGATCTGGTAGCGGGCGAGCGGCGAGGCTTCGCGGGCGAGGGCCGACTCGAGGGGCCCGACGGCGCGCGGGCCGATCGCCGCGGCGAGGCCCCGGGCCGCCGCGGAGCGGATGGCGGGGTCTTCGCCGCCCTCGAGCGTGGTCTCGAGGAGGTCCTGGCTCGCGGGGTCGGCCGCGTCGGCGAGGGCTTCCACGAGGGCGAGGCGCTCTCCGGCGTCGCGAGCCTGGAAAAGCTTCGCGGCCAGGAGCGCGGCGGCTTCCGGTCCTCCGAGCGAGCCCAGGGCCTTGATCGCGGTGCGGCGGACCTCGGGGTCCTCGGAGTCCGAAAGGACGGCCCGGATCTCCGGGACGAGATCGCGCCGGCCGCTCCCGGCGAGCCCACGGAGCGCAGCCGCCGCCGTGTCGGGGTCGCGGCGCGCGAGCTCCGAAAGCAGCGCGCGGGCGCCCGCGGGGCCGAGCGCGGCGAGCGCTCGCCCGGCCGCCATCCGGACCTCGGGTCGTTCCGCCGAGGCCAGGAC
>JACQVV010000244.1 GCA_016209595.1 Planctomycetota bacterium
TCCTGGGAGAGCTTGAGGCTCTCGACGTACGCCATCCTCCGGAGCCTTAGCCTCTCCCGCTCCATCTCGGTCAAGGGGTCGGCGAAGAGGATCGGCCCCTGGCGCCGCTTCATCCACCAGGCCCGCACGCGGTGCCCCTTCTTGACGTGAAGGTCGTAGAGCGCCCGCCGAACGCCGCGGCAGAGGTTGCACGGGTAGCGCTCCATCCCGATCCGGATGCCTCGCTTGAGCTCGCGGACCGCGCGCCGCGTGAACCCGAGCTCCGCGAGGGAGAGGCCGTGGTAGTAGCGGTAAAGGATGTTCTGAGGGCTGTGCCGGACGGCGCGCTCCAGGATCGCGGCCGCTCTCGCGTGGTCCTTCCGGTGGTAGGCCTCCTTGCCGTCGCGGAAGAGGATGAAAATCTCGGTCTGCTCCAGATCCCGGAAGAAGGTGAGGAGCGTCAGACGCCGCGGGATGTCGTTCCCGACGATGTACTCCTCGATCTCGTCGTCCCCCTTCGAGTCGAGGATCGAGTCGGTCTCGGCCGCGAGGACATCGTCGATCGTGACGCCGTAGTCGGCCGTGCGCGAGCGGACCTTGAGGACGCGAAGGTCGTAGGCCGCCCGCTTGTGGATGTCGGAGAGGGTCTCGTAGGCCTGGGCGACCCGGATGAACTCCTGGCCGGCCTGCGGGTGCGGGTTCTTGTCGGGATGGGTCTCGAGCGCCCGCCGGCGGAAGGCCCGCTTGATCTCCTCCAGGTCCGACTGCGGGCCGACCCCGAGGACCTCGTAGTACGTGAGGTCGTCGTACACACCTCCTCCCGCCTACTTCGATTCGACGTACGGCTCGTCGGGGAGTTCGTTCACGTCGTCGGGAGCTCGCGGGAGGTCCTTCGCGACGAGTCCCCCGATCTCCTCGATTGCGTGGGCGGCGGCGCGCGCAGCGGCGCCGGGGCGCGCCTCGTTTGCCGAGAGGCCGGAGGCGACCTCCCCGACGAGCGTCTTCCAGGTGTCGGGCGGGAGCTTCGCCGCAATCGCGCGATCGACGTGGATCCGGACGAGCCGCTCCTCGAGGGCGACCAGGAGAAGGATCCCGGTTCGCTCCCTGGTCTGCTCCATCCGGAGCGAGGTCCAGATCCTGTCGGCGGTCTCGCGGATCGCCTTCGCCCGGAGTCCGTACGCGGCGAAGAACCATCCCGCGCCGGCCGCCGCGAGGGAGAGGCCGGTCACGAGGAACGGGTCGAGCGCCGCGCGCCCCCACGAGACCGAGCTCTGGGGCGCCTTCGGGACGCCGTAGAGGTCTTCGGGGTCCTCCCCGGCGAAGAAGAAGAGCAGGGCGGACGCGACCACGGCCGCGGCCGCGATCGCAACCCCGGACTGTCCGATGAGATACCAGGAGCGCCGCCGGCACCGGGCGACGACCGCGAGGCGGATCTCGGCGGAGGTCCCCGACTCCGCCCGACCCGTCGCCGCGGCGATCGCCTCCCGGTCCGCGTCAGTGAAATAGGACGCGGGATCGGTAGGCGGCGCGAGAAGGCGGAGGAACTGGCTGAGGACGCGCTCCAGGCTCGAGTCGGCCGCCGGAGCGGCGGGGGCGCCGGGAGCCGGCACGCGCGGAGCCGCCGGGCTGGCCGCGGGAGCACGGGACGCAGTCGGCTCGTTCGCCCCGGCCTGCGAAGGGGTTGACAGAGGAGACGCCACGGGCGGAGCGGCCGAGCTGGCCGCGGGAGCTAGGGCCGCGGATGGCGTGCTTTCCGCGGCCGGCTCGGGATGAGGTCCTGGCGGCGCGGCGGGAGCGGGGTTTTCGGGAGAGGGATTCGTCCCTTCCCCCGTGTTTCCCTTCCTCTTCTTCCGGCTCATCGCTCTCGCCTCACCACCGGCTCGTCGCCCCGCCGCCCCGGAATCCGCCGCCTCCTCCCGAACTGAAACCCGAGCCGGAGCTGGAGCTCGAGCTCCAGCTCCTCGAACTCGACCCCGAGGACCAGCTCCTGGACGAAGAGGAAGACGATCCCCAGCTCCAGCCCGAGGACCTGCGCCCCCCCGCCCTTCCCTTCTCCCCGAA
>JACQVV010000245.1 GCA_016209595.1 Planctomycetota bacterium
CCCGTGAAGCGCTCGTAGTGCCCCAGGTCGAGGTCGGTCTCCGCCCCGTCGGCTGTGACGTAGACCTCGCCGTGCTGGAACGGGCTCTTCGTTCCCGGATCGACGTTGATGTACGGGTCGAGCTTCTGCATCCGGATCGCGAGACCCCGGCGCTCCAGGAGGAGGCCGATCGAGGCCGCGGTCAGTCCCTTCCCCAGCGAGCTGACGACGCCGCCCGTGACGAAGATGTAGCGCGTCGCCCTGGCGTCCTCGGAAGCCAAGATCACTCTTCCTCGAAGGTGCCGTCGAAGGGCCGCGTGTCGATCTCGGCGTCGATGTTCAGGATGTTCTTGATCGCGAAGTGGTACTGCGCGCGGTTCGAATAGCCGAAGAAGCCGACCTCGCGCGAGCCCCCGTCGTCGGTGAAGCGGAGCGTTTTCCCGTCGGGCAGGATGACGCCGGTCAGGCGGAACCTCCGGTCTTCGACGAGACGCACCACGTGCCCCTCGTTCTCGCCTCGCATGCGCACGAACTTCACGAGCCCCGCGAATTGGCGGGCCGGTGCCTGCCCCGGCGTCCCGCTCGGGACCAGGATCTCGATCTTCTCGATCGCGAGGAGCTCGTCTCCCTCCTGCCAATAGGGGTCGCGCAGGATCCCGCTCGACTCCTGCCACTCTTCCCGGGCCGGCGAGTCCCAGTCGTAGCGCGGTTCGTAGCAGCCGGCGGCCAAAGCGAGGACGGCGGCCGCGAGCGCGGCCGCGAACACCTTACTCATCGTCTTCTCTCCGTCACGGGGCGCGTCGTTTCTTGAACCCGCTACTATAACAACCTTCCCCTCGGCAGATCAACGGAGAGGGAAAGGCAAGACGTCCTGCCGCGCCGGCGGCCCCCTCCCCTGTTTCTGGGGTAGAATCCGGCGAACATGAGACTCCGCCTCGCCGCGGTCCCGCTCGCGGTCGCCTCCCTTCTTTCGACGGCGACCGCGATCGCCCAGGGGGATGAAGGGGGAGCGCCCGCGGAGAACTCAGGTCCCGAGGGATTCCGGAAGCGACCTCGGGGGGAGCTCGTCGTCTCGAAGGTCTGGGAAGAGTGGAACCCTCCGGCCGAGCTCGAAGCGGCCGTGACCGCGCTCGCGGGGGCGGACCGCGGGAAGGCGGCGGCGGCCCAGGAGATGCTGGAGGAGGCCGGGCACGAGGGGCTCCTCGTCTTGGTCGACGCTCTCCGCCACGACCGGCCGAGCCTGGAACGCCAGGACGGCGCGCGGCGGCTCCTCGCCTCCGGCAAGGAACGATCGGTGCCGGGCTTGATCGAGGGGCTCTTCCACCCGGAGTTCAGCGTGCGCGCTGCTTCGGCACGGATCCTCGGCGAGATCGGCCCGGAAGCCGCCGCGGCGGGGAGCTACCTCCTGGAGACTCTCCAGGACCGGAACTCCTGGGTCCGCGAGCACGCCGTCCTTGCCCTCGCCCGCGTTCGCGGCCCGGACCAGGAAACCGTGGAGGCGATTGCCCGCTCCCGGCGCGACTGGGACAGCCACGTCCGCGAGCGCGCGGCGGAGACGATCGCATCGATGGGCCGCCCCGCGGGCGCGGCCACGAGCGCGCTCGTCTCGAGCCTCTCCTTCGAACCGGAAGTCGGCGTGCGCGCCGCGTGCGCGCGGGCCCTCGGGCGAATCGCGGCCCCGGCGACCGGCGCGGTCGAACCGCTCCTCGACGCGGCTCTCGACGAAACGCGCCCCGTCTCCGCGGCGGCCCGCGAGGCTCTCGTCTTCGCGGCGGCGGACCGCGCGCTCGCGCTGGAGGTCGCGGGATACCTCGAGGACCCCGGCCGGTCCGGGGTGGCCCTTTCGACCCTCCAGCAGGCTACCGGGCAGCCGTTCCTCACGAAGGTCGAGTGGGAGAGCTTCCTCGGGACCGAAGCACCATCGGCCCCCGACGAGCCGGACGGCGAGGAGTCGCCCGACCCGGGCGAGCCCGGAGGGGAGGAATCTCCCGGCCCGGACGGAGCCGGAGAGTCGAAGGAACCGGCGGACGAATCCGACGAGGCTGGCTCCGAGGACGGCAAGTGACGCGCGAGCGACGTCGTTCCGCGCTCGCCGGCGTTCCGCGACGGGGCCCTGCTCTCTCGCGGGCGGAGGCGATCCAGGCGAAGGCGGCGGTCGTGGGCTTCGACTTTCCATCGTTTCGCGACGCCTGGGCCAAGGTCGAGGAGGAGATCGCGGAGATCGATCGACTCCTCGCGCGCCGGCGGGCAATAGAGGACCTCGAGGGCGAGATCGGCGATCTCCTCTTCGCGATCACCAACGGCGCCCGGCTCCTCGGGATCGATCCCGAGCGGGCGCTCCAGGGGACGAACGAGAAGTTCATCGCGCGCTTCCGCCATGTCGAGACCCGCCTGGCCGAGGACGGGCGTTCACCCGCCGACTCGTCGCTCGCGGAGATGGACCGCCTCTGGGACGAGGCGAAAAGATGGGAGCGCCGATGCCGGCGGTCGAGCTGAGCGTGGGCGTGTTCCGTGACCGTGGACCGTGACCGTGGACCGTGATCGTGGACCGTGACCGTGACCGTGACCGTGACCGTGACCGTAAAAGCAACTACTCGAACGACCCCGAGAGGATCCCGGCCGTGAGTTCCGCGCCCAGGAAGAGGGCGAGGAGCACTGCGCCGGCCGCGAACGCCCGCCGGTAGCCATCGCGCCAGGCCGCGTGGCCCGCGGCGAGGACGAGCAGGTAGGCCGGGACCGCGAAAAGCAGCGTCTTCCAGGTGATCCAGATGCCCTTCCGGTGGAGGGCGATGGCCGTGACGCCCACGGCGTCGAGCACCCCGAGGAAGAGCGCGGCCGCGAGAACCGTCGCGTCCACCGCGGCGCTCCCTTTCCAGCGAATCCGGAGAGTCCCCCACAGGGCGATGGGCGGTCCGTAGACAAACCCCGGGATGCAGGCGAGGAGGAAGACGACCTCGAGCCAGCGGATCCGGATCCGCTCGCCCTCGGATTCGAAGCTCCCGAAGGGGCGGCGGAAATCTTCATCCAGCCGGTACTGGATGTCGGCGTTCCGCCAGACCTGGTAGACACTGGGCCAGGCTTCGAGGTCCTTCGCCCGCCGCCTCGCCTCCAGGATCGCGTCCCACATCTCCGGATCGAGGGTGTGATGGAGCCAGGGGTGCACGCCGAGGCTGTTCCACTGGAGCCGGCCGATCCGCCACGAGAAACAAGGAAGGAAGGAGGCCACGACGAGCGCAAGGGCACACCCCCCGACTGCCAGCGCACGGGCGCGGGGAAGCGGCGGCACCGGGCGGCGAGGGAGAGAAATCCCGGGGGGCACCGGCGGATTGTAGCATGGCGCCCGAGCGGCCCCTTGCCGTGCGCGCGACCCGGCCATAGCCTGTCGGGTCGAGGAGGCAAAATGATCGTAGCCGTTCACCACGGAGGCACGGAGACACGGAGGCTTCACGGAGGGCACGAGACGTTGCTGGAACAGCCACTCACCGAGGCGAAAGTCGGCGCGGGCATCGAGGTCCACCGGGTCCTGGGGCCGGGTCTCCTGGAGTCTGCCTACGAGGCTTGCCTCTGCCGCGAATTCGAACTTCTTTGTTCCCATCATGAAGCAGGGCATCATCCGCCGCGTTCCTTGATCTCTCCGTGCGTCCTCCGTGTCTCCGTGCCTCCGTGGTGAAACGATCATGGCCCTGAACGGTTACAAATGATCAGCCGATCCGTCCGCATGGTCTTCCACTGGCTCTGGCTCGCCGCGACGCTCCCTCTCTGGCTCCCCCTCCTCCTCCTGGGGCCGGGCCGGTACTCGATCGTCCGGGTCGAGATCGCGACACCTCTTCCCGAGCTCGGCCGGGCGGCCGGGCTCGCGCGATTCTTCAAGAAACCGCGCCTCGGTCTCTGGGAGATCTACGAGCTCCTCCGGGCCTGCCGGCGCGACCGGGGCGTACGGGCGGTCCACCTCGTCTTCGCGGGGGCCTTCGACGCGGGGACCGCGACTGCCCAGACGCTCGCGCGCCTCATCGACTCGGCCCGCGCCACGGGCGTGAAGGTTCTTGTCTCGGCCGACTTCCTCGACAGCCGGCTCCTCCTCGCCGCCGCGCGGGCCGACCGGATCGCGATGCCCCCGGCGGCGCCGGTCTTCGTCCCCGGGCATTCCGCGGAGGTCCCCTTCGTAGCCGACCTCCTCGATTCGCTCGGCGTCCGGGTGGAGACCGTACGGATCGGGGAGTACAAGACGGCCGCCGACTCGCTCGTCCAGAGCGATCTCTCGAGCGCCCATCGGGAGATGCTCCAGTCGCTCCTGGCCGACCTCCAGGAGCAGTACGTCGCCTCGGTTGCCGAGGGACGCCGGCTCGATCCGGCGAAGGTGCGCGAGCTCGCTGGCCGGGCCTACTTCGACAGCGACGAGGCGAAGGAGGCGGGGCTCGTAGACCGGATCCTCTACCCGGACCAGGTGGACGACTGGCTGAAGGAGGAAACCGGCGCGCCGGCACGGACCGTCGACGCCGCGCGGTTCCTAGCGCGCCACCGCCGGCTTGCCGCGCTCCGGCGGCATCTGGCGGGCGGGCGGCCCAGGATCGCGGTGCTGCTCGCCGAGGGGATGGTCCTTTCGGAGAAATCCCGCCGCGTGTCACCGCGAGCCGTTCTTTCCGCGGAGAGCCTCTCCGGAGCCTTCAAGGCGGCCCGGAAGATCCCGTCGATCCGGGGGGCGATCCTGCGCGTCAACAGCCCTGGCGGCTCGGGGGCCGAGAGCGAGCTCCTCTGGCGGGAGGTGTCCCGGCTCGCCGAGGAGAAGCCCGTCGTGGTCTCTATGGGCGACGTCGCGGCCTCCGGAGGCTACTACTTCGCCGCGCCCGCCCGGCGGATCCTCGCCCTTCCCGGGACGCTCACCGGCTCGATTGGCGTCCTCTCGGGGAAGCTAGACCTCTCGCGGGCCCTCGCGCGGTTCGGCGTCCGCGTCGCCCGGCTCGCCGCCTCGCCCGGCGCCTCCCTTTTCAGCCCCTCCCGTCCCTTCGACCGCGAGGGTTTCGCGACGGTCGACCGCCAGACCCGGCGCTTCTACTCGCTCTTCCTGTCCCGGGTCGCCGAGGGGCGGGGCCTCACGGTCGAGGAGGTCGATGCCCTGGGGCAGGGGCGGGTCTGGACCGGGAAGCAAGCCCAGGCCGCGCGTCTCGCGGACGCCGTCGGAGGGCTCGAAGAAGCGGTGGCTGTGGCGCGAGAGCTCGCCGGCCTCGGCCCCGAGGAGCCGGTCGACCTCGTCTTCTGCCAGCCCGCGCAGCCGATGAACCTCCGGCGGTTGCTTCTCGGACGATCCGCGGCCGAAACTCTCCTTGAGCCCCTCGCGCCCGCGGCGCTCGCCCTCCTCTCCCCCGAACCTCTCGCCTGGTGGCCCGAGGCGGGGACGATTCGCTAGATCTGTTTTGCCCCTAACGAGAGGAGCCGGCCCGCGCCACGCATGTCATGACGCCTCTCCCCGTGAGGACCCCTTCGAGCGCGAAGAGGGGCCAGGTGAGCGCCCAGACCGCCTGCGTGAGGTAGGCGGTCTTCACGAGGTCGCGGTCGTAGGTCGCCCGGAAGACCGCGAACAAGCTCGCGAGGAAGACGCTGCACGGCGGCATCGCGCCGCCCCGCCGGAGCGATTCCACCGCAAACCCCGAGTCCTCGAGCACGCGCGAGATCGTGCGCGGCGTGAAATGGATGAGGTGGCGCGGGAGCTCCAGGTTGCACCAGAAGCCGCCGAAGACCCTCGCCAGGGGATCGGAGAAGTCGGGGGACTCGACCACGAGCTTCCCGCCGAGGGCGAGGAGCCCCGCGAGCGTCCCGAGCGTCTTCTTCACGTCGAACTGGTGCTCCAGCACGTGCCAGAGCGTGATCGCGTCGAAGGAGCCCGCCTCGAACTCGAAATCCTCGAGGAGCCCCTCGTGCACTTCCAGGCCGTATTTCTCGCGCGCGAACCGGCACGGCACGGGGGCCGGCTCGACCCCGACGGCGCGGCATCCCGTCCGGCGCGAGAGCTCCGCGAGGAAGCTCCCCAGCCCGCATCCCACGTCGAGCACGCGCGATCCGGGTCCGAGCTTCGCGTGGCGACGCACGGTCCGGATCTTGATCCGGTCCATCCGGGCCAGGTGGCGGGCGACCAGCCGCCGGCGCAGCGGATCGGCGGGCTCCGCGGGCCGGAACTGGTTCATGGGATAGCTCGGCGGGTAATAGGCGAGAATCGCCTCGCGGGTCAGGCGCGGGTTGAGGAAGACGAGATCGCAGTCCCGGCAGCGGACGACCCGGAAGCGCCCCGGGAGCCTGTGCAGGCGATCGCGGGACCAGAGGAGCTCCTCGTGGTCCTTCGAACCGCACGCGTAGCAGTCGACCCATTCGACGGTGGGTTCGGCGGCGCACTCCGGGGCGGGGGTGGTCAAGCGCAGAGGCGCCTCATCGAACGTTCCTTCGGGGTGTTCTCAAGAAAGGAGGAGGATACTCGCGCGGCAGGCGTCCTTCAAGCGGGGCGGTGCGGGTCCGGAGGACACGCTCCCGTCAAAGTCACGGGCCGCGGCCGACCCCTGTCTCGCCTCGCCAGAATGTGGAATGTGGAACAGGGAACCGGAAATGAGGAACGGGGCGGCGGCCTTCTCATTTCCAGTTTCCTGTTCTCTGTTCCATATTCTCTATTCTTCTTGCCTGTTGCCTGTGTTCCAGCCGCGTCAGGTCCCCACGACTTTGACGTAGCCCTGGTCCCGAGGGGCGTTGGATTGACAGGCGACGAAGAAGGGGGGGATCATGTTGCTTTTCGCGCTTCCTCGCGGGCGCGAAGGACAGAAGAGGAGGATCTCTGTGCGCGTGCTGCTCGTCCATCCGAGTCCCCTCATGTACTCGGAGATCTACCTTCGCCTGGAGCCCCTCGGGCTCGAGCGCGTCGCCGCGGCGGTTCGCGCGGCCGGCCACGAGGTCCGGCTCCTCGACCTCCAGATTTTCCGCGCCCAGGACTACGTCAACGAGCTCGCCGACTTCCGGCCCGAGGCCGTGGGGTTCTCGCTCAATTACCTCGCCAACGTCCCGGAGGTCGTGGACCTCGCCGTGGAGACCCGGCGCCTGTACCCGGGCATCTTCCTCTTCGTCGGGGGGCACAGCGCGTCGTTCGTCGCTCCCGACATCCTCGAACACGCGGCCGGCGCCCTCGACTGCGCCATCCGGGGCGAGGGGGAAGTCGTCGTCCCGCTCGTCCTCTCGCGCGTCCCCGGCGGGCCGTTCCACGATCTCCCGGGCGTCCTCACGAGGGAGGGGTCGGGCCCCCGGCCCCAGCTCCTCTCCTCTCTCGACCTCCACCTCCCCGCACGGGACCTCACGCGCTGCCGCCGGAAGTACTTCATCGGGGAGCTCGACCCCTGCGCCTCGGTCGAGTTCACGCGGGGCTGTCCCTGGGACTGCTCTTTCTGCAGCGCCTGGACCTTCTA
>JACQVV010000260.1 GCA_016209595.1 Planctomycetota bacterium
GGTCTTCAAGTAGGCGAATCGTCCAGAGGGGACTGTTTTTGTTTTCTTCGTGGTCGTGGTCGTGGTCGTGGTCGGTTTTTCTGTCATCGCTTCGAACGGTCAAGTAGCCCCTACACCCGCCCTCGGGTCGAGAGTAGGATGTCCACTCATCTCGACTGGAGGACCCCATGCACATCCTGACCCGCGGCGACATGGACGGTATGACGGCGTCGGTCTTCCTCACGATCGCCGAAGAGATCCGCGAGATTCGTTTCGCCCACCCCAAGGACGTCCAGGACGGTCTGGTGCCGGCCGCACCCGACGTCATCGTGGTCAACCTGCCGCACGTCAAGGGCTGCGGCATGTGGTTCGACCACCACGTCTCGGAGGAGGGGAAGCTCGAGGCGATCGGCGACTTCAAGGGGAGCTTCAAGGTCGCGCCGAGCGTCGCGCGCGTCGTCTACGACCACTACAAGCGCCCGGAGTTCGATCCGTATCTCGAGCTCCTGGACGCGACCGACCGTCTCGACGCGGCGATGCTCACGAAGGACGAGGTCGCCAACCCCTCCGGGTGGATTCTCCTGGGCCTCACGCTCGACCCGCGCACGGGGCTCGGCCCCGAGTTCCAGAAGTACTTCCGCTGGCTCGTCGAGTACGTCAAGGAGGTCCCGCTCGCGAAGATCCTCCAGCACAAGGAGGTCAAGAGACGCTGCGAGCGCGTCCTGAAGGAGCGTGACGAGTTCCTGGAGGTTCTCAAGAAGCACACCCGTCTGGACGGGGACATCATCATCACCGACTTCCGGGGCTTCAAGGTCGAGCCGGTGGGGAACCGGTTCCTCGTCTTTACCCTCTTCCCCGACGCGAAGGTCGAGGCGCGGCTCTTCGCCGGCAAGGGGGGAACGGTCGTCGTCGCTCTCGGGAGGTCGATCTTCAACCGGTCGCTGAAAACGAGCCTGGGAGATATGCTGGCGGCGTACGGCGGCGGCGGGCACCGCGGCGCGGGGACGGCCCAGCTCGCGCCCGAGAAGGCGGAAGCTCAGATCGCGGAGATCCTGGCGAAGCTCGCGAAAGACGGGTAGCGGGGACTCACCGCCGGGGCTGCGAACGGATCTTCCCGGGGGTCGCGCACACGCTCCAGGTCCGGGAGCGCGCGTGCGCTTCGGCCCTCCCTACTCCCGGAGGCACTCCCGGCAGCGGGCGATGCAGGCGCGGAAGTCGTCCAGGGCCGCCCGGTCGAGCTCGCCCCCGGCCGCCAGCCGGGCCAGGCAGTCGCAGAGGATCCGCGCGGCCCGCGCGAGCGCGTCCCGCGCCTCGGCGTTCGCCCCGCCTCCGTCCGCTTCTCCCGCCCCGTCCTCTCGCACGAGGGCCGAGCGTATCGCTTCGGCCTCCGGCAGGCAGCCGGCGGCCATCGCCGGAAGCCGGCTGGGTTCCGTTCCGACCGCGACGGTCCCTGCCAGGGTTTCGAGCCGCCGGGCCGCTTGAAGCATCGCGTCGCGACTCGCTCTTCGACGGGCGGCGATCTCGTTCTCGGACCCGACCACAAGATCGACGGCGCAGGCGACTGGATAGGGGGCCAGCGCCGCGGCGAGGCCGGACTGGAACTCGGGCTTGTAGGCCAGCCCGATGAGATAGCGCCCCGGCCGGACGCGCCGTGGCATCGGTTCGGCCTCGAGCTCCACGAGGCCCGTCCTGCCGGGTGCGAGCTGGCCGGAGTAGAAGACGGAATTCGGCCTCGATTCGCGCGCGAGGGTGAGGACGAGGATCGCGGTCGGGGGGAGCGCGGATCGAAAGCGGAGTGCGATCCGGGTCCGCTCCTCCTCCTCGACGAGGACGGCCTCGAGCTCCGAGAGAGCGGACGGGCGCGAGACCTCTTCCAGACCGTCCTCTGCCCCGGCAGGCGCCGGAGAGCGCACCGCCGATTCTACGGGGCGCCACTTCCCGCCGATCCAAACCTTCCCCGCGGCGGAACGCTCCTCGATCTCCGCGAGCTTCCGGAGAGCCTCGGGATGGAGCCAGCCTCCGGGAACCTTCCGGTAGCCTTCTTCCTCCATCCGGGCGGCGAAGCGGGCGCGCCTCTCGTCCGGAGTTCGCGGCGAGGGGCGTGTGTCTGTGGAGTCGACGTCCGCCGCGGGCACCCAGCGCCCGCCTCGCAAGACCATCCCGCGCTCGCGCATCGCGGCCTCGAAAGCCGCCGCGTCCGCCGGCGCTTCCTCGGTTCCCCGGGGTTCCTCGGGCCGCATCGTAGTCGGGCCTTCGCGGACGCGGGGAGAGCGGCCGCCCGAGGCGTCCTGCGCCGCAAGCAGGAGGCCGAGCGCGGTGACCGTGATGCCGGCGGCGGCGGCAATTCGCCGGACGCGGCCCCCGGAACGCCGCCGGCTGAGGAGGACGCGGTCGGCGATGGGCCTCGTGGGCTCGGGGGCCGACTCGGTCCTGTGCATCTCATCCATGACGGCCTGCTCGATCGCGAAGGCCGTCGTGATCTTGCCCGCGCCCGCGCGGAGGAGAGCCGCTTCCTGGATCCTCTTCGTCTTCTCCTCTTTGCGCGCCTCGGCGAAGATGGCCTCGACGATTTCCGAATCGAGTTCGCCGCGCCGGATCAGAACCTCCCGGAGCGATCCCCGGAGTCCCAGGGCCCGCAGCTGTCCCCGGACGCGCAGGACTTCGCGGAGCCGTTCGTCGTCAAGAACGCCGGTGGCTCGAACCCGCTGGATGAGGATCTCGTCGAGCATCGCGAGCGGTTCGCTAGGAACCGCCGTCTCGTCCCGGATCTCCGCGAGTCGCTCCTGCTGGAGCTTGAGAAGCCCGGCGAGCTTGGGCGGGTCGAGGTAGCCAAGCTCGATCAGGATCTCCCCAAAGGGCTTGAGGACACCGATCTCCCGGGCGCGGAGCTGCACGTAGAGGGCGCGGACGAGCTCCGGAGGCTTGACGAGACCCTTCTCGACGGCGAGATCCCCGAGTTGGGACTTGCCCCAGCCGGGGGAGGCCACGTCGGTCGAGAAGGCGCGCTCGAACAGCGACGCGGCGTGCGGTTCGGGGGTGGCCTTCTGGTCCCGCCTGCTCCGCGGGATTCCTCGGGCCCCGAGCTCTTTCAGGAAAGCCTCCCACTTCGGCCCGGAGAGGAGTCCCCTCTGGAGGAGGATCTCGGGGACCGTTCTCCGGACCGCCACGTCGGCCAGGACGAGCACCGCCCACCGGGCCTTGTCGATCTCTCGCGTGATCAGGGCGCAGACCTCGGACGCGAGCATTCGCGCGGCCACCTCGTTCTCGAGGGGGGAGAGATGGAGCGACTTCACCTCGTAGGGGAAGCCGAGGAACTGGCAGATCTCCCGCTGTGCCGACCGGAGGAGTCGCAGACGATAGGGATCGTCCCGATACCGGTCGAAGAGGATCTCGGAGAGCGTCGAAGAGAGGCCGAGCTCCTTCCGGGCGATTCGGAGCGCGGAGAGACACCCCTCGAGCTCGCCCCGGGAGAGCGCCCCTGCGACGATCGCGAACTGTCCGAACAGGAAGTCGATCTCCTGGACGTCGGGCGGTCGCTGGCGGACCAGAGCGTCGGCCGAGGGGGCGAACGAGAGCGAGATCCTGGGCGGCTCGGGTTCGTGACGTGCCTGGTGCGCCGCCTGGTAGGCCAGCATGTCAGCGATGGCCTCCTCCGGGACCTTGCCTTCGAGCCACAGGACTTCGAGGGCTTCGATCTGTACCCCGAACTCGGCGAGTCGCATGGCGAGGCCCGCGGCCCGATCGAGGTCCTCGGGGGCAACGGCTCCGCGGTCGTTCAGGCGGGCGAGGAGCGCGTCCTCCTCGATGTCGGAGAGGTCGAGCGCCTTCAAGCGGGCGGATCCCCGTGGGAGCCGCCCGACCTGGACCTGGGCCGCCAGGATCGCCTCCACCTCGCCTCGCGCCAGGAGGCCGGTCTCATAGAAGATCTGTCCGATGGGCAGATGGAGCCCGAGGTCCTCCTCGATCTGGTCGGCCAGCTCGAGCGCATCGGCAGCCTCGCGCTCGCTGACGAGTCCGTTCTGGACCGCGATCCGCGTGAAGGCGAGCGCTGGGAGCTCCTCCGGGTCGATGTGGAATCGGCGGTGCTCTTCCGCGAGCTCCCGCGGAACGGAACCCCGGTCGACGAGGATTTCGCCCACCCGGCGGAGGATCCCGAGGCGCCGGAGCTCCTCGCGCAGGAGAGAGCACTCGACGTAGGTCTCGGTCAGGACGAGCCCCTCGCGCTTGATCCGATCGACGAAGCGATCGTGCCCGGACCGGGTGAACTTCCAGAAGTCAACGCGCGCGTCGGGCCCGAGGATCTCCTCGACGCCGCCTACGCGGAGCAGCATCGGCCGGGCCTTGGGATTGGAGGCGTAGACTCTTTCGAGAATGACCTGCCCGAGCGTGTAGTCGAGCCCGTGGCTTTCGCGGAGCGTCTCGCGGAGTTTCTTGCAGTCCTCTAGCTGGCGGGTCGTGAGGACCTTGTTCCTGACCGCGATCTCCCCGATCTTCTCCGGTTCCGGTTCGAGCGCCGTCACGATTCCTCCCAGGAGAGGATGCGCGGCCTCGTGGCGAACGCGAGCGTGACGTCGTCCACGGCTGCGGAGGCGTAGAGGGAACGAGGCGCCGCAGCGTCCAGGAAGATGAGGCTGTAGCGGATCTCGCCCGTCACGGCCCGACCGATCGAGAAGCCCGCCGGGTCGCTTGTGGATGCGATGGGGAGCCCGTCCTGGGCTACCGTGAGAGTGACGGGGGGTGCCCCCTCAAGGGGTTCACGGACGGTCCAGGAGGCCCAGAGGAGCTCCGAGCCGGGCGGAACGGTGAGGGCGGCGGAGACGAAGTTCGCCTTGCCCGCCGAATAGAATCGGCCCTGCGCGTATGCCGCGGCGGCCCAGTCGGCGTCCATCCGGACCGGCAGGCTCACGAGCTCGTCGAAGGTCGCCTCGGCGCTCGCGGCCGGGAGGCCGAAGTCGAAGCCGAGGCGCTCCCCCAACCGGAGCAGGTTTCCCCGGGTGATGGGGGCTCGCAGGAGCTCCTCCGGCAGAAGGTCGTACGAGCCCGTGAACTCCCGGATCGCCCCGGGGAGCTCGACTCCGTCCACGTAGACGGCGATCGCCCGGTCGGCCCGTTGCTCGGTGAAGTCCCAGGCGAGGACGACGTGCGTCCAGCGGTGGCCGGGCGGCGTCCAGGAGGAGTAGACGAGGCGCTCGGCGAGGGAGTTCTCCAACGTGCTCCTCTCGAAATGGAAGCCGGTGAGGTCTGACCAGCCTCCCGACCACGACCCGACCTGGGCCAGTTGGAAACTCTGCGTCCCGACATCGTCCTGCCGCGACATCGAGAGGAGGTGGTGGCTCCGGTTGCTGCGATCCGGACCGGATGTGTCCCACGAGGGCTTCACCCAGAAGGCGAGCGTTCCCTGGAGCGGGCCCACGTTCCCGGGGGCGACATACGCGAGCGTGGAGTCGATCTCCGAGTAGACTCCATCCGCCAGGAGGCAACCCAGGGGACCTTCTCCCAGGACGCTCGCGACCGTGGGCCCGGCCGAGTCCACGACGGCATCGAGCGGTCCGCCTCCGGCGTCGGCGTCTAGGGAACGAGCCGTCCAGCGTGCGAGGAGGCGGTCGCGGTACGGCGTGGGCCCGAGGACGGCCCGGGAGGTCGTCGCCGTCGCGAGCGAGA
>JACQVV010000261.1 GCA_016209595.1 Planctomycetota bacterium
CCCCGAACCCCGAACCCCGAATAGTGGAGCGCGTCTCGCGCCTGGAGGAAGAAAAACGGCGCCTCGTCGAGCGGGAGGAGCGGGCGCTCGGAGAGGTCGAGCAGCTCGCCCGGGCCGTGGCGCAAGCCGAGGAGGCGAAGCGGGAAGCCCTCCGCGAGTTCAAGGACGAGATGATCTCGCTCTACGAGGAGAAGGAACGCCTCATCGCGGACGAACGGGAACGGATGGCGGAGCTCGAGAGGTCTCGCGCGGGCGAGCGCGATGCCCGGGAGCGACTCGGGGCGAGCGAGGAGCGTGCCCGGGCACTCGAAGCCCGCTCCCGCGACCTCGAGGCGCGCGTGGCCCGACTCGAGCGGTCCCGCGCCGAAGGGACCCCCGCTGCGCCGGAGGTGGACCGCTCCCGGTGGGTCCGCCGTGCCGATCTTCTCCGCCGGCAGATCGAGAACCTCCTGGAGGAGGCCAACATGCTCCGCCGGGAGCTCGCGCCGAGGGCGCCCTCGCTCCCGCGGTCCGGTCTGGTCCCGGGTCCTGTTGCTCCGGCAGAAGAGGCGGCGCCCGAGGCCGGGTCGGGCGCACAGTCGATCCGCGCCTTCCAGGACCTCCGCTCGGTCGGATTCGATTTCGGGACGACGACGACCGTCCTTTCGTACTACAAGGAGCTCAGCCAGCAGGGGATCTTCGAGATCGGACTCGACCCGAAGGGAGGGTACCGGCGGCTCGCCGTTCCGAGTGTCCTGGGCTACCTCGAGGACGAGGACCGGTTCGTCTTCGGCGAGGAGGCGGCCGACCTGCCGGCGAACCTGCGGGGCTACCGGAAGATCCCATCGGTCAAGCGTTGCCTGCTCTGCGAGGGGGTGAACGAGGCCGGCCAGTGCGCCAACCTCAAGAACGCCGCCAACCACGACATCTGCGGGCAGGGGGTGCGGCCCTGGCACCTCGGCGGCCGGCGGTACGAGACCGAGGAACTGATCGGCATGTACCTCCACCACCTCCTCTCGCGGGTGGAGAAGAAATTCGGCGTGCGGCTCGATCCCGCGCGAGTCCACTTCACCGTCCCCGTCTACTTCGGGTTCGTCGCGCGGAAGAAGATGCGGGACGGAGTCCGGCGCGCCTTCGCGGCGCTCCGGGGGGCGGACGTGGAAACAATCCCCGCGGACGGGATCGTGCTCCTCCACGAACCTTCCGCCGCGGCCGTCTCCCAGTACAACCAGTTCCGGGAGGTGCCGGACGAGGTCTTCTGCGTCTTCGACATGGGCGGCGGGACGACCGATGTGGCGGTCTTCGAGAAGAGAAAGGGCGAGCTCTGGTGCCTCGCCTCCGGGTCGGCGCAGGTGGGCGGGGACAACCTCGACCAGATCCTGAAGGAGATCGTCGCGGCCCGGGTCGCCACCTGGCCGGTCCAGGCGGCCGGCGTCGAGGCCCGCCGCACGCTCGCGCGGCTCCACGACGGGATCGCGGAGCTCCGGGAGGAACTCTCGCGGGAGGAGGAGGTGCGGCGGACCCTCGTCCTGCCGGAGGGGGAATTCGTGCTCGCCGTTTCCCGGGCGGAGTTCGATGCGCGCGCGGAGAGGACGGTCGGCCGCGCGATCGACGTCCTCGTGCGGACTTACGAGACCGCGCTCCCGATCCTGGAGCGCTTCGGGAAGACGCTCGCCGGCGTCTACCTCGTCGGAGGCGTCACCCGCATGCCGCTGCTTCGCCGGCGGGTGGTCGAGGCGCTCCGCGCCCGCGCCCCGGGGATGGAGGTGCGCCAGCCGTCCCGCTTTCCCGGCGTCGAGGTGGCCCCCGCGACGCGGGAGCTCTTCGAGAAGGAGTTCCACATCCTCTCGGTCGCGCTCGGCGCGGGGTTCGGGATCGAGAACTTCCGCGAATATGTCCTCGACAAGATCCCGTTCGAGATCGGGCTCGTCCTCTCCCGCGACCGGGACCTCCGCGAGTATCCGGCCAAAAACCTCCTGCCCTTCTATCACGCTTTCGAGCCCGTCCCGAAAACCGTCACCCACGAGGTCCTGGTCAGCCAGAACCCGGGAAACGTCCTCAACCTCTACATGAAGAGGGAGGGGGAGAGCTTCTACAAGATCATCAAGTACCTCAAGTTCCCCTACCGCCAGGGCCGGCGCCTGCGCTACATGCCCGCGGACGAGCGGATCGACGAGGTCTACCGGATCCGGATGGAGGTGACGAAAGACCTCATCCTCGTCCAGTTCGGCGACATCGCCCGGGAGAAGGTCTTCGTCCCCGGCTGCCACCCGTATTACATCCAGAAGGACCTCCACCTCGAGTGGGTCGAGCGCCTCTCGACCGTCCAGGACTTCGAGGTCCGCTCGAACGGCTTCGCCGAGCGCGTGGACGCCGTGCGGCTCCAGGAGTACCTGCGCCGCTCGGTCCAGGAGGCGGAGCCCGTGCGGATCCTCGCGAATTTCGACGGCCGACTCGTCGTCGTGCACGGCGACCGCGCGATCGGCTACCTCCAGTCCGGCGCAGGTACGCGCCTCTGGGAGGTGGACGGCAAGCGCGCCGCGCTCGCGGTGATCAAGGAGGACATCCTCCTCCCCGAGGATGTCGCGGGGAGCCCGACCTCCCTCAACCCCAGCTTCCTGCCCGGCGACAAGTTCGTCGTCTACGACATCCGGTTCGAGGAGCCGGCTCCGGAGCCTTGATTGGTCGTGCGGCGCCCTGCTCGCGTTCGCCTCGGGCACGGTCACGGTCCACGGTCACGGTCACGCGCGCGGTGCGAATTCTCTTTTTGGAAGTGAACCACTCCTGGAGCTGCCCGGCTCTATGTGAGTAGAGATGGGGAGGTGCCGCGGCGTTCGAGGCCTATCGCGCAGGGCGCTTCGGCGCCGCCATGTCGCATTTCGTTCGCTACTTCCAGATGATCCACCGCGAACGCGACGGCGGACCGTGGCTCGCCCGCGCCCGCTTCCTCGCCCCCCTGGGTCCCGAGCTCCCGGCCGCCGACCTTGCGCGCCTCGTCGCCTCGAGCGCCGTCGCGATCGCGCCATGGACGCCGCCGACCGCGCCCGGGTCGAGGCCGCCCTCGGCGGCTGGCGGAAGAACCACCCGGACGAGCCGCCGCCCGCGCTGCCCTGGTAGAGCCGGCCCGCGACGCCCGGCGGTTCTCAAGCCGGCCTCTCCACAGGGCGGTCGTCCTGGCGCTCGGCCCATGATAGGATCCTTTCAAATGAGCACGATCCGCGTCTGGACCTGGGACTACGGCGAGCGCGAACTCGACCTCGATGGCGACCCGCGGCCCGTTGTGCAGACGCTGCAGACCGTGCTCGAAGGCGGACTCTGGGATCAGTTCCGCCGGTTCCCCGCCGGCGTTGTCGCCCGGCACCTTCCCGAACTCGATCTCGCCCCGCAGACTCGGCGGCTCGTTGAGATCTGGATTGAAGAAGCAGGTTCCACCGCCGCCTGAACTCCTCCCCTGGCAGGTGGAGGCGCTCGAGGCGGTCGCCGGGTCGAGCCTTGCGTCCGAGGTCGTCTTCGGAGGCGGCTCCGCTCTGTCGGCCGTCCACCTGCACCACCGGTTCTCCGAGGACCTCGACTTCTTTCTTCAGAGGGAAGTGGACGCCCTGGACCTGCGACCGATCGTCGAGGTTCTCGCGGGTCAGGGGTGGACCCTCGACATCCGGACGCTGCGCCCGCTCGTCAGCCTGGTCCTGTCGCGCTCCGGGCAGGAGGCCGGGAAGATCGGTTTCGCGCACTACCCGTTCGAGCCGATCGAGCCGCCCTCCCGCTGGCGCGGGCTGGCGGCCGAGTCGATGCTCGATACGGCCGTCAACAAGGTCCAGGCCGTGCTCACACGTTTCCAGCCTCGCGACTTCGTCGACCTGTTCTTCCTCTTGTCGGCCGGCCGGGACGACATCCGCCTCGACCGCCTCCTTGACCTGGTGCGCGCCAAGTTCGATGTCGGAGCCCACCGGCTCGGCCTCGCCGAACGACTGCTCCTGGTGCGCGACATCACGCAGCTTCCCCGTCTTCTCCGGCCGCTCACGCTCGACGCCATGACCCGCTTCTTCGAGGAAGAGGCCCGGAACCTCGTCAGAGAGGACCGCGCTCGGGGGGATGACCCATAGACCGGATCGAGTTCTCCTGCGAGTGCGGCCGCCAGCTGGCCGCGCCGGCGGAGTCGGCCGGCCGGGAGATGCGTTGCCCGGCGTGCCACCGGACGGTTCCCGTGCCGGGCCGGGAGGCCCCGAGCCCTTCCATGGCCAAAACCGCGGTCGCGAGCGCGCCCGCAAGCGGACCCGCCGCGCCTCGCCAGTCGGTTCCCGGCTTCGAGATCCTGGCGGAGCTCGGGCGCGGCGGAATGGGGGTGGTCTACAAGGCCCGCGACCTGGGTCTCGACCGCGTGGTCGCCCTCAAGGTGCTTCCGCCCGGGCTCCTGGCCTCCCACCAAGCGGTGGAGCGATTCCGGCGCGAGGCCCGGGCCGCCGCCGGCCTCGACCATCCGGGGATCGTGAAGACGTATTCCGTCGGCGAGACCGAGGGCGGCTGGTACATCGTCCAGGAATACGTCGAGGGGAAGAGCCTCGATGCGTGGCTTTCGGAGCGGGGCCGGCCCCCGGCGCCGCGGGAGGCGGCCGAGATCGTCCTTGCGGTGGCGAGCGCGCTGGCGCACGCGCACACCCGCGGCGTCGTCCACCGGGACGTGAAGCCCGCCAACGTGCTGGTGAGCGGCAAGAGCGTGAAGCTCGCCGACTTTGGCCTGGCGCGCCGCGAGGCGGAGACGCGCATCTCGCAAACCGGCGACGTCATGGGGACCCCCGCCTACATGGCGCCCGAGCAGATCGAGGGAAACCCCCGGAAGATCGGGCCGAGGACCGATGTCTACGGCGCGGGCGCGGTCCTCTACGAGTGCCTCGCCGGGAAGCGCCCCTTCAACGCGCGGGCGCTGCCCGCGCTCTACAAGAAGATCCTCATGGAAGATCCGCCACCTCCCTCGGCCGCCAACCCCCGGGTCGGCCGCGAGATCGAGGCCGTCGCCATGAAGTGCCTCGAGAAACTCCCGGCCCGGCGCTACCAGGGCGCCGGGGAGCTCGCGCGGGACCTCCATGCGTTCCTCGCCGGCGAACCGGTCTCGGCGCGCCCGCCCGGCCTCGCCACGCGGATCCGCCGAAGAGCCCGCCGCCACAGGGTATCGATCGCCC
This sequence comes from Planctomycetota bacterium, assembly GCA_016209595.1. Classification (GTDB taxonomy): domain Bacteria; phylum Planctomycetota; class JACQVV01; order JACQVV01; family JACQVV01; genus JACQVV01. The sequence goes on from JACQVV010000261.1 coordinate 5,157, forward strand.
TCGCCTCGCTCGCGGTCCTGGTCCTCGCCGGCGCGGGCTGGTTCCTGGCCGGCCCGGCGACGCTCCGGGTCCGCGCCGAGCCCGGCGATGCCGAGATCTCGATTGACGGCGAGGCGGCTGGCAAGGGCGAGGTCGCCCGCTCGATCTGGCCCCCGGGCCACTATCGCGTCGAGGCGCGCCTTGCTGGCCACGCCCCCGCGAGCTGGGAGCTCGACGTCTCGGCGGGCGGGACCTACGAGAAGACCCTCGTGCTCGCCCCGCGGGTTGGGCGGATCCAGGTTGGCAGCACCCCTCCCGGCGCGGCGATCCGGCTCGACGGGATCGACACGGGCGAGAGGACGCCCGCGCGGCTCGACGGCGTCCTCGAAGGCGCCCACGAGATTGAGCTCTCCCTCACCGGCCACCGGGACGAGACGTTTCCCGGCGTGGAGGTGAAGGAGAACGAGACGACCGAGATCTCGCGGGCGCTCGGCTCGACCACGGCCGAGCTCGTCGTCGACTACCAGCCGGCAGGAGCCCGGGTCGAGCTCGTCGGGCCCGGCGGCCGGCGCGACGGAAAGACCCCTGCCCACTTCGAGGGCCTCGCTCCCGGCCGCTACGAGCTCCGGGTCTCGGCAGGGGACCCGTACGACGATGTGACCGAGGCCCTCGACCTCCCCGAAGGCGATGTCGCGACCCGGACAGGGTCGCTGGCCCTCCTCGAGGGGGAGCTCGAGATCCACGTCGTTCCCGCGGGTGCCTGGGGGACGCTCATCCGCCAGAAGGCCGCGGGGAGCGCATTCGAGAAGACGCTCGAGTTTACCGCGCCCCTCGCCCGAAAGCTCCCGATCGGCCGCTACGATCTGCGCTTGACCGGCCCGGGCGACCCGGACGAGGAGCAGTGGTCGGCCCGGACCGATTCGCTGGCGGTCTCGGCGAAGGCGCCCGAGATCCGCCGCTACCGGCTCCTCGAGAAGTGGCGGGTTCTGTGGACGTACGAGACCGGCGCCACGGTCACGTCGAGCCCAGCGCTGGCCGACCTCGACGGAGACGGCGTTCCCGACGCGGTCGTGGGGTCGTATGACAGCAAGCTCCACGCCGTCTCGGGCAGGACCGGGGCGCTCCTCTGGGCTTACGAGACGGGGGACGCGGTGAGTTCGAGCCCCGCCCTGGCCGACCTCGATGGCGACGGCGTCCCCGACGCGGTCGTGGGGTCGCGGGACGACAAGCTCCACGCCGTATCGGGCAGGACGGGGGCGCTCCTCTGGGCATACGAGACGGGGGGCAGGGTCTACTCCAGCCCCGCGCTGGCCGACCTCGACGGCGACGGTGTGCCCGACGCCGTCGTGGGGTCTGCGGACGGGAAGCTCCACGCCGTCTCGGGCAGGACCGGAGCGCTCCTCTGGGCCCACGAGACGGGGGGCAGGGTCGAGTCCAGCCCCGCGCTGGCAGACCTCGACGGCGACGGTGTCCCCGACGCGGTCGTGGGATCGGATGACGACAAGCTCCACGCCGTCTCGGGGAGGACCGGGGCCCTCCTCTGGGCCTACGAGACCGGGGGCAGGGTCTACTCCAGCCCGGCGCTGGCAGACCTCGACGGCGACGGCATCCCCGACGCGGTCGTGGGGTCGAACGACCGTAGGCTCCACGCTGTCTCGGGGAGGACTGGGGCGCTCCTGTGGGCGTACGAGACGGGGGACGAGGTCTGGTCGAGCCCGGCCCTGGCCGACCTCGACGGCGACGGCGTCCCCGACGCCGTCGTGGGGTCGAGTGACAAGAAGCTCCACGCCGTCTCCGGGAGGACGGGGGCGCTCCTCTGGGCATACGAGACGGGGGGCCAGGTGTGGTCCAGCCCCGGTCTCGCCGACCTCGACGGCGACGGCGTCCCCGACGCGGTCGTGGGGTCGAACGACAGGAAGCTCCACGCCGTGTCGGGGAGGACCGGGGCGCTCCTCTGGGCGCACGAGACGGGGGGCGAAGTCTGGTCGAGCCCAGCGCTGGCCGACGTCGACGGTGACGGTGACGGCGTCCCCGACGCGGTCGTGGGGTCGAATGACGGCAAGCTCCACGCCGTCTCGGGCAGGACCGGCGCGCTCCTCTGGGCATACGAGACGGGGGGCGACGTCTGGTCGAGCCCCGCACTGGCCGACCTCGACGGCGACGGCGTCCCGGACGCGGTCGTGGGGTCCCTCGACAAGAAGCTCCACGCCGTCAGCGGCAGGACGGGGGCGCTCCTTTGGGCATGCGCGACGGGCGACGCGGTCTACTCTAGCCCCGCGCTGGCCGACTTGGACGGCGACGGCGTCGCCGACGCGGTCGTGGGCTCGGTCGACAGGAGGATCCGCGCCGTCTCCGGGAGAACCGGAGCGCTCCTCTGGCCCCACGAGACGGGGGGCGAGGTCTATTCGAGCCCGGCCCTGGCCGACCTGGACGGTGACGCCGTTCCGGACGCACTCGTCGGGGCGCATAACACAAAGCTCCACGCCGTGTCGGGCAGGACGGGCGCGCTCCTCTGGGCCCACGAGAGCGGGGGGAACGTCTACTCCAGCCCCGCACTGGCCGACCTCGACGGCGACGGCGTCCCCGACGCGGTCGTGGGCGCGTACGACGCCAAGCTCCACGCCGTGTCGGGGGCGACGGGGGCGCCGCTGTGGGCGTACGAGACGGCGGGTTACGTCGACTCCATCCCGGCCCTCGCCGACCTCGACGGCGACCGCGTGCTGGACGCCGTCGTGGCGTCGTGGGACCACAGGCTGCACGCCGTCTCGGGCCGCACCGGGACGCTCCTCTGGACCCACGACACGCGGGACTCGGTCCGTTCCAGCCCCGCCCTGGCCGACCTCGACGGCGACGGCGTTCCCGACGCTGTTGTGCGCTTGAGAGGCTACAAGCTCCACGCCGTCTCCGGGAGGACCGGCGCGCTCGTGTGGGCCCACACGACGCCGGTGCCAGTCTTGTCCGGCCTCGCGCTCGCCGACATCGACGGCGACGCCGTCCCTGACGCCGTCCTGGGCTCGAA
>JACQVV010000264.1 GCA_016209595.1 Planctomycetota bacterium
CTCGAGAACCCCTTGTTCGTCGGCGGCTGCATCGTGGTGCTGGTCGTCCTCTTCACCGTTCTCGGGAAGCTCATGTTCGCCCGGCGGCCGACGCCGTTGTGAGGAGGAGGGGAACTGCCCCATCTTCCGGGCGACGGGGTTCGGGGTTCGGGGTTCGGGGGTTCCGTCCCCCGTCGCCCGTCGCCCGGCAGGTGCCAGCGGCGCCCTCCCCTTCTGGGGGAGGGGAACTACCCCCTCCCCACAGGCCATCATAGTGGGCGTCGCGAAGAGGTCGCTCGCCACCCTCGCCACGCAGCTCGTTTGCCTCGCCCTGGCATTCGCCTCCGCGATCGTGCTCGCCCGGGTCCTGGGTCCCGAGAAGAAGGGCGTCGTCACCGTCACGCTGCTCGCTCCGGCGCTCGCCGCCGTCCTCTTCCGGCTCGACCTGGGATCGGCCGTGCAGTACCTCGCCGGAAGAAAGCCGGAATGCCTCCCCTCCTACGCCGGCGCGGCGCTCGCGATCCTCGCCGCGTCCGGGGGAGCCGCGCTCCTCGCCACGCTCTTCCTTCACGGCGCCGTCCGAGGCGGGCTTTTCCCCGAGGCGGATCCCGTCTGGTTCCCATGGGCGCTCGCCGGGGTGCCGCTCCTCGCTCTGGCCGACCTCTCGCTCGGCACCGCCGTCTCCGAGGGCCGGATGGGTCGCTACAACGCGATCCAGTTCTGTCTCGGCGGCCTCTTCCCGGTCCTCGTCCTGGCTCTCGTGCTGGGCCCGCTGCCTGATGTCGGGGGCGTGGTCGTCGCCCTTCTCGCCGCTTCGGCCGCGGGCGCGCTCCTGGGGACGGCGGCCACTCTTCGGGCGATCGACGGGCGGCCGCGCCTGGAGGGAGCGCGAGTCCGGGAGCTCCTCTCGTTCGGGGGACGGTCCCTTCCCGGCACGGCGCTCAACACGGCGAACGTCTCGATCGGGATCCTCCTCCTCGGCTGCCTTTCCGACGCGAGAACGGTCGGGATCTACTCGATCGCGGCGCTCGCCGAGAAGCTCTCCTTCCCCGCCGTGGCGCTGAAGCTCGCGATCGTGGCCCCCGTGGCGAGCTCCCCGGAACCGGAGCGAAGCCGCCTCGTCGCGCTCGCCTGCCGCGTGGCCCTCTGGCTAGCGATCGCCGGAGCCCTCGTCCTTGCCGCGGCTGCCCCCTGGCTTCTCCCGGCGCTCTTCGGCGAGCCCTTCCGCCCCGCGCTCCATCCCTTCTGGATCCTTCTCACCGGCCAGGTCGCGATCTCGATCGCCGGACCCCTCACAAGCTACCTCGGCGCCTCGAACCGGCCGGGGCTCGTCTCGGTCGCCGCCGCGGCGAACCTTGCGGTCGCCGTGGGTCTGGGCATCGCCCTCGTCCCCGAATATGGCGCGGCGGGCGCGGCTTGGGCGGCCTCCGCCGGATATCTCGCCAACACGCTTGTCCTCGCGGCCGCCTTCCTCGCGCTCTCGCACGCGCGGGCGAGAGACCTCGCCCTCCTCCGGCGCGAGGACATGGCGATTCTCGCCCGCTCGATCCGGGGCGCTCTAGGCCTACGGGTCGATACAATCCCGCCGTGAGGGCCAAGAGCGCACCCAAATGCCCGCGATGAGCGAGCCCGGCGAGCGCTTCGCGTTCGGCGAGAACTGGGCGAGCTTCCTCGCGTGTCTCGACGACGAGCGAATCGCCGAGTCAGAGCGTTGCCTCTGCAAGATGCTTGAGGTCGAGGACCTCCGGGGCCTCTCCTTCTTGGATATCGGATCGGGGAGCGGCCTCTCGAGCCTCGCCGCGCGCCGGCTGGGCGCCCGCGTCCGGTCCTTCGACTTCGATCCTCGCTCGGTCGCCTGCACCGAGGAGCTCCGGCGCCGCTACTTCCCGGACGATCCGGAGTGGACGGTCGAGCAAGCCTCGGCCCTGGACGAGGCGTACCTTCGTTCGCTCGGCGCGTTCGATCTCATCTACGCCTGGGGCGTCCTCCACCACACCGGCGGGATGTGGCGGGCAATCGAGCTCGCGAGCCGTCTCGTCCGGCCGGGCGGCAAATTCCACCTCGCGATCTACAACGACCAGGGCGGGGTGAGCCGGCGCTGGCGCACCCTGAAGCGGTTCTACAACCGCGCTCCTCGCCCCGTCCGCTGGGCGCTCGTCCTCGCGGTCGGCGTCTGGTGGGAGCTCCGCGCCGCGCTCGCCCGGCTCGCGCGCTTCGAAAACCCCCTCCCGTTCCGCGACTGGGCCGCCAAGAAGAAGAGCCGCGGGATGTCCGTCTGGCACGACCTCGTGGACTGGGTGGGAGGCTACCCGTTCGAGTTCGCGAGGCCCGAGGAGGTCTTCGATTTCCTCCGCGCCCGTGGCTTCACGCTCGTCCGCCTCCGGACGACCCTGGGCCACGGAACGAACGAGTTCGTGTTCCGGAGGCCGAACTAGCTCGAGACCTCCCTCCGGGGGTGCATGACCGTTCTTGATAGGAGACTACGATTCCAGGTCTGCCGAAGTCGTCCTCGTACTCGTACTCGTACTCGGTGTCGTGCTCGTACACGTATTCGTTGTCGTACTCGGATTCGAGGCTCGCATCGGTAGCCTTTGTCGACCAACGCCAGCCTGTTTGCCCTCGGAAGCGCCAGACGCTCGCGCCCTCGGCGACACTCCGAGTACGAGAACGAGAACGAACCCGAGGACGAGTGCGAGTTCGAAGGGCGAAGCGACTCGCAATATCGGTCATGCACCCTCCCTCCGGGCGCGGCTTGCCCCCGGCCCATGGCATCCGGTAGCCTCGTTCGCGTGGCCCGCTTCCCCGCGCTCGCCCGCCTGCTCCGCACGGCCGGAGGGACCGCGCTCCGCGCGGGCCGGCGCGCCGTCCGCGCGGGCCGGCGCGTCCTCCGGTGGCTCGACCCCGCCCAGGCGTCGTCCGACGAGCTCCTCTCCTGGCCCCTGGAGGCGGACTTCCTGGAGGTCATCGAGGAGGGGCTCCGCCGCTGCGACCACGGCCCCAGCGACCGCTACTACGTTGCGAAGGAGCTCCTGCTCTCGCTCGGGAGGCTCGACGCCGACACGGCGGAGTGCGGGGTCTATCGCGGCCTCGGGTCCTACGTCCTCTGCCGCTACGCGGCGCGGATGCCCCGATGCGAGAGATTCCAGCACCACGGGTTCGACTCGTTCGAGGGCCTCTCCGATCCCGGAACCCACGACGCGCCGGATCGCCCGGGCGTCCGGGCCTGGACGAAGGGGGACATGGCGGCGCCCCTGGATCTCGTTCGCGCCACCCTTGCCGACTTCCCGTGGGTCGTCCTGCACGCCGGTTGGATCCCCGCATGCTTCGAGGGGGCGAGCGACCGCCGGTTCGCTTTTGTCCACGTGGACGTCGACCTCTACGAGCCGACGAGGGAGGCGCTCGACTTCTTCCACCCCCGGCTCCTGCCAGGCGGGATCGTCCTCTTCGACGACTACGGCTTCCTGACCTGCCCGGGAGCGAGGCGCGCGGTGGACGAGTTCCTCGGCGCGACCGGCGAAAGGCTCGTCCGGCTTCCCACGGGTCAGGCCTATTTCACGAGAAGCCGGTGAGGAGAAACGTCCTCGTGCCCATGACGTCGGCCGAGCTCGGCGGGAGCCAGATGTCCCTCCTTCGTCTCGTGGACGCGCTGGGGCCCGACGAGTTCTCTTTCCGGCTCTGGCTCTTCGAGGAGGGTCCTCTCGCCCGCGAGTGGAAGTCTCGCGGGCTCCCTTTCGAGCGGTTCCCGAGAAGCGCACCCCGGACCCCCTGGGGGCTCGCGAGACTCTCCCGGCGGCTCGCGGCGGAGCGACCGGACCTCGTCTACCTCCACGCGAGCCGGGTCCTCGCGGTCCTCGCCCGGCGCCTCGGGATCCCCTGCGTGGAACGGATCAACATGACGCGCGGGGCGGGGGCGGGGGGCTGGGCGCGCTTCGCGTGCGTGGACCGTTTGTTCACCACCGCCAACACGAAGGTCGTCGCCGTCTCGGAGGCGATCCGGAACCAGCTCGTTGCGCGCGAAGTGCCGGAGGAACGGGTCGTCGTCATCCGAAACTTCGTGGACGCGGACCGGTTCCACCGGCCCGATCTGCGCGAGCCCGCGCGTGCCGAGCTCGCGATCCCCGCGGGAGCGGTGGTCGTTCTGGGCGTCGGGCGGTTGGTCCCACAGAAGGCGCCGGCCGACTTCGTCGAGATCGCTGCCGCGTGCGCGGCGAGAGACCCGCGGCTTCGCTTCGTGCTCGTGGGCGAGGGGCCGCTCCTATCGAAGATCGATGCCCTCTCCCGGCGCCATGGGCTGGAAGGACGGCTGTGGATCCTGCCCTTCGAGCGGGAAGTCGAACGCCTCTACGCGGCGGCGGACCTTCTCCTCCACACCGCGCACTGGGAGCCACTCGCCAACGTGATCCTGGAAGCGATGGCCGCCGGGCTCGCGGTCGTCGCAACCGATGTCGACGGGACTCGCGAGGCCGTATGCGACGGAGAATCGGGCCTCCTTTTCCCTCCGGGCAACAGGGAGCGCGCGGTCGAGGCGGTCCTCTCGCTCGCCGCCGACGCCGGCCGGCGGCGCGCGCTCGGCGAGCGGGCGGCGGAGCGGACGCGGCGTCTCTTCGCGGTCGGTCCCGTGGCCGCTCGATACCGGGATCTCTTCCGGAGCCTCTGCCCGTGAAGCGGGACGCGATCTGGGACTACTACCAAAACGAGGGGCTGGAGGAGTTCCGCGGAAGCGGAACGAGGCTCGCCTTTCTCGCGCGCGAGGTCTCGCGCGCGCTTCGCCGGGACCCGTGCGCGGCGTTCGCCTCGCGAACGCCGTGCACGGGAGGCAGGGATAGCGCCAGGATGGCGCCGGGGGTTCTGGTCCCCCCGGCCGAGGGGGCGAAGCCCCCTCGGGGAGGAGCGGAGGCCAGGGGTGAGGCGTACAGGATGTC
>JACQVV010000265.1 GCA_016209595.1 Planctomycetota bacterium
CCCGACGGCAGCGTCTACATGGCGATGAAGCGCGTGGAGGGCGAGACGCTCTCCAGCATCCTCAAGGGCGTGGCGTCCGGCGAGAGCTCGAAGTCGCTGGCCGACCTCCTCCAGATCTTTGTCAAGGTCGCAGACGCCATCGCCTTCGCCCACAGTCGCGGCGTCATCCACCGGGATCTCAAGCCGGCCAACGTCATGGTCGGGCGCTTCGGTGAGGTCCAGGTTCTCGACTGGGGGATCGCTCGATTGCGGAATGCGGATTGCGGATTGCGGAATGAAGAAGAAGAGAGAGGGGCTCCGGGATGGAGTGGGGCCACGGTGGCCGGGACGGTGATGGGTACACCGGCTTACATGTCGCCCGAGCAGGCCGAGGGGCGGGTGAACGAGATCGACGAGCGCTCGGACGTCTACTCCCTCGGCGCGATCCTGTACGAAACGCTCACGCTCGTGGCTCCTTACCAGGGCCAGACGAGCGACGAGGTCCTCTCCAAGGTGAGGGATCGCCTGCTGCTCCCGCCCTCCGAGCGGGCCCCGGGAAGGGCGATCCCATGGGAGCTCGAGGCCGTCGTGATGAAGGCGATGGCCCACCGCCCGGAGGACCGGTACGCGAACGCCGAGGAGCTCCGGAACGACGTGCTGCGGTTCCTGGAGGGCCGGACGCTGGCCGCGGCCCGCTACGGCGTCTGGCAGCTCCTTCGCAAGTGGGCGAGGAGACACCGGGCGCTCCTGAGCTCCGTGGTCGCCGTGCTCGCGATCGCCGCGATCCTGGCGGGCGTCTCGTTCCAGCAGATCCTCGACGCCTGGCGGGGCGAGGCCCAGGCGCGGAAGCAAGCGGAAGAGGACCGGGACCAGAAGGCCTCCGCGCTGGAAGAGGAAGCTCTCGCCCGGCGGGATCTCGAAGCGACCCTCTACAGGAACCGCGTGGCTCTTGCCTATCACGAGTGCCTCGCGAACAACGTCACGCGCGCAGCGGAGCTCCTCGACGCCTGTCCCGTGGCGTTGCGCGGATGGGAGTGGAGGCACCTGGACAGGGTTTGCCGCGGGAGCTCTCTCGTTGGGGGTCGAGTCCACCACGGAGCCGTCCGTTCCCTCAAGTTTTTTCCGGACGGAAAGCGCCTCGTCTCGGGCGGCTTCGACGGGAGGCTCGTGCTCTCGGACGTGGAGCGGCTGGCCCTCGTGCGCGAATGGCAGATCGACTGGACGGTGACCGACGTGGACGTCGCGCCGGATGGCAATCTTGTGGCCGCCGCCGGGGGAGGCGGGACGATCTTCCTGGCCGACCCGGCGTCCGGGGAGATCGTGCGCAGGATCGAGGCGCACCAGGGCGAGATCTCCTCGATCGCCTTCCGGCCCGACGGAAAGGTCCTCGTCTCGGCCGGATTCGTGGACCGGACGCTGCGTTTTTGGAAGCCAGGATCGGGCGAGCCCGCGCGGCCCCCGCGGGAGCTGGATTCCCAGCCGGGCGGTCTCGCGTTCGAGGGAGACGGCGAGTGGCTCGCGGTCTCGCTCGAAGGGCGGATGGAGATCCTCGACGCCCGGTCGTTCGAGACGGACAGATCCTGGGAGTCTCCCGGACCATCGGGCGAGATCGCGTTCTCGGACGACGGGTCCACGCTGGTGCAGGCAGGCGCTCCCACTCTCTTCGTCCGTCCCCGCGAGGGCGACCAGACCGGGACCCCCTGGTTCCTGTCCGGCCATTCGGCGATCGTCGGCATGGTCGCGTTCGAGCCCAGCACGAATCGAGCAGTCTCCGCAAGCTGGGACCGGACCCTCCGGCTCTGGGATCTCGGATACCGGGACCGCGACGAGTCGGAAGTCTTCCGGGGCCACGAGGAAGCTATCTGGTGCGTGGCCTTCGCGTCGGGCGGCCGTCTGTTCGCTTCAGGAGACGTCGGGGGCACGATCCGGATCTGGGACGCCGATGCAAGCCTCGAGCCCAGGCCGCTGGTCTCCCGCTGGGATGTCATCCGGTCGCTTGCCTTCCGACCCGACGGCAAGGAACTCGCGGCGGGAACCCGAGCAGAATCGGAGTCCGAGGGAGACGGGTCGAAAGAAGGAGGCGGAGAGGTTCTCCTCCTCGACCCTTCCGGGACCGACCCTGCTCGTTCCGTCGGCGGGCGTGAGGTCGAGGTCACGGCGGTCTCGTACACCCCGGACGGAGGGTTCCTCGCCAGCGGGGGAAGCGACGGGCTGATCCTGGTCCGCGCCGTCGCCACCGGAGAGACGGTGTCGAAGATCCACGGGCCTCCGGGAACCCTGGAGCGAGTCGCCTTCTCGCCCTCCGGGGAGATTCTCTATGCGACCGGGGCGGACGGGACGCTCGCGGCCTGGAACTGGCGGCGCCGGGAGCCCTCTCGCCCGCCCGTTGTCCTGCACGAGGGCGTGGTCCTCTCCCTGGCGGTAGATCGGGTCGGCGGACTCGTCGCTACGGGAGGGGAAGATGGCGTCGTGATCGTGCGGGACGAGTCTCAGGGGGAGACGATCCAGGTTCTACGCGGCCACGCGGGACCCGTCCATGCCCTTGCCTTCTCCCCCGAGGGAACGTGCCTCGCTTCCGGGAGCGCGGACCGGACCGTTCGGCTCTGGGACCCCGGCACGGGTCAGGAACTCGGAGTCCTGGCCGGCCACGGAGCGCCCGTTCTTTCCTTGAGCTACGCCCCTGACGGCCTCCGCCTCGTCTCGGTGGGGGGCGCGTTCGGCGCGTCGGGGGAGCTCTTCGTCTGGGATCCGGCTGCCCACGAGGTGCTCCTTTCTCTGCAAGTGCCGCGGGGGCAGGTCCTCGATGCGGTCTTCGATCCGCTCGGTGAGGTTCTCGCGACATCGGGGGTCGGGCCCGGCGGGGTGCACCAGGTGCGCCTCTGGCGGACCTCGCCGAGGTAGCCCTCTCATCCTGAGAGGATCGTTCGGGCGCGGTCCACGCGCGGAGTCGCCCGGCAACCGACATCCGAATGTAGGGGCCGGGCTTGTCCCGGCCCGGACGCGGCGGGGGACAAGCCCCCGCCCTACATCAGAAATGCAACGTTGGGGTGGACGAACGATCGGGGCGACCACGCCCACGACTCCTGGATCCAGATCGGGACCGATTGCTCCCGCACGCGGATCTACGGCACCTGGGACGGATTCGAGATCCGGAACGGTCGCATGACCGGCGGCGTGGCGACCTGGGGCCACGTGAACAACGGTCTGTACTACAGGGTCCGCGCGCAGATGGAGCCCGGCTGCTTCCCCTGCATCACCGTCACCTACGACGTCTTCGACCGGTGCGGCCGGCACCTCTACAGCGGGCGGGGCGTGTTCAACCAGGTCGGCTAGTCAAGGCCGTCGGGGTGCCGGGGCCCTTCGCCTACGCCCCCTCGACCAGCACCCTTCGCAGGAACTCGAGCACCCGGTCCCTGGCGAACTGGATCTGCCCGATCACGTTGAACTCCGCCTGCCGGAGGATCTCGTTCCGGCTCAGATCCCCGATCTCCGACGCGACGTCGAGATCCTCGAGGTCCGAGAGTGCCACCGTCCTTTCGGTGAGATTCGCGTCGTCGGCGTCGCCGGCGTTCTCGATCTGGCGGAAGGCGCCGGCGAGATCGGAGCGGACCCGGAGGATCCGGTCGATGGCGTCGTCGACCGCCCGCCCCGTCGAGACGACATCGATCCTGTAGAGGTCGCCGGCTGCGGCCGGGCCGGACAGCGTGAACTCGACTCCGGCGACCTGGATCGGCACTCCCGAGGTGTAGATGGCTCCCGGCTCGATCAGCCCCGAGACGCTGCCGTCCACTCTGTAGCTCGTCGAGGAGAGGAAACTGACCTGGAGGGTCTCCTGGTGGCGGACCTGGGAGTCGTCCACGACGATGGGCGCGGGCGGACGGTAACCGTTCAGGCGCCCACAGAACCCATCGAATCTGCCAATCCGACGGCTTCGGGAAAGAGGGTGGGGGTCGCTGGCGCGGCGTTCGCCCCTTTCGGCAGACCCTCCCGGCCTGCAAGGACCCGGGTGGGGGTGTCCCGCAGGACGAGAGCTGATCTACTACTTCCGAAAATCGTCGCGCCGCGCGAAGATTCGGCGGCCAGTGGGACCCCCACCAGAAAGCCACAGAGGTCACAGAGATCACAGAGAGGCGAACCAGTCCGGGTTCGTCCTCGGTGTCCTCTGTGGC
>JACQVV010000256.1 GCA_016209595.1 Planctomycetota bacterium
AGGAAATAAATGCGTCAACACCGAGGCCGAGCGAGGCGCCGCCAGGCAAGGCGCGCCGACGAAACAACCTAACGGAGTCGGTTGTTGAGGAGGCGCAACGCAGCCTGGCGGCGCCGCAGCCGGCCGAATGTAGCAGTTATTCCCTCACAGCCCCCAAGAAGAGCCCTACCAAGGAACCTCCCGTCGCGGGGCTCGCGGCGGCGGCACTTCTGCGGTGCTGGCCGTAGCCGGGCCACGGCGAGGAGAGGGGGGCCAGGCCGCCAGGAAAGCGAGATCTTACGGTTTGACCATCCGGCCTCCACAGCCCAGAATCTAGGCGCCTGGTTCGCGGCCCCCCTCCCTCCCTTTAAGGAGGGGGCCGCTGGCACGACCCTTGCTTCGCAAGGGGAGTGCCGGCGGTAGGAAGGGGGAGGGGGTTGTTCCCCTCCCCCTGACGAGGAAGGAGGCGTCCGAGCCGGGCGGAAGGAGAGGGTCATGGTGGGGCTAGAGAACCGCAAACTTCGTTCGCGGGGGGCCGCGCTCGTCGTCACAATCGTGCTTCTCGCGGTCCTTTTGTTGCTTGCCGTCTCGTTCAGCCGGTTGATGCGGCTCGAGCGGGCCGCGGGGGGCGAGCACCAGGTGAACGCGAGGGCACGGCTCTCTGCCGAGAGCGGGGTCGAATTCGCGCTCGCCCGGATCCGCGACGCGATCGCGACGGGCGACGACCAGGGCCTGTTCGCCCCTTACGGCCTCGACCCGGCCGGCCCGGATCGCCCGGCCGACCTCTATGGCACAACGGTTTCAGGCATCCTCCGCTATCCCTCAGCAGAAGCCCTCGTCGCCGCTGGTGTCGATCCAGACACCGCCCCGATCCACGGCTCCGCCGGAGGCCGGCTCTGGGAATCGTACGCGGTGGCGGTGCGCCACACGCAGTCGATGGTGAACCTCAACGCCGGCGAGGAATCGCTCGCGCGGATCCTCGACACCCTCGGGGCCGCGATCGACCCGGCCGATCCGCCGGTGCGTCCGGGCGACGGGGCGCGGATCGTCTCGTACCGGAATTCGCTCCCGGAGCGCCGGTTCTCCCGCGTTGAGGACCTTCAGGGCGTCCCGGGCGGGATCCTCGACGAGGACGACCTCGAGCGCCTCGATCCCTTCGTCACGATCGACTCCTGGGTGGACGAGAAGGTGATCCGCCCGCCCGATCCCGCCTCGCGCCCCGCCGCCGGCGTCGAGTACGACACGCGCTGGCTCCCGGGGCGGCTCGACATGGAGCCGCGCGCGCCCGTGGACCTCAACACCGCAAGCGAGGAGGTCCTGACCGCGGTGCTCGCGGGCGTGGCAGGGAACGAAGAAGTGAAGACTCGTGAGCCGTCCTGGTGGCAGAGCACGGCCCGGTGGGCGCAGAAGCCGTCGCAGCCGATCGACTTCGAGACCGCGCGGAGCCTCGCGCGGAAGATCGTGGAGAACCGCGAGACGGACCCCACCGCTCCGGGTGCGCCGTCCTATGCCGGCCCGTTCCGGACCTGGGACCAGTTCGAGGCGTTCCTCGACGCTCGCACGATCCGCCCGCGATTCACGAACGGTCTTTCCACCGTCTACACCCGCGTGGGCTCGGCGGAGAGCGCGGCGATGCTCTACGACCGCGGCTGGAACGTGACGAACCTCACGTACCCGGGCATCCCCAACCTTCCCCTCGGGACTTTCGATGTCCTTGCCGGGACCTCGACGCAAGGGATGAGAATCTCGGGGGACCGCCGGCTCGCCTGGCGCTTCAGCTGGTGGGGCTTCACGATCGAGTTCTACACCGGGACGATCCGCCAGATCGCCTTCGAGTTCCCCGAAGGGACCTACATCCCGGAGGGGTCGACGTGGACCTACGGCTGGGTCTACACCTGGGCCGGCGGCCGGCAGTGGGGATACCCGCTCACCACATGGACGAGGGTCCAGCGCGTCCGCTTCATCCCGCGCCCCGGTACGGGGCCCTTTCTCTGGCCGAACCAGGTCGCCGCGCTGAAGGCCAACGCGAACCCGAACACCCGGTTCGTGAAGTTCAATCCGGATGCCGCGTTTCGCCTGGAGATGGACAAGAGCGATCTCACGGCCTGGACGACCGAGTTCTGCTTCTGGCCGATGGGGTCCTTCCAGATCGATTCGATGGGGTACGTCCACTCGGAGTCGGGCGAGCTCATCGCCCGGCACGGCGTGCGGGCGATCGTGCGCACCCAGCGGGTCTGGCGGGAGACGACGCAGGCCGATTTCGCCGCGGGGACGGCGAGCGCGCCGGGCTCCGGGGCGGCGCCGGTCTCGGGAGGCCGGACGCTCGTCACGTACCCGCAGCCCGCCATCGGGAATCTGCCGCAAGCCTCTGTCGAGGACGGCGCGATGCTGCTCGCGACGTACCAGAGCCCCTCGGTGGGCGTTCCCCGCTCCTTCCGGGCGAGCTTCGAGGACGGTTTCGACGCCGAGGAGGCGGGCGGGACCTCGGCCGCCTTCCCCGACACGGCGGGCGGTCCGACCGCGGGCGACCTGCTCCAGCCCGCCGTGCGAGGGAACCTGTACCCGGACGGCGGCTACTGCGAAGAGGGCCGTACGCCCTCGTACCGAGGGGCCGGCAACATGGGGGGGCGCCGGGGCACGATCGCCTTCTGGGTGAAACCCAACTGGTCGGCGACCACGGCCTCCTGGTCCACGCACAAGTTCTTCGAGGCGACCTCGACCCGCGCGTCAAACATCACCCAGAGCTTCCAGGTCGGGGCCTGGGGCTGGGGAACCCCGCTCCTCGGGTTCCAGTTCGAGGCGGCCCACAGCCTCTATCACATGCACGACGGCGAGCTCGAGCGGGTCCTGATGCGCGCCTTCAGCGGCGAAGCCGGAGAGTGGCAACTCGTCACGGTCTCCTACGACTTCGACTCGGAAGACTACGGCGGCGCGATCGAGATCCTCGTCAATGCCGACCCGAACTCGTACCGGCAGGGCTGGTACACGAACTGGCAGAATCGCGCCGCGTTCCCGAGCGACGACATCACCGCGGACAACAACCTCTTCTCGCTCGGCGGGCGCTCCGGAGCCCTGATCGGCGGCACGAACTCCGCGGACGCGACGGTGGACGAACTTACCCTCTACCCCGAGTACTCGCCGTCCCAGATCGCCGGGGAGATCTACCGGCTGGGGCGCTACTACAATGGCGGCGACGCGACCTTCACGTCCCAGGCCTGCCCCTGGACCACCGGGACCGGCCTCCCGCCCGCCGCGCGAGTCGCGCGAATCGCCTGGACCCAGCGGGTTCCCGCGGAGGTCCCGGGCGGCCGGATCCGGATGGAGGTCCAGGTCGGGAGCGTCTGGAGCCCGGTCCTCGACGACCCGGCCGGGAGTCGCGTGGACCTCGTCGCGAACGGACCCGTAAGGTACCGGGCGCGCTTCGAGGAGACCGCGCGTGAGGGCGTCGAGCCGCTCCTCGCGTCCCCCTCTCTCGACGACGTCACGATCTTCTTCGTGACGCCCCCAGAGATCGTCCGGTGGGAGACGGAGGTCCCCGTGCACGAGGTGCTCGCGCTCTTCGAGGACGACCCCCAGGACGGCCCCGAGGATGGACCCGGCGGCGGCGACCCCGCCGTCCCGCCCGGCTGCGAGCCCGGAGACGGCGAGTACGTCTTCCCCGGCGGGGGCGGAGGCGGAGAGCCGCCCGATCCCGGCGCCCCACCCGGCCAGGGCCAGGGAAGCCCGGGGGCCGACATCCCGTTCCCGGGCGAGCTCCCGGAGGGCCCCGGCGGGGTCCCCGCGGTCCCGCCGCCCGGGAGCGACGTCCGGGGCGAGGGTGCGCCCGACCTGGGCGGCTCCGGGCCCATGGGCCTCCCCGGTCCGCGCGGAGGCGCAGCCCACGGCCGCGGCCAGAGGGGGGGGCTCGGCTCGCAGCAGCCTGACGCCTCCAAGGTGCCCGTCGTGATCGTCCTTCTAGTCGTGGAGAAGGGGAGCGGCAAGGAAGTCCCCCGCGCGAAGCTCGACATCGAGACCGGCGGCCGTCCCCTCTTCCGGGATGTCCGGACGAATCAGCTCGGCCGATTCCGCTTCACGGGCCAGGCGGGCGAGCTGTATCGTGTGACCGTCACCAAACCCGGCTACGCGGACCAGGTCGCCGAGGTGACGGCCCCCGAACACCCGGAGCGCTCGCGCGACCCCGGAGAGGCAAGCGAATCCGAGGAGCCCGTCATCCGGATCGAGCTCGCCCGCCTGGAGTGAGGATTGTCGTCGGACGTCGATCGCGAGTTCGCCGCTCTCGCCGTGAAGATCGGCCTCGTCCCCGAGGCAGCGGCGGCCCAGTGCCTCGCCCTCCAGGAGGAACGCGCCCTGGCCGGGGACGAGCAGCCGATCGGGAAGATCCTCTACGAGAAAGGCTACCTCACCAACCAGTCGCTCGTCGCGAACATCCTCGCGATCGCCAAGGCGATCCGGACGATCGGGACCGAGGAGGAGCCCGCGCCCGTCGTCATCCCGAAGCTCGAGAAGGTCCTGATCCAGAACGGGCTCGTCACCCAGGAGCAGGTCCTGGAGGCGCTCGCCATCCAGGACGTCCTGCGGAGCCAAGGGCTCGACATGAAGCTGCCGGACATCCTGATCGAGCGGGGCTGGGCGGACAAGAAGTCGATCGACGCGGCACGCGCCATCCGCACGCGCCTCCGGGAGACGACCCAGATGTTCCTCTCGCCGACGCGGCGACAGGCGCTCCCGCCAGAGGAGCCCGAGGTGCCGGCCACGCCCGAGGAACTGACGCTCGCGACCGGGCCGCAATCGACGTCTCGGAGGCTCCTCCTGCCGGGAGCGGATCCGGAGGACCGCGTCTTCGCCGCGATCGCGCTCTCGACGGAGATGGTGGGGCGCCTCCAGATCCAGGACGCGCACTCCATCCAGACCGTCTACGCGCGCCACAAGGTCGCGAAGCGTCTCTACGAGGTCCTCGAGGAGCTCAAGTACCTCTCGCGCGAGCAGACGGGGATCGTCCACCAGGAGCAGGAGAAGCGGATGGCCATCTCCACGCGCCGCGAGCGGGTGGAGGTCCTCTCCACCGCGAAGGGGCCGAGGATCGGCGAGCTCGCGCTGGAGCGGGGCCTCATCACCGAGAAGGCCTTGGAGACCGCGCTCTCTATCCAGAAGGAGCTCGCCCGGAGCCGGCTCCAGCGGCCGGTGGGCGCGATCCTGGTCGAGCTCGGAGCGATCGCGAAGGCGGACCTCGCCCGCCTGCTCTCGCTCCAGACTCGGCGCGTCGAACGGGAGGCCGGCGGGCGGCCGGGCGAACCAGTCGACCTCGCCCCGGTACGTTCGCGCCGGCAAGCCCTGATCGCCTCCGCCGCGGCGGTCGCGATCGTCCTGGGAGTTGGGCTCTTCGCCATCCTGGCGGGGGAAGAGGAGAAGCCCTCGGAAGGGCTGAACCCGCCGGCCGTGGCGCGCGAGGACGACCCAGAGGCGACCCGGGCTGCCTTCGACGAGGCGATGGAGAGAAAGGGCCTCGTGCGGCACGGGGAGAGATGGGTCGCGCCGGGCGAGAAGCGGCGGCTCGAGGAGGTCGAGTGGGCGAACCGCCAGATGCGCGAGGGACGGGTCTACCGGAACGGACGCTGGCTCTCCGGGAGCGAGCTCGAAACCGAGCTCGCGAGCGAGGCCGCGGAGCGGCTCGGGCTCGTCTACGCGGGCGGGGAGTGGCTCACCCGCGAGGAGTACGAGGCGATGAAGGACGGCGGCCGGCCGGTGCTGATCCCGGACGGCGATTCCGGGGAAGGCGAGCCGTCCTCCGCGGACAGCCCGACCTGGCAGGACGCGGGCGGCGCGCTCCGTCTGGGGGCCGTCGCCGAGCGAGCCGGCGAGGGAGAGAAGGTGAGGGTCGGCGGCGCGGGAGGCCTGCCCGACGGCACGGTCGTTCGCGTCGTCCTTCTCTCGGCTCTCGGACCTGTGGCGAGCCGCCACACCTTCTTCGAGAACGGGGAGTTCTTCGCCGAGATCGGGCCCTTCCCGCGGCGTTTCTTCCCCGGGACCTATCGCGTCCGCGCCGAGATCGAGGCGGCCGGGCAGCCCGCCGAGGTTTCGGAGCGGATCGGAGGGGCGTTCGAACGGATCGCCAAGGAGACATCGTTCGAGCACCGGCCCGAGGAACGCGCCGCCCAGGTCGAGCGCGCTCGGGAGGAGATCGAGTCCGCGGTCGAGATCCTCCGCTACCTCGCGGGGGAAGGCCGGCGCCTGCTCGAGGAGGAGGCTCGGGCCGCCCGGACCAGCGCCGGGCCGGACCCCGCCCTCGAGAAGGAGATCGTGGCGCTCGCCGACCGGATGGCCGAGACGATCTCCGCGCCCGACGCCGACCTCGCGGCGATCGAGACCCCGTTCCGGGAGGCCCGGCGGACGCTGCGCGAACTCCTCGGGGCCCCCTGGCTCGACTCCCCAGCGTCCATGGAGCGCTTCGAGGAGGAGCTCGACCGGATCCTCGTTTTCCTCGCGCGGGAGGGCTTCGCCCTCGAGCCCAATCTCAGTCCGGAAGTCGCCCAGGCCGGAGTTCTCGCGGAACTCGCCCGGGAGCGTGCCGCGGTCCCGCCGGACGACTCAACCCCCTCGACGGCCGCCGGCCGGGCGATTTTTCTTCTCGCGGGAGCTCTCGCCCTCCGGCACCGCGAGCTGCGCGAGATTCAGGCCGCCGATCTCCCCTCCTTTAAATCCTTCTCCGGCGAATGGCTCGCGAACCTTCGGGCCCACCAGCTCGCGGCGAGCCGGCTCCCTCCCCACCCGGACGCCCTTGCCATCCACCGCGCCCTGGCGGCGCTCGCCTCGTCCTGGCTCGCCCGGACCATCCGCCTCGGATTCGCCGAGGGCCGGCCCGAAGAGAAGATCGAGGAGACCGCCACCCGGGAGGTCGAGCTCCTCTCCACGCGTCTCGCCGGACAAGAAGCCGCGGCTCGCCTCGTCGAGGACGAGGCCGCCCTCGCCGGTGCGCTCCTTGCCGAGCTCCGGAAAACGGTCGCCGAGAACCCCGCCGAGGCCGACTGGCAGGGATGGTCCGGCGACTGGACGAGTCGCGTCCTCGCGCGCCTCTCGCTCGCGAGCCGGCTCGCGTCGGGCGAGCGGGCCCCCGAGCGGGCGAGCGAGGTTCTCCGCGCGCTCGCGCTCCTCCTCCAGCTCCATGAGGCGCACGAGTCGTCGCGCTCCGGCGGGGAGCCGGCGACCCCCGCGGCCGAGCTCGAGGCAAGGATCGCGGAGCTCCTGGGCGACGGATCGGGCACGGAGAGAGAGCGATGAAGAAGACTGGATGAGGCTCGCGAACCTCGATCACCGCCTGCGCGAGAGCGCGATGTGGGGCATGCTCCTTCTTTCCCTCCTCGCGCTCGCGGGCGCCGCCGCGCGCGCCCAGAGCGGCCCGTACGGGCACGTCATCCTCTCCGCGTCGAGTGCCGACGGTCTGGAATGGACGCTCGACGAGGGGGTCCGGGTCGAGCACGCGTCGGTCCCCTGCGCCGTGGTCCGCCCGTCGGATGGGGCGGTCCTCCTCTACTTCGTCGACGCGGCGGACGTCGGGCCCGGGAAGTGGGAGTCCGCGAACGTGGCCGTCTCGACCGACGGCGTCTCCTTCGAGAAGCAGGGCCTCTCGATCGAGGGGAGGACCCACGAGCGGGCGCTCGACCCGTCGATCGTCCTCCTCCCGGACGGACGGTTTCGCCTCTACTACTTCTCGCAGGGCGCCGGGCGGATCGCGGAGAACGAGGAGCACGAGATCCACTCCGCCGTCTCGACCGATGGGATCCGGTTCGTCGAGGAGGGGGTCGTGATCCGCGCCGAGGGTCTCGTCGACCCGGACGTTTTCCGGTGCGGGGATGCCTGGCTCATGTACGTCTTCAGCCTCCGGGCGGGCGGGACGAGGATCGCCCGCTCGGACGACGGGACCTCCTTCCGCTTCTTGGAGGATCTCGGGCCCCGGGACTGGGGGACGACGGCGCCGGTCGCGCTCGGCGACGGCCGGTTCCGGCTCTACGCCTTCGACCAGCGAGCGCACACGGAAAACGCGGTCGCGAGCTTCGTCTCCCGGGACGGGATCTCCTGGGAGCGGGAGCCGGGAGTCCGCCTCCGCGCCCCGGAAGGGAAGCAGTTCACCGATCCCTTCGTCGTGGTGTGGAAGGGGGGCTACAGGATGTACCTCAAGACCGAGGCGACCCCCCGGCGTCGCGAGCGGCGGGGACGGTAGTTCTACTTCCCCTCGACCGCCTTCCACTCGATCGCCCTCGTCACGACCCAGACGCCGTCGTTCAACCCGAGGTGGCCGTGGCGGAGGCCCGGGCGGGCGAGGAGGATCCCCTCCGCGGTGACTTCGAAGGAGCCCCCCCCGGGAGTCTCGGCGAGGCCGAGGGGGCCACCCAGTGGAGGCAGCCCCCGGGCACAGATCGGGATCGGGCGCGTCGAGTCGATCAGGGGCCTCGGCTGTCGATCTCCTCGATCGCCCGCGCGGCTTCGGCCGCCTCGGGGCGATTCGGGTGCTCGATGACGATGCGCTCATAGTACCCGCGGGCCTCCTTGAGCTTGCCGATCCCCTCGTGGGTCCGCGCCCAGCCCATGAGGATGCCGATCTCGCGCTTGACGACCTCCTCCTCGAGACGTGCTCGCGCTGCTGGATCGGCGTTGATGCGATCGAGAGCATCCCGGGCCTGCTTCGCCTCGGGTGCACCGTTCGACTTGCCGTGGCGCTCGACCCAGCTGAAGCTCTCGACCGCGTCGAGGAGCCGGCCCGTCTTCTCCAGGGCGAGTGCCCGCTCGAGGACCTCGGCGAGGCGGTCCTCGGCTCGAAGGGGCTTGACCTCCATCTTCAGGGGGGCCGTGGGCCGCGTGGCAGGGGCGACCTGGTCGCTCTCGAAAAAGATGATCCTCTGATTCCGGGCGGGCACGCCCGGCGAGGCGGATGTGGACGAGAGGCCCATCCGTCTCCGGCACGTAGGGTAGTTTACGCAACCCGAGATGTCGTGGTTGATGAACCCGTTCGGACACGAACCGGGCCTCGGTGTGTACGGCCGTGGCGCCGGTCGGGGCGCCGGCCTGACGAGCGGTTTGCAGGAAGTCCCGCAGACGCGGTTCCCGTGCGGACAGGAGCCTCGGTTCGCCGGGGCTTGCCAGGCAGGCCGGGCATTGCAGGCGTACCCGCAGACGCGATTCCCGTGCGGACAGGAGCTTCGGTTCGCGGGCGCTTGCCAGGCAGGCTGGGCATTGCAGGCGTACCCGCAGACGCGATTCCCGTGCGGGCACAACCCGAGATTCCGTGAGCCGTGCGAGTGCACCGGCGGGGCGATCTGGACGTACGGACTATCGGTGCAGGGATTCTGAACCTGCGGATTGAAGCCGCTTTCCTGGCCGCCGTCGCTGAGGTGCTGGGCCGCGCTGAGCCTAGACTGGGCCGAGGCAAGCCCGGTGAGGGAAAGAAGGAGCGTGACGCAGGCAATGAAGTTCTTCTTCATGATCGTTTTCCTCCTACCACATCCTTCGACGTGGCGCTGCAGTTCTTATCACCGCAACGCAGGGAAACCGACAGCAAGTTCAGGGCCGACCTCGGGCGCTCGACTTCAAGCTGCCGTAAGGTGCTGTAAGAAAAGGACGTGTCACGTCCGCTGTCGGCCGGCACCTGGCTAGGATGCCGATAGGCTGGCGAGTCGCGCGACGGGTGCGGCGTCCGGCCTGTCACCCCGGCGAACGCGATGCAGTCCGAACCTTGCCTGACAGGTCCAGGATTTCCGGAAAACCTGGCTCGGAATCTCCAGAACCCACACACCCTTCCCGGACTCGAGGACCTCCGCGATCCGCCCGAGCCCGGCCGCGAGCGGCGGGGACAGTAGTTCTACCGCCCCTCAACCGCTTTCCTTTCGATCTCCCTCGTCACGACCCAGACGCCGTCGTTCAATCCCATGTGGCCGTAGCGGAGGCCCGGGCGGGCGAGGAGAATCCCCTCCGCGGCGACTTCGAAGGTCCCGGTGTCGCCGCCGAGCGTGTGCCAGAAGGTTCGATCGCTCCCGGCGAGCGAGAGCGTGTTCCCCTCGAACTCGACGGCGGCGCGGACGCCGGCGAGGCGGATCTTCTTGCCGTCGAAGCGGGCGGGATCCGCGAAGAGGTCCTCGAGCGAGACCGGGACCGCCTCGTCCTCGATCGCCGACTGCTCTGCGAGGTAGCGGGCGAGCGGCTCGGCCTCGGCGCGGGGGAGGCCGCTCGCGCGGAGGGTCTCGCCCTTCTCCCCCCACTCGGTGAGGTAGTCGAGGACGAGCGCCGCGCGGTCTCCGCCCTCGGCTTCGAGCGCGGGAAGGAAGAGTGCCGCAGGCCCGATCGCGGGACGGCCGCCCTCGTCGAAGGCCTCGACCCATCGGTCCTCGACCCTGACCCTGGCCCGCCCCTCGCCGGAGAGGTCGGAAGCGGGCGGCAGATCCGGCGCGGGAAGGACGGCGGGCGAAGGCGAGGGCGCGCCCGGTGGGCCGGGGTCGGCGGGCGAAAGCGGGAAGAGGTGGATCTCCCCGTAGACCGTTCCCGCCGCGAGCGAGGCGCCGTCCGCCGCGAAGGCGAGTGCGGTGACGGGCGACCCGATCCTGGCCCTCTGGACGAGCCGCCCCGAGGCGAGGTCGAAGACGAGGATCTCGCCCTCACGGGTCCCGAGGACCCCCCAGCGACCGCCGGGCGAGATCGCCCCGCGGTCGGCCGTGACCTCCGCCACGCCGGCAAGGCGCCGGACGCTACCGCCGGGAAAGTCCACCACGGTGGGACCTGTTTCGAGCTCCCCGGACTCTGCCCCGGCGTCTTCCCAGGTCGAGAGGAAGAGCCGGTCCCCTCGGTTCGATAGACCCATGTCGCGATGGAAGACCGGCGGCAGGTCTATCCGGCGGCGGATCTCTCCCGACGCAGGGTCGAGGGCGAAGAGGTCGCCCGTCGCGCCCGCCAGGAGCTCCCCCCCGGGAGTCTCGGCGAGGCCGTAGACCCGCGAGTCCCCGCCGGCAGGGTCCCCGGGGAGGACCAGGAGCCGCCGCGCGGCGAGCGAGGGGAGGTCGAACTGGTGGACCTCGCCCGCGTCGTGTGCCCCGCCGGCCGCGATGATCGCCGCCCCGTCCGCGGAGAAGTGGACGGCGTAGAAACTCCTCTCCTCGTCGGGCGTTTCGGTCGCGAGGATCGCGACGAGCCGGCGGCTCATCCCGGAGAGAAGGGAGACGCGCCCCGGGCCCGCCGCCGCGACGAGCGTGCCGTCGGGACTCCACGCGAGCGCGTGAACGGTCCGAAAATGGCCGGCGAAAGGCTTCGCGGCGCCGCCCTCCGGCGGGATGAGGACGGTCTCCAGGAGCGCGTCGCCCCTTCCGGCCGCTAACTCCCCCGTGCCGGGACGGAACGCGAGCGCCATCACCGGCCCCGGGCCTTCCAGAAGGAGCCGCGGGTCGCCGAGGGGTCTTTCGTCCGCGCGCGCGGCGAGCGCGAGAACGACGAATACCAGGAGCGCGGTTCCCGTCGCGCGGCTTCTCACGAGAGGACGGCAATCGCGAGCACGATCCCTACCAGCGCCACCACTCCGATCGAGACCCAGAGCGCGATCCGGGTCTGGCGCTTGGCGGCCGCGGCTCGGGCCGCGGCGGCGGACTCGACCTGCTTCCGCGACCGGTGGGTCTCGTGGGCGAGGAGGCAGCGCGGGCAGTAGTCCACGAGGACGTGCCCGATGTGGACCCGGCAATCGAGGCAGTACTTCGCGTCGCACTGGCCGCAGCGCGTCCCAGACCGGAGCATGATCTCCCCGCAATGGTCGCACTTCTTCTCGTCCTCGAAGAGCTGGAATGCGAGGCCGCTCGTCGTGACCTTGGAGTCGGGACGGATCGCACGCGGAGCGGGGCCGAGCTCGGATGCCGCGGCGCGGGCCGGAGGCAGCGTCGCGGTCGCGGCGGGTTTCGCCGGCGCGGCCGGTTCGTCCTCGTCGTCGAAGGCGCTTCCCAGATCGAGCGGGGCCGGCTCCTCGAGCGGTTTCAGTCCGATCTCGCGGGCCCGAGGCGCGGGAGGCGGAACCGGAGGCGGCGCGGCCGCGGGCCGCTCGGCCGGAGGCGCCGCGCCTCCTCCCTTCGCACGAGCGAGCCGCTCCTGGAGTCGGAGGAGCGCGTTCTTCTGCTGCTGGTCGAGGTAGCCCTTCTTGAGGAGGAGCGTCGCGAGGGGAACCCGCTTCCCCTGGTTCTCGTACATCTGCTTCTGCTGGGCGAGGCACTCGTCCACCTGGGCCTGCGTCGCGAGACCGTTGGACACGATGAGGTCGCCGACCCTCATGGCCGCGGCGTCGGCCTCGCCGTCGCGCTGGCGAGCGATGGCAAGGTCGAGCTGCTCCCTCGTCAAGAAGCCGCGGTCGAGGAGGATGTCGCCCAGCGGGTAGGTCTTCCCCGCCGCGCGGAAGCGGTTCTGGAGCTCCAGCGCGAGCTCGAGTTCCTCCGGCCGGAGGTGCCCCAGCTCGACCGCGATCTGCCCGAGGAAGCGGCTTCCGGCCTGCACGAGACCTACTCCGGGGAGAGGAGGAAGACCTTCCCCTCCTCCATGGAGGGGACGAGGAGCCGCTTCCCGTCCGTGCCGAGATCGGCGAGTCCGGCCTTGCCCTCGAAAATCACACGCGGCCCGGCCTCGCCTGCGACAAGGACCTTCCCCGCCTTGTAGTCGGTCACATACCACGCGCCCTCGAGCCAGACGATTCCGTCGAGGCCGCCCTCGGAGAGCTTCACGAGGAGCCCGGTCGTCCCGTTCGCGTGGACCTGGAGGAGCTCTCCGGTTTTCCAGGTGAGGACGAGGAGCCGGCCGGAGCCGCCCGGATCGAGGGCGAGGCCGTTCGGGTTTGCGAGCCGCTCCTCCTCGGAGTAGACCGATACACGCCCCCCGTCGTGCGGCTCGACCCGGAAGATCTTCCCCTCCATCGTGTCGGACACATAGAACGCCCCATCGGGAGAGGCCACGAGGTCGTTCAGGAACTTCGCGTCCGGAATCTCGATCTGCGGCCCCGGGGCCCCGGTCTCCTTGTCGAAGGCACGCACGTGGTCGACGTCGGTCACCCAGAGGTGGCTCCCGTCGAACGCGATCCCCTTGGGGGCGTGGAGAGTGACGCCGTTCTTCCCTCCCCGTACGAAGTCCAGCCGAACGTCGACGGGCTTCCCGTCCTCGGCGAGCCTGAACCGGACGACCTCCCCGTTCCCGTCCTTCTCGCCCGGCTTCCCGACGATGCAGGAGACGAAATACCAGCCGGTCGCCGGGTCGAACTGGAAGCTCTCCGGGTGATCGAGGTCCGAAAGGAGCGCCTCGGGCGGAGTAGCCTCGGTGCTCTCCTGGCCTCGGGCACATCCCGCGGCGGCGAGAAACGACAGGAGGAAGGCGAGATTTCGGTGCGAGCCCATCAGCGAGGTCGGGTAAGGGACGAGGCGATTCTATCCTAGAAGTTCGCCGGCGGGGGAGGCGGCATCTGGCCCGGCGCACCCATCCCCGGGAAGCCCCCTCGCTGCCCCTGGAACGCGGCCTTCACCTCGGCGTTGTTCAACACCACCAGCGCCCAGATGCCGAAGGGGAGCGTGAGGATGCAGCACATGTTGAGAGGGATGAAGGAGAGGATCGAGGCCGTGATGGCGAGCCCCCGACCCTTGAGCTTCATCATCTGGATCGCGGCGAACAGGATGAGGGCGCACACGAGGGTCCCGACGAGGGTCCACGCGATCCCGACCGGCTTGCCGAGTTTCGCCC
>JACQVV010000249.1 GCA_016209595.1 Planctomycetota bacterium
CCTGGCGGAGGGGGGCGGGGGACTTCTCCTGTTGTGGGTTGTCTCACCCTTCTCATCCTGCTCGCGATCGGAGGATACTGGTTCAGCCGGCGCCCGGCGGCGACGAGCGACGACGAAACCTCCTCGAAGGACGCGCGCGGAGGCGCGGGCCAATCCCCTGAGGTCAAAGAAGACCCGGCGGTCCGTCGGGCCAAGGCGGAGGAGTCGTATCATCGAGCGGAGGGACTGTGCGAAAGTGGGTCGTGGCAGGAGGCGATTCGCGTCTTCCGCGAACTGGCGAATGCGTATCCGGAGACCGAATGGGCACCCAAGGCCCGCACGCAGGCCGTGGAGATTGACGAGTGTCGCCGGTGGCTCCTCATGGGCAAGAACTGCATCGAGAGTGGAAACTCGGACGGCGCGGCTCGAGAATTCCAGAAGGTGCTCGACAAGTACCCCCAGGGCCGATTCGTGGCCGAGGCGAAGGCCGAGCTGCGCGCGATCGGGCGTTGACCTGCATGATGCCTGTCCCCGCGACGCGAGTTGACTTGGTCCACCATCCCTGGCCTCCGCTCCCTCCGCTCGCCCTGCTCGGGCCATCCTGGCCCCCGCTACGGGCTCGCTTCGGGCCGGGGCGCCCTCGGACGATTCACTGGATCGCCCGAGGGCGCCCGTTCGCCCGGCATCCTGGCGGGCTCACCCCCTCGGGGGTTTCGCCCCCTCGGCCTCCTGCCACCCCGGGGGGAGTACCTCCCCCCCCGGACCCGCCTTCGCCGCCTCCGGCAGCGGACAAGCCGGCGGCATGTGCCGGCGCAGGCCAAGCGCCCATCCACGAATCTCCCGTCGCCGGGCGGGCTGCTGCGGCGCTCCGCCGGGCTCGGCCCGGTTCTTGGATTGGCTCCAAGGCTTCTGTCTTGCCGGGCCCGGCCCGGGCTTCGGGGAGGGCTTCGAGCGACGGTTCCGCTGGCTCTTCTGGGCGTCCTCGAGCGCTACCTCGAAGATGAGGGCGACTTTCTCCACGAGCATGTCCAGTCGTAACGGCCCTCCGGAATTCGCAGTACGGGCAGCGCCTGCTACTTTACTTCCGGTTCGAGGTTGAACCAGTTCTCGACGTCGTCCAGGCTCCTCGGTCCCCGGTTTGACCGCTCGGCGTTCCCCTTGAGCTGCATGGTCACGTAGTCGATGTCCACCGGGCCGTATCCCTTCGCGAGGTACGTCTTCCGAAACTCGTCGATGCTCCGCTTGGCGACCTTGGCAAAGGTCATTGCTATGCCGAAGTCCTTGAGGGGGACCTTCGGCCCCATCGGGCCGAGGTTGTCGTAGTCGGGCTCCAGCATCTCGATGCTGCCGCCAAACTGGTACAGGGCGTCGAGGTCGGCCTCGATTCTCTGCGCCTCACTCGAGCCGAGCATTTCCTCGACGTTCCGGATTTCCTGTTCCGCCTGACGCTTCTCGGCTTCGACCTTCTCGCGCGCGTTCGCTTCCGCGTGCGCCCTCTCCTCCTCCGCCACGTGCGCCTTCTCGAACTCTTCCCGCTCCCTGCGCATGCGGTCGGCGAGATCCTTCTCGCGGCGCGCCTGTTCGTCGACCTTCAGCTTCCCCTCGACTTCCTTCGCCTTGTTCGCCTCCCGCTCCCCGCGGCTTCGCTCGGCGTCGCGGTCGAGCTCTTCCTTCCGGGCGGTGGTCCGGTCAAGCTGCTCAAGATCCTCCGCCTCACCGGGGCCCAGATTGCCCTCTTTCTCCTTCTTGTTCGCGAGCTCGTCCCGACGCTGCTTCGCCCAGGCGAAGAGCTCATCGGACGTCATGTCTTCCGGCCGCTTCTCACCGGTATCCTTGGCCCGGCCTTCGGCTGTGGTCTCGCCCTCGAGGACTCGCCGCTTGTGGTCCTCGGAATCGAACGCGTTCTCTGCGGGCGCCGGCCCCGCGCCGCTCGTGGCTCCCTGTTCTCCCGCCCCGCCGCTCTCGGCCACGGACTTCTCGGGCACCGTCATCCCCTGCATCTCGCGGAGGATCGCGAGCTTCTCCTCCTTGCTCGACGCCCTGGCGAGCCGCTCCCGGAGAGCCTGGCGGCGGTCGTCCGCGCCGTTTCCGCCTCCCGTGCCCTGTGCGAGTGCGGCGGGCGCGAGAAGGAGCACGAGGCCGATCGCGACGAGCGCGCGCGAGTTCATGGGTTTCCCTCCTCCGCGGCAAACTCGACCTCGATCGATGCTCCGTCGAACTTCTCCTCGACCCTCCAGCCGAACACCTTGACGGCGCCGAGAACCCCGATCGCGACGAGGACGATGAGGATGACGTACTCGGTCAGGCCCTGACCGTTCCGTTCGTTCTTGCGCTTCATCGGCTCTCCTCCTCGTTGCGTTCGTGGCGAGGAAACCTGCTTCCCTCGCGGCCTCCACGAGCTCATACCGCTTCCGGCAGCCGGGTTTTTGGGCCGCGAGGCCGCGGCGGCGGCCGGTTGGCCTCTCCGGACGTCGCCGAAGGCCTGGGTTCGGCGTGTCGGACGCTACGGGCCGGCATTCGTGCGAAACTTGACTCATCTGTAAACGAGACAGGAGGCTAGAGAGATGAAGAAGTGTGCACCGATCGGGATCGCCCTTGCGGCAGCCGTCGTGGTCGCCGCGTACGGCCAGGAAGACCCGAAGAGTCCCGAGCCGGTCGTCCTCCGCGGCCACGAGGACGTGGTCTTCTCGGCCGCCTTCAGCCCTGACGGGACCCGGGTCGCAACCGCGTCCAAAGACGAGACGGCCCGGATCTGGCCGGCCGCGGGCGGGGAGCCGGTCGTCCTTCGCGGCCACCAGGACTCGGTCCGTTCGGCCGCCTTCAGCCCCGACTGGACCCGGGTCGTGACGGCATCCTACGACAACACGGCCCGGATCTGGCCGGTCGCGGGCGGGGAGCCGGTCGTCCTGGCTGGCCACGAGGCCCTCCTCAACTCGGCCGCCTTCAGCCCCGATGGGACGCGCGTCCTGACGTCGTCCTTCGACAACACGGCCCGGATCTGGCCGGCCGCGGGTGGGGAGCCGGTCGTCCTGGCTGGCCACGAGGCCTACGTCTTCTCGGCCGCGTTCAGCCCCGACGGGACCAAGGTCGTGACGGCGTCCCAAGACACCACGGCCCGGATCTGGCCTGTCACGGGCGGCGAGCCGGTCGTCCTTCGGGCCGATGGGGGCTGGGTCAAGTCGGCTGCCTTCAGCCCCGACGGGACCCGTGTCGTGACGGTGTCCGGGGACAACACGGCCCGGATCTGGCCTGTCGCAGGCGGGGAGCAGGTCGTCCTTCGCGGCTACGAGGCAGGGGTCAACTCGGCCGCCTTCAGCCCCGACGGGACCCGGGTCGTGACGGTGTCCTGGGACAATACGGCCCGGATCTGGCCTGTCGCGGGCGGCGAGCCGGTCGTCCTGGCTGGC
>JACQVV010000257.1 GCA_016209595.1 Planctomycetota bacterium
CTGGCGGCCGCGCTCCTGCTCTCTACGAGCGGTCAGCGACCGCGACCGGCGGTGTCAAGCAAGTCGCCCGAGTCGTCTGGATCCTGCGTCGCGGCGGAGGGCTTTTTCAGCAGCCTCTCATGCACCCGGGGCCGGGGACCCGAGGCTGGGGGCATGCGTTTGGCGCCCCCGATCGCGCAGAGTCGCCGTCTCGAGCCCGAGTCCGGTCCGCTGTCTTCGCGGCGCGGAAGGGCGCGCAATCGGAATCGGCTCGGCCGCAGCGAATCATGGACTTGCTGTCGAGAACAACAACAGTCGGATTCGAGCTCGGCTCGTCGTCCATGGGCTCCGGAAAGGCGTCGAGTCCCGCTTGGCGCGTCCCATGAAACGATCACCTGACGATAGATCTACGCCCTTCTCTGCACGGTTTCGTTCATCGGACAACAGTGGACACACGTGAATGGATCCCCGTGATGACGCGCTGCATCACATTCTTGAACACGCAGTAGACCATCTGGATGGTACTTACGATGCGAGTCTAACATTGTTTAAAATTTTGAAGCACACCGGCCCGACACTTGCTACTTTTCGGGCCCCATGGAAAAGCGTCCGAACCGGATCCCTAGCGTCCCCAGGCCTCGGCGGGTCGCAGTCCTTGCCGTCGGCGGTCTCTGCGCCCTGGGATTCGCCCTTCATCTAGGGCTTCGGGGGTCGCTCGGCTCCCCCGAGGAACGCTGGGAGCCGCAGGAAGCGGATTCGCGAGCGGCTCGTGCCTCCGAATGCCGAGCGGCACCGCCCGCGTCGCCGCTCGAAGCGCCGTCTCCCGTTTCGAATCTGGCTTCGTGTGGAGAAGAACAATCACCGCGGACCGGCGGCGGGGCTGAAACGGGCGAGAGGCAGGATGTCCGCGCGGAGGAGCCGGTTCGCCCGGCGCCGCCTACGTCAGCCGCCGAGACCACTCCCCTCGACAAGTCCGCGCGCCCCATCCCTCAGCCCATCCTGGATCTGTGGGAGGCGCGCCGCGCCGCGGGAATCGCGATCGTGGACGATGCTTCCCCCGCCGACCTCGTCCTCGCAGGCGGGGCGGCCGGCGATTCCCTGCCCCAGGACTCGTCACGCGAGGAGCGCACGATCACGACTGACTGGCAGCCGGGCGAGACCTGGTCTGTCCTCACGCACTACCGGAACATGGCCGCCCCTGAGGGCGATACCTGGAGCGCGCCGCTCACCTGGGAGTTCGAGGTCACGGCGAGAACCTCGCTCCGCGACGAGGAGGTCCTGGAAGTGAAGGTCGAGCTCGGGGGCCGGCAGGCCGGCGAGCTCGCGCCCTCGTACTTCTACATCACACCCGACCGCCGGCTCGTCGCCCTCCGGAACACCGTCCGGGAGCAGGGCGAGGAGCGGTCGATCTACGTCTTCTTCGACGAGGACCCCGAGGCCGCCGCCTCCGGACACTTCTCCATCATCCCGTTCGACCTCCCCGCCCAGGGGACGCGCGCGCGCCTCGCGCCCGCGGGCTCCCGCATCTACGACCCGGTCTCGCGCGACGCGCTCTCGAAGTTCCCCGAGCCGTCCCGCTGGATCGGCGCGGGCGGGGGCTACCTCGAGATCGAATTCCCCAACCGGATCGACGGCACGGCGATCCGCCAGCTATGGAGCGAAGACGACCTCCGTTGGCCGGTCGTCTCCATCACGCCGAGCCGCCGCTCCTATCGGGTGAGACCATGACTCCCAGAGCATCCAGAAACCACGACGCGTCCCGCCCTCGCGCGGGTGCGATTCACCATAGAGAAATGGAAAGAGAGAACACCTCCATGCGTATCTTCGTCACGCGGACCCTCGCGCTCCTCGCCTGCGGCCTGGCCCTCGCGGCCCAGGCCCCGGCCAAGGAGATCGCCGTCGAGGACCTCACGATCGCGGCCGGCTCTAGCGAGGCGGTCGCCAAGTACGTTCCCTGGTCTGGCATCTGGTGGCCGCAGTCGGAGGGTCTCCTCTCGATCGGCTGGAACGGCACGAACTGCTACCGCTACGACTCGACCCAGAAGAAGTACGTCGCGATCGACGGCGTCGCCGACAACGAAGCTTCGCCCCTCATGAAGTACGACCGCTTCGTCGAGAAGCGCTGGGGCACCAACCCGGGCGCCGCCCTGGTCGAGCTCCACGGGGACGACCGCTACGACTTCAGCCACCACGTCTACGGCGAGATCAAGGAGCGGTACGACCGGGAAGGTGTGAACTACAGCTGGTGGGGACACTGCAACGGCTGGGCCGCCGCCGCCATCATGGAGAAGGAGCCCATCACGTCGGTCACGGCCAACGGCATCCGCTTCGAGGTCGGCGATCTCAAGGGGATCCTGACCGAGGTCTTCTTCGGGAGCGGCGCCGACTTCACCGGCACGCGCTACAACAAGCCGTCCGACCGCCTCGAGGAAGGCTACCGGAAGGGCAAGACCCTTCTGGAGAAGCTCAACTCCAACAGCCCCGCGCCGGTCGCCGAGTACATCGACTGGTACGAGAAGGCCTACGACCTCAAGATGTCGGAGACCGAGAAGAAGAACGCCAAGTCCGCCGACTTCAAGGCACGCCTGGAGAACTTCCAGAAGTGGTACGACGAGCGCTACACCCGCGCGTTCGAGGACCTGCGCCCCGACGCGTTCCACAAGATCCTCGTCTCCGTCATCAAGAACCAGAAGCGCGCCCTCGTCTTCGATATCACCGCCGACGAGCAGGTCTGGAACTACCCCGCCTTCCGGTACTCGACCAGCGTCACCGCGAGCGGGACGATCACCCTCGATGGGAAGACGCGCAAGAAGTGGACGGTCCGCACCGTCGTCACCTACGCCAACGACGGCGTGAGCGAGTCGATCCTCGGGGTCAACTCCTTCGACAAGACGTACACCTACGAGCTCTACTCCGACGACGCCGGGAAGCTCGTCGGCGGGAAGTGGACGGGGTCGAGCGTCAGCCAGCACCCCGACTTCGCGTGGCTCCCCACCTACAACACGCGGGGACGGGACACGGAAGAGAACCCGAACATGGAGTACCAGAAGGTCCTGGCGCTCCTCTCCGCCGACCACGAGACGAGCGCCGCGAGCCGGATGGAGCTCAAGGTGAAGGGAACGGACGGAGTCGAGGTCGGCAGCGCGAGCCGCGTCGCCACCAACAACTCCATCACCTGGGCGAACCCGGTTCGCGTCGGCGCCACCGCCGAGGTCAAGGCGACCGGCACCTTCACATCCACCGCGCGCAAGGTCGTGATCGCGATCCAGCCCGTACGGTCGATCTCGGGGGGCAATGCCGAGGCGACCCGCGAGGAGCGGACCGAGCTCGCGACGCTCACCTCCGCGAACGGCTGGAAGGCGAACGTCACGTTCCCGTCGGGCGGCAAGAAGCTCCTGGTCGCCCAAGCCTTCTCGGCGAGCGACGCCCTGCTGAGCCAGGACGAGATCGCCGTCGAGGTCACGAGCGCCCCCGCGGGCGGCGACGACCGGTTCGAGGAGAACGACAACCAGACGGCCGCGAAGGCCGTGACCGCGGGAACCCACGCCAACCTCTACTGCGGCGACGACGACTTCTACAAGGTCGCCCTCACCGCGAGCCAGTCGCTCGAGGTCAAGATCGTCTTCCAGCACTCGGAGGGCGACATCGACATGAAGCTCCTCGACGCGAACGGCGGCACGCTCGCCTCCTCGGGGTCGACCTCGAACGAGGAGACCGTGCGGCGCGCCGCCGGCACGGCCGCCACGGCGTACGTCCACGTGTACGGCTACAGCGGCGCCAAGGCCGCCTACCAGATGACGGTGACCGTCGTCGAATCCGTGCCGCAGCCGGCGCCGGCCGACGACCGGATGGAGGAGAACGACACGCGCGAGACCGCCAAGGCCGTCGCCCGCGGGACGCACGGCGACCTCAAGTGCAATGACGACGACTGGTACTCCATCCAGCTCTCCGCCGGCCAGTCGGTCACCTTCACGATCGACTTCGTCCACTCGCAGGGCGATCTCGACATCACGGCCCATGGCCCCACGGGGACGCAGGCCGGCAAGTCGGACGGCGTCACGAATACCGAGAAGGTGACCGTGACGGCTTCCGCCGCCGGCACCTACACCCTGCGAGTCTACGGGTATAGCGGCGCGAAGAACGCGTACTCACTCAAAGTCGAATAGGCGAAGGACTTGTAACGGGGCGCGCGATGCGTACAATCGCGCGCCTCGATCGAGAGGAACTCATAAGGAAGCACGGAGGAAACTCATGACGAAGATTCATGTCGCGGCCCTCGCGGTCGCGCTCGCGGTCGGGCTGGGGGGCTCCGCGTGGGCGGCAACCGCCCAGGAACTCTGGCCGGCTCAAGCTGGGAATACCTGGACCTACGAGGTCTCGGGTCAGATCGGAAACGGAACCACCCACGAGGCGAAGGTCGTCGCGACGAGCGGCGGCTGGTCGAAGATCGAGGGCTTCGAGGGGACCCACTGGTGGTACATGAGCGGCCAGAGCGGCCGCGTCTGGGTCTGGAACGAAAGCGCGGGGAACTACAGCCTCGTCTTCGACCTCGGGCTCGCGAAGGGCGCGAAGTTCACGATGAACTTCCCCGGGGCGACCTGCCTCGACAAGACCACCTGGACCGTCGCCGAGAAGAACGCAACTCTCGACACCGAGGTCGGGACCTTCACGGGCTGCGTCGTCCTCGCGCTCGTGCAGTCGCCTTGCGCGGACGCGGGACTCGGCGAGGTCGCCTTCGCCCCCGGCGTCGGCATCGTCCGGACGAGCTCGCAGTCGATCGCGGGCCCCAAGACGTCGAACGTCATCCATGCGCTCGTCAACGGCGCCGAGTACAAGAGGAAGAAGCACGACGCGGGCCTCACCGCGTGCGTGACGGTGGATAAGGCCGTCTACGAGCTCTGGATCAACCGGATGCCTTCGATCGGTCCCGTCAACCGTCCGCCGCGGCCCGACACCATGACGGTCGAGTTCCGCATCACGAATAACACCCGTGAAACGATCCAGTTCGACTACCGGAGTGGCCAGAAGTACGACTTCGTCATCAAGAACGAGGCCGACAAGGAACTCTATCGCTGGTCCGCGGGCCGCGCCTTCACCATGGCGCTCACCCGCGATACTCTCCGCCCGGGCGAGTCGCTCGTCTTCACCGAGAAACTCGAGCTCCGCGAGTCGCAGGGCCTGGAGGGAGTCTTCCCCGCTCTCGGTGCAGGCAAGTACGCGATCGAGGCGATTCACACCACGAGCTCGACCGGCCATCGCCTGAAGGCGAGGGTCCCGTTCCACATCGTGCTCCGAGTCGCCTACTAGATAAGAAAGGACCCACGCACATGCGCAAGACGATAGCTGCACTCCTCGCCCTCGCCGTCCTCGCCGGCGCCGCGAGCGCCCAGACGGCCAAGGACCTCTGGCCCATCGATCAGCAGGGGAACACCTGGACCTACGAAGTCGCCCCGCCGAACGGCACCCCCTACAAGACCGACGTCAAGGTCGTCGCAACGAGCGGCGGCTGGTCGAAGATCGAGGGCTTCCTCGGGACCCGGTGGTGGTGGACGAGCGGCCAGAGCGGCCGCGTCTGGACCTGGGACGCGACCGCGGGGAAGCACGTCCTCGCCTTCGACCTCCGCACCCGGCAGGGCGGCACCTTCAAGGTGAACGTCCCCGGCCAGTCCTGCCTCGACGGCACGACGTGGACGGTCAAGAACTCGAACTTGACCGTGGACACGCCCGTCGGGACCTTCGAGCACTGCGTCTACATCGTCATGACAAGCCCCGTCTGCCGCGCCGCGCCGCTCGGCGAGCTCGTCTTCGCGCCGAACGTCGGGATCGTGCGGTACTTCTGGCAGAGCGGCAATCTCGGCCCCGACAAGTGGTCGGTCCTCTACGCCAACGTCAACGGGACCGAATACAAGATGAAGGAGACGCCCGCCGCTCTCAAGGGCCTCTCGGCGTGCATCTCGATCGACAAGTACACCTACTCGCTCACGACAACCCGGAACATGCCCCCGCTCCCGCCGGGCACGCGGAAGCTGCCGGACACCCTGGTCGTCCGCTTCGAGGTGAAGAACGAGACGCAGGAGACCATCTCCTACGAGCTCCGGAGCAGCCAGCAGTACGACTTCGTCATCCGTGACGAATCCGGAAAGCAGCTCTGGATCTGGTCCGCCAACAAGCGGTTCATGCAGCTCGTCCAGACCAAGGAGCTCAAGCCGGGCGAGTCGATCGTCTTCACCGAGTCGATCGTGCTCTCCGACCTTACCGGCACCCCCCTGCCCGAGGGTCGCTACACCGTCGAGGGGATCCACACCACCTACCCGAACTCGCTCCGCGCGAGCGGCACGGCAGCGTTCGTGGTGAAGGCCATCTTCGCGAGCTAGACTCGTACATCACTCGTCTTCCAAGCGCCGCCAAAGGAGCCCATCCTCTGGCGGCGCTTCTTGTTTGGGGGCAAGCTGCACGCTGGCGATCGGGCTGCACGCCGGTAGACACCGGTGTCCTCCTGAGTGGTCACCCATCCCGTCCCGAGAGGCCAGAACGGCCGTCAGCGGGTCCGGGCACGGAAGTTGCTCACTCCCGGGTCGTTCGCATCTCCAGAAGGAGCTCCGACCATGCGCGCGTCCACCCTCGCTCTCGCCGGATTCGCCTTTCTCGCCCTGACCTCGCTCTCCCCCGCCGACGACGTGTACATGAAGAACGGCGGCGTCTTCCGCGGCAAGGCCACCCCATCGGGCGACGAGGTGGAGATCGACCTCGGCTACGGCACGATCCGAGTCGCCCTCGCCGACGTCGATCGGATCGTGAGCTGCCCGAGCCCCCTGGAGGAGAAGGCCGCGCGCGAGGCCGAGAGGAAGCGCCTCCTGGACGAGAGACTCGCCCTGGCGGGAAAGACCGACGCGCAGGCCCTCTACGCCGTGGCTCTCTGGGCGCGTCAGGAGAAGTACGACGAGGGAACCGTCCGCGGCGTCCTCGCGCTCGTTCTGGGCGCGGACCCCGACCACGCGGGCGCGCGCACCGACCTCGGCGACGTCCGCTACGGCGCCCGCTGGCTTCCGGCGAGCGAGGCCGAGCGACTCGAGGCACGCGACCACGCCGAGCGGATGAGGGCGCAGGGCTTCGTCTGGTTCGATGGCCAGTGGATGCCCGAGGGCGAAGCGAAGTGGCAGGAGCGCCTGGATGAAAACGAGGCGAGAAGGGACGAGGCGATCGCCGCCGCCGGGCGGGCCGAGCGGGAGAACGAGTCGCTCCGGGCCGAGCTCGATCGGACCCAAGAAGACGCTCGTCGCGCCGACGAGGAAGCCCGCCGGAAGTTCGAGGAGCTCGCCCGCCGCCACCAGGCCGAA
Source organism: Planctomycetota bacterium (assembly GCA_016209595.1). Taxonomy (GTDB): domain Bacteria; phylum Planctomycetota; class JACQVV01; order JACQVV01; family JACQVV01; genus JACQVV01. Next base: position 7,317 of record JACQVV010000257.1, read on the forward strand.
ACCGACTCCATCATCGAGGACGGGAAACGCCTCGCGGCCTCGCTCGCCCGCGTCGAGCGCTGCCTCGAACAGGCCGAGAGCCAGAAGGCCTACGCTGCCCGCGAGGCATACAACGCTCTCGAGGCCGCGAAGGCGGCCCACTGCGAGGCCTGCCAGCCGACCCCCGACCTCGCGAAAATCCAGGCGCTCCTCTCGGACGTGATCCGCCACGCGGAGAACGCGATCCGCGCGGCGAGGCAGTCCGCGGACTAGCCCGGACCCGGCTGATCGTTCTCCTCAGTACTGTACTCTGCAGCCCGGGTGTGCCTCCCGGAACCGCCTCACTCCCTCTTCCGTCACGAACGTATCGCCGATCGAGATCTCTTCGAGATTCACCAGCGATCGGAGGCTTTCGAGCCCCGAGTCGGACAAGGCCGTCCCTCGGACACTGAGCATCCGGAGCTCGACGAGATCGGTCACGTGCGCTAGCCCGAGGTTGGTGATCCGGGTGTCCCACAGCCAGAGCTGTTCGAGCTTGCGGAGCTCCGCGATGTGGGCCATGCCGTCGTCGTCCACTCGGGTACGAGCCAGGCCGAGGATCCTCAACTGTTGCAGCCCGCGCAGGTGGACGAGGCCCCTTCCCTCTATCGGATTGTCCCTGAGGCTGAGCTCCCTGAGCCTTCGGAGACCCGCGAGATGAGCGAGCCCAGCATCGGTAATCTCGCACCCACCAAGCATCAGTTTCTGGAGCATCGAGAGCTCGGCAAGCGGTGCGAGCCCAGCGTCCGTGACGGCCATCGGACCCAGGCTGAGGAGTTCAAGTTCCGGCAAGACCGCGAGATTCGCCAGCCCCCTTGGTGTCACGTCCCGGCTCTGCAGGGCGACCAGTCCCAGGTGCGGGTAGCACGGCAACCAGCTCAGCGCGTCGTCCGTGATCCCGCTCTCCAGCCCCGCATCGAGCCTCCAGCGATCAGGACTGACATACGGAGTCAGAGGGTTAAGAAGGCACGAGCCGCAACCCGGCAGAATCACCATGGCGAGCATGGCGGACACCGCAGTCTGCGTTCTCCGCCGTCTCACGCCCCTACAACCCGAGGCTCGGTGCTGCGCTCTTCATGGCCGCAAGACACGTCGCGATGTGCTCGTCCAAGGGGACCCCGAGGAGCTCGGCCCCCGCCACGATGTCCTCGCGCTTCACCGGCCGGGCGAAGGCCTTGTCCTTCATCTTCTTCTTCACCGACGAGACCTCGACGTCTGCGATCTTCTTCGACGGCCGAACGAGCGCCACGGCCGTGAGGAACCCGGCGAGCTCGTCGCAGGCGAAGAGGGCTTTGCGGAGCGGCGTGTCGCGCGGGACGCCCGACCACTCGGCGTGCGAGAGGATCGCGTCGATGAGCTCGCGCGGGTATCCCTTCGCAGCCAGGATCTCGCTCCCCTTCGTCGCGTGCTCCGGCGGCTCGGGCCAGCGCTCGTAGTCGAAATCGTGGAGGAGCCCCGCCATCCCCCATAGCTCCGGATCGCCGCCGAGCTTCGCGCCGTACGCCTTGACGCAGGCCTCGACGGCCAGCGCGTGCTTAAGGAGGCTCTCCGACTTCGTGTGCTCGGTGAGAAGGGCCCAGGCTTCGTCTCGCGTTTTCTCCATGGGCGGGATTCTCGCGGGGTTCGGCCTCCTCGTCTACCCCTTGTCGGGTTCCCGCGGGAGCGACGTCCCCGCGAGCCAACTCGTCAGGGAACCGATGTACTCGGTGTTCGTCCGCCCACGGGCCGCGACGGTGTGGATCTCCGTCCGCATCCGTTCCAAGAACTCCGGATCCGTGCAGTCGCCCCCGACCCAACCGACGTCGATCTTGACGTAGAACCGCGTCGCCTCCCGATCCCCCTCGTGGAGAGTGACGGCGTAGTAGCAGTCGTCCTTCCGCTGGTCGTAGCTCTCGAACTCGGCGCTCCACGACATGGCCGAGTCGATCGGCGTTCGCTCGCGGAACTCGGGCCACTCGAAGGACATGGGGAGATCGCTCTCTTCGCGAGAAGTTGACCGTCCGATCCGGCTCTGCCTCGCGGCTAGAATTGTCGCGTCCCCTGCCACCGCGAGGCAAGTCCGATGCTCCTCTCGATCACGACCCGCCACCGTCCCGCCACCGACCTCGGGCACCTCCTCCACAAGCACCCGGACCGTCTCCAGACCTTCTCGCTCACGACGGGGTGCGCGCACGTTTTCTATCCCGTCGCCACCCCGGAGGTCTGCACCGCGACGCTCCTCCTCGACGTGGACGCCGTCGAGCTCGTCCGGCGTCCCGGGCGTCCGGGCCGCGCCGAGGGCGTCCTGGGCCAGTACGTAAACGACCGGCCCTACGTGGCATCGTCCTTTCTCTCGGTCGCGATCGCCCGGGTCTACGGCTCCGCCCTCGCCGGCCGGAGCGAGGACCGCCCCGAGCTCGCCGCGACTCGGGTCCCTCTAGAGGCGACGCTCTCCGTCCTCCCCTGCCGCGGCGGCGAGGCATTCCTCCGGCGTCTCTTCGAACCCCTGGGATACGAGGTCGTCGCCCAGCCTCATCTCCTCGACGAAGCCTTTCCGGACTGGGGAAAGAGCCGGTACTTCACGACCACGCTTCGCGCCACGGTCCGCCTCTCGGAGCTCCTCGGGCACCTCTACGTGTTGGTCCCGGTTCTCGACGACGACAAGCACTACTACGTGGGCGAGGACGAGGTCGAGAAGCTCCTCCGTCATGGCGAGGCCTGGCTCGCCAGCCACCCCGAGCGGGACCGCATCGTCGAGCGATATCTCCTCCACCGCAGGAAGCTCGCCCGCGAGGCGCTCGCCCGGCTTCTCGACGACGAGGCCGACGATCCCGACGAACGCGCGGGCGCACGCGCGGCCGAGGAAGAGACGATCGAGGCGGCGCTCACGCTCGCCGATGCCAGAATCGAGACCGTCGCGCGGATGATCTCGGAATCGGGGGCCCGGCGGGTCCTCGATCTGGGCTGCGGCGAGGGGAAGCTCCTGAAGGCTCTCCTTGCCATCCGTTCCCTGGACGAGATCGTCGGGCTCGACGTCTCCTCCCGCTCCCTGGAGATCGCCGCGAAGCGGCTGGCCCTCGATCGCCTACCCGAACGCCAGGCGCGACGGATCCGCCTCTTCCATGGCTCCCTCCTCTACCGCGACTCGCGCCGTTCACGCAGAGGACGGGATAGCGCACGCTCCCCGAATCGTAGCCCGCCAGGAGGTACACCGACACCTCCCGGTCGTTCGGGAGGAGTTGCGACTCGCACCCCGCGTGCCGGACGATGCGACCCTGGGCCGCAACCGGAACAACTAGGGCGAACCGACCGGCCTTCTATCTATTGTGCGTAGAAGGGTCGCCACTCATGGCACCCCGGCCGTCCCATGGACTTTGCGCAACTGCCACCCTGTCGGTCGCCTGGCTTGCCAGTGGAACCAGTTGTGCTGATCACTATACCGCAGTACACGCATTCCCAACTACTTGTTTGGCCCATGACCGCTCCGATTGGTCGAGAGGAATCGCGACGAGTTCTGGGCTGACCGAAACAGCAATCGCGGCCACAGATATTCTATTGACGAGGCCACGTCCAGCCGGTCACACGCTATCGCCGCCCACTGCCGCCGCATATATTGCAAACGCGCGACCCGACGCGGTTGCAGGCAGCGCATTCGAAAGAGCCCTTTCCCATGCAATGCGGACAGACCTCGTTCTCGTGGCCGAACACGATAGATCGGCCGGATCCATGACAAGAGAAACAGTCCCAACGACCCGCCCCTTTGCACTGGTCACAGGGTATCCGTCCATTTCCGCTACAGAGCTCGCAAATCTGACCCGACGAGGGCGCATTGCCCCGCTGCCCTCGAACTCCAGACCCTGCGCAGTCCGGACACGCTTCGTCCGCGGCGAAATCGCCTCGCGCCCGCAATTGGAGGAGAGTCTGCGCATAGGTGTAGTCATAAACCGGCTGGAGCTGCTTGTCCATCTCATGCTCGTCGGGGTTTTCCCCAAGCGCCCTCCCGAGCCTTCGCGACGCGTCTCGATGGCGCTCCACCTCAGCCCGAGCGCTCCGGTCAGCAAGGATCTTGAGAGCCTCTTCTCCGGTCACTCGTCCAGCGCCGCGACACTTCTCGCAACGAGCTGCGAGAGGAGCGGCACCGCCCTCGGGGGCCCCCGGAATGTTCCTCCCATCGTCAAATTCGCGGAGAGGGTCAGGAGCGTTCCTGGTGCCACTTCGCTCTTCGAAGATAGGGAGCTGGGTGGTGGCACCTTGAGTCGCGTCGTCGCCCCCGTCCTTGGTGACGGCGTCTCCGCGTGCCGCGTCTCTTTCGCCCGTGCGTCCGTCTCGAAGTAAGAGCCACGTTGTGAGCGCCCCGCCCACGATCAGGAGCGCGAAGAACCAGAGAAAGCGGTTTGGCTCGAGGGAGCGGTTCCGCTCGGTCGGGGGTTGGGGGCGGCTCGGCCTACGCCTTCCCCTTCCGCCGGCGCTACTCTCGCGCATCCGCATCCTCCCTGCCTGGGCCTCGACGTACTCGCAGCGGGTCGCGGGTTCGGAGATGGGGTCGCCCCGTTCACGAACGGACCCAAGGTCTGCCAAGATAACCGTCCAAGCTCTTGGAGTCAACCCCGCGGATGCTACCCAGGCTCACTCCGGCGTGGCGTCGTAGTGCCGGGGGCGCACCGCGGGGCGCTCCCGCCCAGGTCGCCCTGGGGCGAGATCCGGGACGTCCGCTTCCGGAGCAGGGTCGCGCTGCGCGATGGGAACCTCCTCAAGCCGCTGCTCGACGCCGACGACGTCCTCGGCAAACGCGCCGTCGAGACGCGGCTCCGCGACCGGATCGCGATCCGCGAGGACCAGGCCGCCGCGGCTCTCGAGGCCATGAGCCGGTTCGCCGCCAACCCCAAGTGGCTCGTCCATCTTCCCCCCACCATGTCGCCCTGCGAGACAAGCGCCCTGCCGGGGCTTCTCGAGCATCCCATGGAGGCCCTCGGCTACTACCGGAATCAGGGTCTCTCGCGGGTCGTGTGCGAGGAGAAACACATGGGCTCGCGCGCCATCGTCGCGGTCTGCCGCGACGAGGAGGTCGCCAGGACCCGGTTCGGTGTTCGAGGCGAAGGCTCCGGGATCGTCTACACGCGGACGGGACGACCCTTCTTCGACGACGCCGCGCTCGCCGGAGCGTTTCTCGACCGCGTCCGCGAAGCGATCGAGAAGGCCGGACTCTGGACGGATCTCTGCACCGACTGGATCCTCCTCGACGCCGAGATCCTGCCCTGGTCCGCCAAGGCGAGAGAGCTCCTCCGGGAGCAGTACGCGGCCGTTGGGGCCGCCGCGCGCGGGGCGCTCCCCGACGCCATCGCGGCGCTCGAGCTCGCCGCAACTCGCGGCCTCGACGTCTCCCTCCACCTCGAACGACTCCGTGCCCGCGAGGAGAACGCTCGAAACTTCGTCGTGGCCTACCGCCACTACTGCTGGCCCGTCGCTTCGCTCGCCGACCTCAGGCTCGCCCCCTTCCACCTCCTCGCCTCGGAAGGGCGGGTCCACGTCGACCGCGACCACCTGTGGCACCTCTCGACGCTCGCACGCCTCGCGAGCGCCGACCCGGCGTTCCTCCTCGCGACCGACCACCGCGTCGTGGAACTCGCAGACGCCGCGAGCGAGGCCTCGGTCGTCGCCTGGTGGGAAGAGGCGACGTCTCGCGGCGGCGAGGGAATGGTCGTGAAGCCTATCGAGTTCGTCGCCCGGGGAAAGCGCGGCCTCGTCCAGCCTGCCGTCAAGTGCCGTGGCCCGGAATACCTTCGGATCATCTACGGCCCCGACTACACGCTCCCGGAGAACCTGGAGCGCCTCCGACATCGCGGCCTGGGAAGAAAACGCTCCCTCGCGCTCCGGGAGTTTGCCCTCGGCATCGAGGCTATCGAGCGATTCGTCCGCCGGGAGCCGCTGCGCCGCGTTCACGAGTGCGTCTTCGGAGTCCTGGCTCTCGAGAGCGAGCCGGTCGACCCGAGGCTCTGAGAGATCTTAGCCCAGTGAACGGAAGAAGCGATCGAGCCCGAATTCCACGTCGGCCTCGTGGAGCTCGTCGAGGGGCGAGCTCGACAGCGCCTGGCGGATCGCGTATCTCTCGTAGCCGCAGGCGAAGAACTCGAACTCGTTCGTGAGCCCGTAGGCGTCGCCGAGATAGCCCGCACTCCTGAAGCGATCGAGGAGCTTGCGGATCTCTTCGCACTCGAGGAACCCCAGGACAGCGTGGACCTGGTGTCCGAACTCGTGGGCGAGCGTCCAGCCGCCCAGGGGATGGGTCGTGTAGAGCTCTTCGATCTTCGTCGCCGAGGTAGGGCCTTCCGCGATCCCCCCGATGGCGTCGTAGCGGCGCTGGTCCTCGTTGTGGATGGCGCCCCGCACAGAGCGGAAAAGGTCGATGTCGGTGACGCGCGCGTCGAGAGAGAGGATGTGGGTCCGCCCTCCCTCGCCGAGAATTTTCGGCACCGCCCAGGCTGCCGGCGCCACGCACAGCGCGAAGTACTTCCGCTCGTACTCGGTGAGCGAGCGCCACGCGGGAGCGAGTGGTTCCAACCCGGACGATTCCTCCACGCGCTCGAGGACGTGCGCGAGCTTTCTCCGCGGCGGGTGTTTCCAGGCGTCCATGGCCGCGCCCAGGCCTACGTAGGCGGGCCACGCCTGGTCGTCGAGCACCACCGCACGCTCGAACTCGACCCTGGCCTCGGCGGACTTGCCCTCCCGAAGCCAGTAGAGGCCGAGGTCCTCGTGTCCCTCGGGGCGATCGGGTCCGGTGGCAAGCAGGCGGTCCGCCACTTCCTTGAGATCCTGCTGACGGGGCACGGCAATCCGGCGTGGCCGCCGTGTGGAATCGACGAGGATCGAGTAGCCGGTCAGCCTGTAGTTCACGCCGGCCCCGCCGTCGAGGAGTCCGGCAGCGGCGGGTCCGTCCACCGCCTTCTCCGCCGAGGCCCTATCGCCGGCGACCTCGCGGTAGAGCTCCGTCAGGCGATCGTACTCCTCGCGGAACGCGGAGTCGCCCAGGACCCAGAAGTCCCCTCGTTCCATCTTCTTCCGGAGTTCCGCGAGCGCCGCGACGAGGATCCGTTCCGCCGACTCCGCGTCGCCCATCGCGACGAGATTCCGGGCGCACTCTTCCGCAACCACGGAATCCCCCGGCCGGAGTTCCAGATAGCGCTGGAGGGAACGCGTTGCGAACCTGCTCCGGCCCGCCCCCTCCGCGAGCCGGGCGACTTCCAGTCGCACATCGGCGTCATCCGGTCGCAACACGGAGACCTGGGAAAAGAGCGACAGCGCCCCTCCCGGCTCCCCGGCGGCCAGAAGCGCCTGCGCGGCCTCCTCCAGAACCGCCGCATCCGCGGGGGCAAGGTCGCGCGCGCGACCTACGGCACGGAGCGCGAGAGTCGGAGCTCCGGATTCGGCGAGAGCCCTCGCGCACCTGGCGAAGACCGCCGCGCCGGGGGCTGCAGAGAGCACGCGCTCGAACTCGTGTCTAGCCTCATCCTCCCTGCCCGCCGCGAACATCCTCCCGAGCTCCCGGCACCGCCCGACGAGCCGCGCTCTCCTCTTCACGCGAATCTGCGCGTAGACGAGAAGACCGGCCATGAGCACGAGGAGGACGGTTCCGAGGATCGGGATTGAGCTCTCGATACGTTCCATCGCGTTCGGATCCTACACCCTGCCGCGGGACTGTCCCACGAGGACCGCGCCTCACGAGCGGTGCAGGGAGTGAGACGGGGACCGAGGCTCTTACCAGAGGATGTCGACGTCGTACTTCTTGAACGCTCGATCCGCGGTGACGATCGGCAGGCCCTCGACCAATGCTTGCGCGATGAGCAACCGGTCGAAGGGGTCGCGGTGGTGAGGGGGCAATTCTGCGACTCGCCACGCGTGGGCGTCGCTCACCGGGAGAGGATCGACCCGTTGCGCCTGGAGCCTGGCCGGGAGATACCGCCCCGGCGGTTCGGGCAGACGTATCCTTCCCAGGGCGTACTTGATCGCGACCTCCCAGGAGCTCGCCGCGCTCCACAGGAGTTCGTTCCCCTCGTCCTCCATGAGGCGCAGGGCCCGGCGAGACAAGCGTCCCGAGTCCGCGAGACCCCAGAGGAAGGCATGCGTGTCGAGGAGGATCCTCACGACTCGAAGGCGTCGAGGAGATCGCCGGATAGCGGAGCGTCGAAGTCATCCGCGATCCGGATCTCCCCTTTCGCGGTCCCCCAGACTCGCTTGCCGCGCGGCGGTCGGAATGGAAGGAGCCTGGCCATCGGCTTGCCGGCGCTGGCAATCACGATCTCTTCTCCCGCGGCGACTCGCTTGAGGAGTCGCGAGAGATGGGTCTTCGCCTCGTGAATGTTCACGGTCGTCACGAGGGGAGACTAGACTAAGTCATGGACTAAGTCAAGGGCCGCGGGGATCTGTCGCCCGAGAAAGCTGCTCCCAGAACCGGCGCGTTCGGATCCTCCACCCTGCCGAGGGACCGTCTCACGAGAACGGCGGGATGCACCGCGAGGACACCGGTGCCGTGGCGGATCTGCTCGCGACAGCTCGTCCCCGGCGCGATCGCGAGCTCTCCCGGTGCGAGGCGACGCATGCGCGGGAAGAGGCGCACCTCTCCTATCGCAAGAGAGATGTCGCGGTGCGCCCGCTCGTAGCCGAAAGCGCCCGCCAGGCCGCAGCAGGTCGAGTCGATGAGCTCGACCGTCTCGACGCCCGGGATCCCCGAGAGGAGGCGCCGCGCCGGCTCGAGGCCGACGAGCGCGCGCTGGTGGCAGTGGCCGTGGAGGACGAGGCGCGCGGCGGGCGAGCGGGCGGCGCGAAGGGCGGGGTGGTCGAGGCGGGCCGCGACGTACTCCTCGAACGTGGTCGCCGCGCGGGCGACCTCGCGGGCCTCGTTCGTCGCGAGGAGCGCCGGGAGGTCATCGGCGACGGCCGAGTGGCAGGAGGGCTCGGTGAAGACGATCGGGAGTCCGGCCTTCGCGAACGGGAGGAGCGCCTCGACCAGGCGCCGGCCGCCGCGCGCGGCTTGGTCGAGAAAGCCCCTCGAGATCGCGGGGCGCTGGCAGCAGACACGGGGCGCGACGGCCACCGACTCGCGGAGGGACTCCAGGACGAAGACCGCTGCGCGCCCGATCTCGGGGTACTGGTAGTTCGCGAACGTGTCGGCGAAGTAGACGACATCCGGCGAGAACGGCTTCGGGCGGCGCCTCGCCCACCGGTCGAACGTCTCGCGTGCGAAGGGCGCGAGCCGGCGCGACGGGTCGAGCCCCAGAAACGGGAGCGCGAGCGGAGCGAGCCGGTTCGAGACGGGCGCGAGGAGCGAGCCCATCCGCGCAAGGGCCGGGAACGCTGCAAGGAGGCGGTCCGCGAGTGAAGCGCCCCGCTCCTCGTTCCGCCACGCGAGCCACTCGGACTTGAGGCGCGCCATGTCGACGTTTGCGGGACACTCGGCCTTGCACGCCTTGCAGGAGAGGCAGAGGTCCATGACCTCCCCCACTTCCTCTCCCAGGAGGGCGCCCTGCGGGAGGCGTCCGGAGATCGCGGCCCTGAGGGCGTTCGCCCGGGCCCGCGTGGTGTCCCTCTCGTCGCGGGTCGCCATGTACGAGGGGCACATCGCGCCCCCTTCCTCTTTCCGGCAGAGGCCGACGCCGTTGCAGAGCTCGACCGCACGGCCGAACCCGCCCTCGCGCGACCAGTCGAAGCGCGGCCGGGGGAAGGCAGTCCGGTATCCCGCCCCCAGACGAAGGTTCTCGGTCGTCGAAGGGGACTCGACAATCTTACCGGGATTCAGGATCCCCTGCGGGTCGAAGGCGCGCTTCACGCGGCGGAATCCTTCGAGGAGCCGCGGTCCGAAGAACTCGGCGACGTAGCGGCTCTTCGCGATCCCGTCGCCGTGCTCGCCGTTCATGGTCCCGCCGAACTCCCGGACGAGGTCGGCGACCTGGCGGGAGATCGACTCCATCTTCTCGATGCCGGAGCGTGTCTTGAGGTCGATCAAGGGCCGGATGTGGATCACACCCACGGAGGCGTGGGCGTAGAAGCCGGCCCTCGTGTCGTGGCGCTCGACGATCTCGCGGAATCGGCGGATGTAGCGCGGCAGGTCGCGCGGGTGGACCGCCGTGTCCTCGACGAAAGCGATCGGTTTCGCGTCCCCGGGGTAGCCCAGGAGCAGCGGGAGGCCAGCCTTTCGGACCTTCCAGACGCTTGCCTGCGTCGCGGGATCGAGCGCCCGGCGGCAGGGGATGGCGAGACCCGCTCCCGAGACGGCCGCCTCCAGCCCGTCGATCTTCGCGGACAGGTCGCCCGGGCCCTCACCGTAGTATTCGACGATCAGGATGGCCTGCGGGATTCCCGCGAGGAACGACATGCGCCGCGAGAGTTCGAGGGATTTGGCCGCGAGCGAGAGGATCATGTCGTCCACGAGTTCGACCGCCGACGGGCCCGTGTCGAGCGCCGCCACCGACGCCTCCATGGCCTGATCGACCGAGGCGCATTCGAGCACCGCAAGTCCCTTCGCCTTCGGGGCGGGGACGAGCCCGAGCTTCGCCCCGACCACCACGCAGAGCGTCCCCTCGCTCCCGGCCACGATCTCCGCGAGGTTCACGGGATCGCGAAGCATGCGGTCGAGGTTGTATCCCGCGGAACACCGGGGGATCTTCGGGTAGCGCCGCTCGATCTCGCCCGCGTTTTCCCGGGCCGTCGCGAGGACCTCGCGGTGGAGCGAGTCACGGGCGACCGCCTCTTCGCCCGGGAGGCGCGAGAACGTCGCCCGTGTCCCATCGGCCAGCACCACGTCGAGCGAAAGAACGTGGTCCACGGTCTTCCCGTAGAGGATCGAGCGCGCCCCGCACGAGTTGTTGCCGATCATGCCGCCGAGCGTGGCCTGCGCGCTCGTCGCGGTGTCGGGCCCGAAGAGGAGCCCGTGCGGCGCGACCGCGTGGTTCAGGTGATCCTGGATCACTCCCGGCTCGACCCTCGCCCAGCGCTCGGCTGGGTTCACCTCCAGGATCCGGTCGATGTGCTTCGAGAGATCCAGAACGATCGCCCGTCCGATCGCCTGACCGGCGAGGCTCGTCCCCGCCCCGCGCGGCAGGATCGGCACTCCGAGGTCGCGGGCGATCTCGACGGTGCGGACGACGGCCTCGATGGTGCGAGGGATGACGACGCCCAGGGGCTCGATCTGGTAGATCGAGGCGTCGGTCGAATAGAGAAGTCGCGAGACCCTGTCGAACCGGACCTCGCCGTCGATCTCGCGGCGTAGCGTGGTCTCGAGATCCACGCGCGCGCTAGCTCGACACCGGGGGACAACCATGGGCTGGCATGGCATGCCCAGCCTATGGACGCTCTGCGCCAGCGTCAAGCATCACGGCGTCAGGAGAGTGGCGTCCCGATCGGGAGCTCTGGTAGCATCTGCCGCCGTGGAAGGCCGTGGAAACCGCCCCGACCGGCCCTCTCCCAGGGAGAGTGCCCAAGCGCCCCGCGCGGCCGCGACGGACCGGACGGAGGTCGAGCGGGGCGAGACGATTCTGGACGCCCCGGGACCGGGCGAGCCCCCTCCCCCCTCGCGCGAGTTCGGGAGGTTCCACTCGATCGAGGAGATCGCGCGCGGTGGGATGGGGGTGATCCTGCGCGCCGTGGACGCGGAAATCGGCCGCCCGGTTGCCATCAAGGTCATGCTGCCGAAGGCCGCGGGAAGCGAGACGCTCGAGCGGCGCTTCCTCCGGGAAGCGCAGGTCACCGGGCAGCTCCAGCACCCGGGCATCCCTCCGGTCTACGAGCTCTCGCGGACCCCGAAGGGGCGGCGCTACTTCGCCATGAAGCTCATCGAGGGCCGCTCACTTGCGGACGTGCTCGCGGAGCTCGAGAAGAGAGGGCCGGACGCGGGCGTGGAAGCCCGTCCGAGGCTCCTGGACGCCTTCGTCAAGGTCTGCGACGCCGTGGCGTACGCGCACTCGCGGGGCGTGGTGCACCGGGACTTGAAGCCCGCCAACGTCATGCTCGGCGAGTTCGGCGAGGTCCTCGTGATGGACTGGGGGCTCGCGGGTGTCGAGGGCCAGGAGATCCCGTCCGACAGCGTGGAGCTCCGCGGAGACGGATCCGCTCCTTCGCGGGAGGGTAGCGACGCTCGACTCACAGGCGCGGGCGCGCTTCTGGGAACTCCCGCCTACATGTCCCCAGAACAGGCGCGCGCCGCCGGGGAACCGATCGACGAACGATCGGACATCTACTCTCTTGGAGCGGTTCTGTACGAGATCTTGACGCTATCGAGGCCTTACTCGGGACGGTCCGCCGATCTCGTTCTTGATGCCGTTCTCAAGGGCCGACTCGAACCGCCGTCGGAGCGGGCGCCATCGGCTCGCGTCCCGGCGGAGCTCGACGCGGTCGTGAAGAAAGCCATGTCGAGGAACCGCCTGAGGCGCTACTCGCGGGTCCTTGACCTCAAGGCCGACATCGAGGCTTTCCTCCAGGGGCGCACGCTCGCGGCAGCGCGGTACAGCCCCTTCCAGCTTCTCGCCAAGTGGCTCCGACGCCATCGAACGGTCGCGCTGGCCTCGGCGGCGGCGGTGGTCGTTCTCGCCGCGACCCTCGCCGCGCTGGGGGGGGTCTGGTACTTCACCCCGGGAGAGCTCAACCTCGTCGTCTCCCCACCTGGCGCACGCGTGACGATCGCGGGCGAGACCCGGACCGCGGGGGAGGAACCGCTCGTCCTTTCGCTCCCGGTCGGAGGCTACGAGCTCGCCGTCGAGGCGGCGGACCACAAGACCGAGACCCGCGAGGTCATGGTCGAACGGGGGCGGACCAAGGAGCTCTCGATCTCGCTCGCCCACCACACGGGCTCCCTCGACGCCCAGGTCGAGCCGGAGTCCGGGAGCCTCGAGGTGGACGGACGTCCCTTCGGTTCCCGGATCCCGGCGCTTCCCTTTCCCACCGGCACCCATGTCGTGGTCGCCCGCGCAAACGGGCACTTCGTCCGCAAGCGCGAGGTTCTTCTCGGCAAGGACGGCACCCTCCCTCTTCACTTCTGGCTCGATCAAGGGCTCGTGTGGGAGTACTCCTCGGCCGCCCTGCACGAGAACGTCCAGGCCATCGAAGTGGGAGATCTCGACAAGGACGGGACCTCGGACGTCGCGGTTGGGGAGCTCACGCGCATCGTCTACCTCTCGGGGGCGACCGGCCAACCGATCGGCGCCTTCGCGCCCTCGGGCGGGATGAAGGGCTATTCGCCGGTGGACCTCGGCGGCACGGTCGGGCAGGTCCTCATCGTGCGGACCCCGGACGTCGTGTGCCTCGTGCCCGGCTCCGGCGAGGGCGGAGGGACGATCCTCTGGACCTGGAACGCGTTCGCGACCGAGGGAACGGGGTCGCGAGCCATGAGCGGGTTCTGCCCCGCGATCCCCGACCGCGATAGCGACGGCGTGAGCGAGCTCCTCGTCCTCGAGTGGACAGGAGGCGTCCACCTCCTTTCGGGCAAGACCGGACTCGAGAGCCGGAGTTTTGGGCTGATCGATGAGGGCCGCGAGTTCGAGTCCGGGCTCGTGTGCCAGTACCTCGAGTCGTCCGATCGACTCCTCTTCGCCGGGTGCCTCGAACCTCCCGGACCTCGCGGGGAGCGCCTCGAACATGTGGCGGGACTCCTCTCGCTCTCGGACGGCCGCATCCTCTGGCGGGAGTCCTTTCCGGCCGAGGGAGCGGGTTTCGCGCAAGGGCTCGGCCCGGCCGCTGGATGGGGCGTCTGGGCGCAGGACGGAAGCCGCTGGACGGCCCGCGACGCGTGGACCGGGACCCAGATCTTCGAGACCGGGGTCGACCTTCCGGGACGCGGCAGGGCCATGTGCGCGGACCTCGACCGGGACGGGGAGCCGCGGGAGTGGGCGATTCAGTTCCCGGAGGGCGGGGCCGCGGGCATCTCGGCCGTGGACGGCCGCGTCCTCTGGGAGGCGCACGGGCCTGGACTCGTCCATGGAAGCGGACTTTCCGTTCTCTCCGGCAGGGTCCTCTGCCCGTTCCAGGACGCGCTCGTGGTTCTCGACGGGGCGACCGGGGCCGAGCTCGGGCGGTGGCCCGGGAGGGCCCTCGGGGCACTCGCCTGGGACCTCGATGGTGACAAGAGGAGCGAGATCCTCGTCTCTCTCGAAGGCGAGGGGCTCCTCGCTCTCTCTCTCGCGGGCGATCTCCTCTGGACCCTTCATCTCGAAGGGAGCGTCCGTCCCATCACCGTCCTCCCCGACGCGGACGGAGACGGAATGGCCGAGATCGTGGTCGCGCGGGGGCAGGCGCTCGTCGCGAGGATCCGCACTCCCCGGTTCCTCTGGCAGCGCCGGGCCGCGGGACCGCTCCTCTCGTCCCCCCTCATCGCCGACCTCGACGGAGACGGCGCTCTCGAGGTCGTCCAGAGCGGGCCCTGGTTCGACGGCCGGTGGATCCAGGTCTTCGAGGGCTCCTCGGGGCGTTCGCTCCGGGGCTGGACCGAGATCACGGCGCCCAATCGTTCGCCGGGCCTCGGGGACTGGGACGGGGACGGCCGGCCCGATCTCGCGTTCGTGGCCCGCGCTCCCGAGGGCGGCTTCGAACGGTTCCTCTTCGCCGCTCGCGGCGCCACGGGTGAGCTCCTGGCCAGGGTCCCCCTCGAGGGCACGGCCGACAGCTACGCCGTCCCGGTCCTGGCGGACCTCGACGGCGACGGGGCGACCGACTTCGCGACCCACCGGTGGCACTCGAAGGAGGTCCTGGCCATGAGCGGCGCCCGAAACGGGCTCCTCTGGAGCTTCCCGACGGAAGGGCCCAACATGGGCGGCGTCGCGACGGCCGATCTCGACCTCGACGGGCGGCCGGACGTTGTGGCTCCATCCATCGACGGCAACGTCTACGCCCTCTCGGGACCGGACGGAAGGCTCCTCTGGAAGGCCCCGATCGGCGAGGGAGGAAGCCGCTCCCCTCCCTCGCTTGCCGACCTCACCGGCGACGGCGTTCCCGAGGTTCTCCTCGTGACGCAGCAAGGCATCGTCTCCGTCCTGGAGGGGCGGACGGGGGAGTCCCTCCTCGCTGCAAGACTCCCCGAATCGACCGAGGGGCTGGGCAAGCCGGCGGTCGCTCACGTGCCGGGCGCCGGAACCGCGATCCTCGCCCCGGCGGGCCAGGCCGGCGTCCTCGCCCTTCGCTGGGAGACTCGCGAGCTCCTGTGGCGCACCTCCCCGGGCGCCTGGGTCGTCGCCAGCCCCATCCCGTGCGATATCGATGGCGACGGCCTGGGCGAGGTCGTGGCCGCCACGGCGACGGGGGAGGTCATCGTCCTCGACCTCGTGACAGGGGCCGAGCTCTGGCGGGTCAATCTGTCCGACGAGATGATCGAAGGGGATCCGGCCGTGGCCGACCTCGACGGAGACGGCCTGGCGGAGATCGTCGTCGCCGATCACGCCTTCCAGCTCTCGGCGATCGACGGTCGCGTCCTCGCGCCCGCGCTCTCGCGTCCCGACCGGGGCCGCCCGCGCGAGCGTTAGTTGGTTTCTGGTGCGAAATAGCTCTTAGGAACCCAGGAAC
>JACQVV010000259.1 GCA_016209595.1 Planctomycetota bacterium
CCCCAATTTAGGACGTTTTGTGCGCAGGGGCTGCGATGCGGTTCCTGAACCGCGTCCTCCTCCTGGGGAACCTGGTCGCAGACCCCGCGCTCGCGACGACGGCCTCGGGGCGGGTGCGGGTGGGAGCACGGCTCGCAGTCAACCACTTCTACAAGACCGCTGACGGCAAGCGGGCCGAGGAGACCTGCTTCGTCAACCTCGAGTTCTGGGGGCGGCGGGCGGAAATCTTCTTCGACACGGCGGCGAAGGGGGATCCGGTCCTCGTCGAGGGGAGGCTTCGTTACTACTCCTTCGTCGCGGACGGCAAGAAGCGCTCGAGCTACCGCGTCCAGGTCGGGACGTTTCGCGTCCTCAAAGCGCGGGAGCGCTCGCCGTGAGGACGATCAGGGTCGACTTCGAAGGGCTGGCGACGTTCGCGAACCTACATCGGGCGTACCTCGACGCTCGCAGAGGGAAGATGTCGCGACCGGAGATTCTCGAGTTCACATACGACGTCGAGGAGAACCTGTTCGCGCTGGCGGACGAGCTCTTGGCCGGGACCTACCGTCCAGGCCCGTATCGGAGTTTCGTGGTGCGCGCGCCGAAGCGACGGATCGTCAGCGCGGCTCCCTTCCGCGACCGCGTCGTGCACCACGTGATCGCGTCCGTCCTCGAGCCGGCCCTCGAGGCGCGCCTGATCGACGACACCTACGCCAACCGGGTCAGCAAGGGGACGCATCGGGCCGTGAATCGCTGTCAGGCATTCGCTCGGGCCTATGCATTCTTCGTCAAGTTCGACCTCGTGAAGTACTTCCCGTCCATCGACCATGGCATCCTGCTCGGCGACCTGGGGCGGGTCATCCGGACGGGGCGCTTCCTGGACCTCGTCGCGCTCGTCGTGGCTTCCGGCGAGGGCGCCGGGTTCAGAATCGATCCGCCGTGGGTCTTTCCGGGCGATGTCCCGGCCGGAGGGCCGCGACCGAAGGGGCTCCCCGTCGGCAATCTCACGTCCCAGTGGCTCGCCAACTTCTTCCTCTCGCCCGGGGACCACTTTGTGATGCGAGCGCTCGGCATCCGGGCCTACGTCCGGTACATGGACGACTTCGTCCTCTTCGCGGACAGTCGCGAAGAGCTCCTCGCCGCGCGGGAACGATTGGGCGAGTTCCTCGCGGCCCGGCGCCTGCGCTACCACGAAGCGCGGGCCGGAATCCATGCCACCCAGTCGGGGATCCCGTTCCTGGGGATGCAAATCCACCCCTCGTACCGCGTGCTCCTCCCTGCCCGAGCTCGGCGCGCCGCGAAACGTCTCGCGCGGCAGCGCCGCCTTCTCGCCGAAGGCCGGCTCACCGCGGCCGAGTTCGCCCGTGCCGTGCGTTCGTGGGTCGGTCACGCCGTCCACGCGGACTCGTACTCGCTCCGCCGGCGGATCCTCGTCTGTGCGCCGCCTGTTCGCAAAGACACTGCACAAAACGCATAGCGCGACCAGGGGCTTCGCCCCTGGACCCCAGAGAGCACAGAGAACAGGAATCAGCGTGCTTCCGGCGGGGCGCAGACGAGGCGGACGCCGCTGAGGGCGTACACGCTGCCGGGGTGAAGGCCAAGGCGGGCAGCCACCCGCGCCCCCTCCTCGGTCTCCCAGGCCGATCCCCCCCGCAACGTCACCAGGCCGTGCCCATAGTCGCTACCGGTCCACTCCCGGGCGTTTCCGGCGCAGTTGGTGAGACCATAGATGCTCCCCCCCGACTCGGGGGTCCCGGCGCGGACGAAGAAGGAGCTCCCGAGGTTGTCGCGACCTTCTTCCCAGCCATCGCCCCAGGGGTAGATCCGGCCAGCGGCGCCGCGAGCGCCGAGCTCCCATTCGTCCTCGGTCGGGAGCCGGTAGCGCCAGCGGCCGCCCGAGCGCGACGTCAGCCACTCGGCGTAGGCCTTCGCCGCGAGCTGGCTCAAGCCGCCGGCGGGCATGTCGGACGTGTAGCCCTGGTAGGTGATCCGGAGGTTCGCGTCGAGGAAGCGGTCCTGCCCGCTCGTCGTCTGGTACCTCGGCATCAGGTCCTCCCTCGCTCCGACGGCGCGCAGGAACTCGATGTACTCGCCCATCATCACCTCGCGACGGGCGATGAAGAAGCCCTGCTCAACCCTCGCGACGCTCGACTCCTTCGCGTTCGGGGCCTCGCCGCCGGCGCGGAAGCGGCTGGCGGGGACGTAGGCGTAGTCGCCGGGCGGGAACTGGGCGGGCCAGTCGGGACCCCACTCGTAGACCTCGCCGGGGAGAAGCAGCACCTCGTGGCGGACCTCGCGTTCGCCGCCCTCGAGCATCAAGAGATAGTCGCCGGCGGGGAGGTCGAGGGAGTCGACCTCGCGGCCGAGCGACCAGGCGATGGGCCCGTTCTCGACCTCGAAGATCCGTAGCGTGAGGCCGCGCGGGATCGGGCCAAGCTCGATCCGCGCATCGATCGAGAAGGCGTCCGGGCGCGGGGCAAGGTCGCCAAGCCGCTCGAGGAGCAGGGCGGCCTCGCGCCAGCGAGGGGCGACCTCGTCGAGGGCCTTCTCGTAGGCCGCGCGATCCTTCCCTGAAGCCGGAAGTCTGTAGCCTGAAGCCTGGAAATAGGCGTGGATCGGCGCCCGGGCGCGGACAGCGGAGATGGTACGGCTCGAGTAGACGCGGTCCTCCTCGGCGCGGGCGAGCGCGATGTCGAGCTCGACCTGGGGAACCGCCGACTCGACGAGGAGTTTTTCGGCGTCGGGGAACCCCGATTCGCCCGCGAGGCGGCGGGCCTCGTTCGCGATCTCGAAGATCCGGTCGAGGGCGATCCTGGCGGCGAGCGAGGCTTCCTCGTTGCCGGGGTCCTCGCGCTGGCGGCGGATCGCCTCCGTGAGCTCCGCCGTCGGGCCGGCGGCCTCTTCGAGCTTGCGCGCGGCGGCGGCGAGGCCCTCCTCGCGGGACCGGCGTTCCTCCTCATGGGCCACGCGGCGCCGGCCGGCACGATCTATCGCGACGGCAGCCGCCCCGGCCGCGAGCGAGATCGCAAGGACCGACGCGGCGAGGAGGACGTATGGGTGACGCCGGGCGAAGCGCGCGAGGCGTCGCGAGAGAGGGGAGCGCGCGGCCGAGACGGGTTCGCCGGCGAGCGCCCGCTCGAGGTCCTTCGCGAAGGCGAGCGCCGACCCGTAGCGGCGCGACGGCCGCCGATTGGTCGCGCGGCGGACGATGCCGGCGACCTCGGGCGGGACGCCGGGGAGGAGCCTGTGGCGCTTCTTGCGCACGGGACGGTAGGGCTCGCCGAAGGCGTGGACCGAGAGGACGACGCCCAGCGAATAGATGTCGGCGGCGGGACCGGGCTTCTTGCCCCGTTCGAGCTCGGGGGCGCGAAAGGGGTCGCGGCCTGGGGCCTCGGAAACTGCCGCCCACGCGGCGGACGAGTCGGAGAGGCCCTTGACGGGGTCGCCGGTCCAGGCCGCGTCGAGGGCCTCCGGGGCAGCCCAACCAGTGAGGAGGACCTGCCCGTGGCGTCCGGGGTGGACCCTCTCGGGACGGATCCCGAGGTGCCCGTAGCCCTTCTCGTGGGCGCGATGGACCGCCCGGGCGACGCGGGCGAGGGCGCGGAGCGCTTCCTCGACGCCGAGCGACTCGCCCGGCTCGGGCGGAGCGGAGACAAGCAGGAAGTCGCGCCCTTCGGGAGTCTGGCCCGCCTCATAGAGAACCGGGACCGCGGGGCCCGCGAGCTCGGCGTGGAGGCGGGCCGCGGCGGCAAGAGCCCCCTCGGGCGAGCCCGCGGGGGCGAGGTGGAGCTCGGCGGGTCGCTCGAGATCCTTCTCGGTCGCGGCGTACACCTCGCGGCCGGCCTCGACACGGCGAAACTCGCCCGGGACGATCCGGTCGCGACCGGCGGCGAGCGGGCTTCGCCAGGGGTCGACGTGGCGGAGCTCGGCCGGACCGGCGGGCGCGCTCCGGCGGGTGGGCCCCTCGAGGGCGGTCGCGAGCGCCTCGCGCTCCACGAGGCCGGACTCCAGGATCGTCTTCTCGGGGTCCGGCCCGAGGCCGCGGGTGACGAGCGTCGCCGCCTCCTCGGGAGAGAGGAGCCCCTTCTCGACGAGGGTCGAAAGGAGCGTCAGGGCTCGCTCGTCCTCCGGCAGCATGGGGGCAGGATAGCAGGAACCTTCGGCGCCTGCTCGCCGGGGGGGTCGTAGCTCACGGGCCCGTCAAAGGACGCCCGGGGCGCGTTCCCCGAACCCCGAACCCCGGACGCGTGCTATACTCCGCCCGAGGCGAACATGACGGCTCGAGACGCGGCACTGATCCTGGAACCGGAGAGAGTGCGGCTCCCCGCGAATCTCTCGAGCCTCGAACTCTTCCGGCGGTGGGCCCATTCCGAACGGTTTCCGGAGCGCGGCCGGATCGACTGGGTCGCGGGGGAGGTCCGGATCGACATGTCTCCAGAGGATCTCAACACTCACGCCGCGCCGAAGATGGCGATCGCGCGGGATCTGAGCAACCGGGTGGAAGGCGGCGGCCGCGGCATGGTCTTTGTCGACCGCGCCCGGCTGACCGATCTCGCGTCAAGTCTTTCCTCGGAGCCGGACGTCCTCGTCGTCTTCTTCGAGTCGATCGAGGCTGGCCGCGTCCGTCTCGTCCAGCGCGCAAGCAAGAAGGCCGGACGATTCATCGAGGTACAGGGTGCGGCGGACCTCGTTGTCGAATGCGTGAGCGATTCCTCCGAGGAGAAGGATCGACTGCGGCTCCCGCCCCTCTACTGCCGGGCGGGAGTCCGGGAGTACTGGCTCGTGGACGCCCGGAAGGCGGAGATCGAATTCGTCCTCAACCGGCGGGTCGGGGCGACCTACAAGCCCACCGCCGCCGGTGCGGATGGCTTCTACCGGTCCGCCGTCCTGGGCAAGTCGGTCCGGCTCGTCCGCCTCCGGAAGCGGGCGGGTCTCGTCCCGCACCGGCTGGAGATCCGCTGAGAGCCGCAGGCTGCCTCTACCACAAGCCCGGCGTTGTTGTTCCGTTCCCCGAACCCCGAACCCCGAAC
>JACQVV010000271.1 GCA_016209595.1 Planctomycetota bacterium
CGGGTATCCTGAGCGACATGGGCACGGAGGGGGAGGGTGGGGGGGGCCCTGTCGAGTTCGACCCCGAGGCCCTCCTGTGGCTCCGCCGCGTCGGCGGCGACTCGCTGGTGGAGAAACTCGCGGGGCTCTTCCGGGCATCCGCGCCGGGGGTGGTCGAGGCCGCGAGACATGCCCTGCGGGCGGAGGACCGAGCGGGCGTCGCGCGGGCGGCCCATTCCCTCCGGTCGAAGGCCGGCCAGCTCGGGGCTCGACGCCTCGCCGAGCGGTGCCTCGAGATCGAGGAAAGGGCCCCGGCCGGATCGCTCGACGGCATGGACGGCTTCCTCGACCTTCTCGATCAGGATCTGCAGAAGGCCCTCGCGCGGCTCGAGTCGCGCGAGGACGGCCCCGATGCGCCCGTGGCGCGAGAACCCCGGGCCGCGAGGCGCATCGCCCTCGTCGATGACAACGCGGACAACCGCCTGCTCGTCCGCGCGATCCTGGGCGCCCGGTACGAGCTCCTGGAGCACGGGACGGCTTTCGATGCCCTGGCCGCGCTCCAAGAGGTGCCCGTGGAACTCTTCCTCATCGACATCTCCCTCCCCGGTATGGACGGAGTCGAGCTCCTGAGCCGGATCCGGGAGAACCCGAGGATGGCGCGCACTCCCGCGATCGCGCTCACGGCGCACGCGATGGCGGGGGACCGGGAGAGGTTTCTCGCCGCGGGCTTCGAGGAGCACGTGACGAAGCCCATCGTGGACGAGGGGATCCTCCTCGGGGCGATCGAGCGGCTTCTCGGGGCGAGGACGTGAAGGCGCCCCGGCTCCGTCACGTCGTGGCGTTCCTCGTTCTGACGGGAGGCGGGATCCTCACGGCCAGCTACGGCTGGGAATCCCGGTCGGTCCTGGTGGTAGGGATTCTCCTCTCTCTCCTCGCTACCTGGCTGTGCCTCACCCTCTCCCGCCGCGCGGCTCGGGTCCAGGAGCTCGTCCGTTTCCGCACGGGGGAACTCGAGTGGGAAATGGCGGAGAGGAAGCGCGCCGAAGCCGAGCGCGAGGAGGAAGGGGCGCGCTTCCGAGCCGTCTTCGAACACGCCCCTTTCGCGGTGCTCACCGTGGGCGAGGACGGACGGATCCTCATGGCCAACCCGAAGGCGGCGGAGACCTTCGGCTACGACCGGGGCGATCTCGCAGGAAGGCCGGTCGAGGATCTCGTTCCGCCGCGAGATCGAGAAGCCCACGTGACGAGTCGGGAGGGTTATTCCAGGGACCCCCGCCCCCGCCCCATGGCGGAGCGCGGATCTCTCACGGCGCTCCGCAAGGACGGGGCTGAGATACCGGTGGAGATCAGCCTTTCGTCGTTCGCCACGAGACGCGGGAGGGCCTTCCTCGCCTTCATCCAGGACGTGTCCCCGCTCAAGACGGCGAAGGAGGCGGCCGAGGCCGCGAACAGGGCGAAGAGCGCGTTCTTCACCAACGTGAGCCACGACCTCCGGACCCCACTCAACTCCGTGATCGGCTTCGCGAACATCCTCCTCAAGAACCCGGAGGGGCGCCTCGCCGGCGACGAACTCCTGTACCTCGGCCGCATCCTCGAGAACGGGAAGAACCTGCTCTCGCTCATCAACCAGGTCCTCGATCTCGCCAAGATCGAGGCCGGGAAGGTCGAGGTCGAGCGGCACCCCGTCGTCCTCTCGACCCTCGTCCGGGCGGTCGCGGGGGAGCTCGCCTCGCAGGTCCGGGAGGGAGTCCGGCTCGGCGTCGAGGTCTGCGAGGAAGACGGCCCCATCCAGACCGACGAGGGGAAGGTCCGGCAGATCCTCGTCAACCTCGTCGGGAACGCCCTCAAGTTCACCGAGAAGGGGAGCGTGACGATCCGGGTGCACGCGGACCCGGCCACGAGGTGCCCTCGGACGCTCGAGATCGTGGACACCGGGATCGGGATCCCGCGGGGAGAGTGGGGGGCGATCTTCGAGGCCTTCCGGCAGGCCGACCAGGGAACGGCCCGACGCTTCAGGGGCACGGGGCTCGGGCTCGCGATCTCCCGCTCCCTCTGCCTGGTCCTGGGCTACGAGATCGAGGTCGAGAGCGAGGTTGGAAGCGGATCGACGTTCCGCGTCGTGTTCGATCCGAAGAGCGATCCCGGGCGTGCGTGAACGCGAGACCCGAGTCCGGAGGATCCCGAGATGAAGGTCCTCCTCGTGGACGACGATCCGGAGATCCGGCTCATCGCGCGGTTCGCGCTCGAGAGAGCACCGGATGTCGAGGTCCTCGAAGCCCAGGACGGCGCCACGGCGCTCGACATCGCGATCCGCGAGCGGGTCGACGTGATCCTCCTCGACCGCTTCTTGCCGGACCTCGATGGGCCCGAGGTCCTCGAACGCCTGCGGCGCGACGAGCGGACGAGGTCGGTCCCTGTGGTATTCCTGACCGGTGTGACCAGGGAATCGGAGCTGGACGAGCTCCGGTCCTTGGGGGCGCGGGGCGCGATCGCGAAGCCCTTCGACCCCAGGCATCTTCTCGGGACCGTGCGGGCACTGCTCGATTCGCGAGCGTGATCTGGATCACGGCCCTTTGGAGAGCCATCCTGAAGAAGGTAGCATGCACACCTTCTACCTCGCAGGATGCGGGGATCCGGCTCAGGCCGGACGACCCGGGATAGCAACGAGGATTCCTGGAACGTGTCATGACACTCCCGGAGGACGAGGCGGAGAAGCGAGAGGCGGAGCTCCGCCGGCGCTTCCTCGCTGGGGTCCCGGAGCGCCTCCAGAAGATCGAGGAGGCCCGAGCGGCCGCCACGACGAGCGGCTCCGCGGACGACTGGAAGACGTTTCAACGCCTCGTTCACAACCTCAAGGGGGCCGGGGCGACGTACGGCGCCGGCGCGCTCTCGCGCGCCGCGGAGCGCCTTGAACTCGTGCTCGATGCGGTCCGCGACTCTCTATACGATCCGGCTTTCGAGCTCCCTACGAGCGAGATCGTGTCTCGGCTTTCCGAGATCGGGGCTGCGGCGCGCGCCGTGACCCTTCCCCGCGAGGCGAAGACGGGGCCGGTGCCCGAACCAGCGCGCCCCTCGTCGCGGCCCATGCCGGGGCCGGGCAGGGTCCTCCTCATCGAGGACGACGAGGACCTGGCGCGGAGCATGACCCGCCTCCTTCTGGGTGCGGGGCTCTCGTGCGCGTGGTGTCCCGACGGGGAGAGCGCCATCGCGAGCGCAAAGGTCCGGCCTCCTGACGTGGTCCTCCTGGACGTCGTCCTTCCCGGGATGGACGGCTTCGAAGTCTGCCGCCGGCTCCGGGAGCTTCCGAGACTCTCGCGCGTTCCGATCGTCTTCCTGACCGCGGTCGGCCAGGAGTCGGAGATCCTTCGGGCCTACGATCTGGGGGCCGAGGACTACGTGACCAAGCCCGCGAGTCCCCCGGTGCTCCTGGCAAAGATCCGCGGGATGCTGGAGCGGCGCCAGCGCCGGGAGCCGAGACGCCCCGACCGCCTCACGGAGGGCGAAGTCGTCGCCGGGCGCTACCGGATCCAGGAGCCCGTCGGGCAAGGCGGGATGGGGGCCGTCTACCTCGCCAGGCACCTCGAGACCGGGACGCTCGTCGCCCTCAAGGCCCTCTTCCTTCCTGACGCGCGGCGGGACGAGGCGCGAGAACGCTTCCGGAGGGAGATCGAGGCCCTCTCCGAGCTCCGGCATCCGAACCTCGTGCGGATCCTCGACCACGGGGAGGAGGAGATCTCCTTCTTCGCCATGGAGTACCTTGCCGGAGGGTCTCTCTCGGAGCGCGTCAGGGAGCGAGGAGCCCTCCCGGCAGTCGAGGCCCTCGGCGTCCTCGCGCGGATCGCGGAGGGGCTCGACGTGGCCCATGGGCTGGGGTTCCTGCACCGCGACCTCAAGAGCGACAACGTGCTCTTCCGGGCCGACGGAGAGCCGGTGCTGACCGATTTCAGCCTCGTCCTGCGCCTTCGCGACCCCCAGGCTCGGCTCACGGAGACCGGGCGAGCCTTCGGGACGCCGTGGTACATGTCCCCCGAGCAGATCCGGGGTCGCCAGGACCTCGACGCGCGGTCCGATGTCTATGGCCTCGGCGCGATGCTCTACGAGCTCCTGACCGGAGCGCCTCCGTATCACGATCTCCCGGAGGCCGAGGCTCTGGCGAAAGTCCTCTCCGACGAAGCTCCCGAACCCGGGGCGGTCCGGGGCGACATTCCGCTCGCCGCGGAGATCGTCTGCCTGCGCGCCATGGCCCGGGACCGCGAGGCCCGGTATCAGGACGCGGCGGCCTTCGCCCGGGCGGCCTTTCAGGCGATCCGGGAGCTGACGTGAACGGTTGGCCAGCCAGGCTCTCCAGTTCCGCGTGGTAGCATGAGGTTCTTTCGGCGCCCGGATCGGGGCGCGGTTCACTAGCCGGAGGCGCATCCCATGAAGAGACTCGTTCTGGCCTTCTCGATCGCGGCCCTCCTCGCGGGCTGCGACGGTGCCGAGGACGAGCGCGAGAACCACCTCGTCGTGGCGGTGGACGCGACGTACCAGCCGATGGAGTACTACGAGAACAACGAGCTCGTGGGCTTCGACATCGACCTCTTCCGGGCGATCGCGGAAAAGGCGGGGTACACGGTCGAGTTCGTGAACCAGCCCTGGGACGGCATCATCCCGGGCCTGGAGGCTGGGGAGTACGACGCGATCGCCTCCTCGATGACGATCACCGAGAAGCGCTCGAAGAAGGTCCTCTTCACCGATCCCTACTATGACGCCGGGCAGGTGATCGCGGTGCGCGAGGACGAGGAGGGGATCAAGGGTCTGGACGACCTCTCCGGGAAGAAGATCGGGACGCAGCGGGGAACGACCGGGACCGAGGAGGCGAAGAAGGTTTCGGGCGCGGAAGTCGTCGAGTATGACTCGATCGATCACGCGTTCCTCGATCTCAAGAACCGCCAGGTGGACGCCGTCATCAACGACGATCCGGTCTCGCGCAGGCTGGTGGCGCTGAAGCCCGGGTACAAGCTCATCGGCCTCCCGCTCACCCAGGAGAAGTACGGCATCGCCGTGCGAAAGGACGCCACGGAGCTCGCCGGGAAGCTCAACAAGGCCCTCGCCGAGGTCAAGGCCGACGGGACCTGGGAGCGGCTCCGGAAGAAGTGGTTCGAGGGGCAGAGGGAAAGCGAGAGGATGGAAATCCTCGGGTATCTGGCGGGAGGGATGGCCGTGACGCTGAAGCTCATGGCGGCGGCCCTCGTCGTGGGAATGGTCCTCGGGCTCTTCGTGGCGCTCGCGCGGCTCTCGAGATTCCGTGCTCTGTCCTGGCCGGCGCGCGTCTACGTCGAGGTGATCCGGGGGCTGCCGCTCCTCGTCCTCATCCTCTTCCTATACTACGGGCTGCCGCAGGCCTTCGAGGGTACGTTCCGGGTGGACAAGTTCACGTCGGCCGTGGCGGCATTCGGGATCTGCTATGGCGCCTACACGGCGGAGATCTTCCGCGCCGGAATCCAGTCGGTCGATCCCGGGCAGACCGAGGCGGCTCGCGCGCTCGGGCTCTCCCACTTCCAGGCGCTCCGGACGGTCGTCCTCCCCCAGGCGGTGCGAAACATCCTGCCGGCTCTCGTGAACGAGGCGGTGGCGCTCCTCAAGGACACGTCGCTCGCGGCGGTGATTGCGCTCCCGGAGATCACCCAGCTCGCCAGGAACAAGATCGCCAGCACCTACGAGACCTTTCGGATCTGGGGGACAGCAGCCTTCCTCTACCTGGTGCTCACGCTGGGTCTCACCTTCCTCGCCCGCGTTCTCGAGAAAAGGCAGCGCCATGGCACAGCCGATCGTCTCCGTCCGCGACTTGCATAAGTCGTTCGGGTCCCTCCGGGTCCTCCGGGGGATCTCGATTGACATCGAGGCCGGCGAGAAGGTTGCCGTGATCGGACCCTCCGGCTGCGGGAAATCGACCTTCCTCCGCTGCCTCAACCGCCTGGAGACGCCCGACTCGGGCAGGGTCGTGATCGACGGCATCCCGCTGGACGGCGATCGCACGAACGTCGACAAGGTTCGCGCCGAGGTCGGAATGGTCTTCCAGCGATTCAACCTGTTCCCGCACAAGACCGCGCTGGAGAACGTCACGCTCGCGCCGGTCCTCGTTCGCGGGCTCGCCGCCGGCGAGGCGAAGTCGCGGGCGCTCGCGCTTCTCGCCAAGGTCGGCCTCGCCGACAAGGCGGATTCCTATCCCCACGAGCTCTCGGGCGGCCAGCAGCAGCGCGTCGCGATCGCCCGCGCCCTCGCCATGACCCCCAAGATCATGCTCTTCGACGAGGTCACCTCCGCCCTCGACCCGGAGCTCGTCTACGAGGTGCTCCAGGTGATGAAGACGCTCGCCTCGGAGGGGATGACGATGGTCGTCGTCACCCACGAGATGCGCTTCGCCCGCGAGGTCGGCACCCGGCTCCTCTTCATGGACGAGGGGCGGATCGTCGAGGAGGGCCCGCCCGCCCGCGTCCTCGACTCCCCCCGCGAGGCGCGGACCAAGGCGTTCCTGGACAAGGTGCTCTGAGAAGAGGACCTGACGGGTGGTTGAATGTTCTCTCCCGCGGGGCTATCCTCCCGCCGTGCGTTCCCTCGCACTCCTCCTGGCCCTCGGCCCGACCCTCGCTTCGCCGCTCCTTGCCCAGAGCGGGCCGTTCGGGGCGCTCGAGCGCTCGGACGGCGTGGGGGAGCCATACGCCTTTTTCGCCGAGGACGCGCTGTGGGCCGCCCGGATGCTCGTCGGGGAGGCCGGTGGCCAGGACGACGCCGACAACGCCGCGGTCCTCTGGTGCATGTTCAACTCGTACATGCTCCGCCCCGTACGCGAGATCTACCCGACCTTCACCGCGTTCGTGCGGGCCTATTGCACCCCGCTCCAGCCCTATCTCAAGTCCCGCGGCGCGATCGAGCGCCATCGGAAGCGCGGTACCCCCATGGTGGAGGTCGAGCCCGGGAAGTGGCAGCTTGAGCGCCACGTCGCCCTTCAGCGCCGGGCGTGGGAGGACCTGCCCGAAGGAGCGCGCTCCCTCGTCCTCCGGGCCTTCCGCGGCGAGCTCCCCTCTCCCTGCGGGAACGCCACGCAGTTCTGCTCGACAGCCGTCTATTTCCAGGACAAGCACGGCCGGCGCCCGACCGGCGAGGAGCACGCTGCCTACACCCGCGAGTACGCGAAGTCGAAGAAGTGGATATGGTTCCCCGTGGAAGGGGCGAGTCCCCGCGAGAACTGTTTCTTCGTCGAGGAGCGGTTCGCGGATCTCCCGGACGGGGTCGTGAGGACGCGGAAGCCCTGAGGACGTCGCGGCTCGGCGGCGGTCCGGGATCGCCGAGCTCGGTCCGGGTTTCTGGATAGGCTCTTGGCCATCCCTTCGGGCTTCAGCATCGAATGGCCACACGGACGGGGGCCCTGTGCGGATCGTGGTACGATCCGCTTCATGCTCGACCCGTTCGATTGGAAGCTCTGGCTTCCCCGGTACGCGTCGGCGCAATGACGCCGTCGACTGGACCGGCCGCGGCGGGACAAGTCCCGCGCCCGGCCGGTCCGATGGGGCCGATCGAGGCGTCGGCGAGGCTTCTTGCCGTCTGGTGCTTCACCGCCGCCTTCATCCTCCCGGCCGCGACGTTTCTCGTCCTCACGCTCGGCCAACTCTCCCTTCGGCTCGGTGCCTCCGTCGCCCGGATCTGGGGGCGCACGGTCGTTCGCCTCCTCGGGATCCGGTTCGAGATCGAGGGCGCCGAGCGCCTTGCCGGCCGGGCGCCCCGCATTCTCGTGTTCAACCACTCGAGCACGCTCGATTTGCCGGTGGTGTCGGCCCTCTGCCCCGACGGCGCGCTCGCGATCGGGAAGACCGAGCTCCGGTGGGTGCCGTTCATCGGACTTGCCTGGTGGGCCCTCGGCCACGCGTTCCTCGACCGAGGGAATCCGGAGCGCGCCCGGGCGTCGATCGAGTCGATCGGCCGGCGCCTCACACGGTCGTCGCGCACGGCGATGATCGCGCCGGAAGGAACCCGGAGCCCCGACGGCCGCCTCCAGCCGTTCAAGATGGGGGCGTTCCATCTCGCCCGGGTCTCGGGAGCGCCGATCGTCCCCATGCTGATCGAAGGCGCGGCCGACTGTCTCCCTCTCGGCGAATGGCGCGTGCGCCCGGGGAGGGTCCGGGTCCGGGTTCTCGAGCCGGTCCCGACCGCCGGATGGATCGAGGAGGATCTCCGCGATCGTGCCGAGTCGGTTCGCGCGATCTTCGCGCGGCATCTGGAGCCCGGCGGCTCCGGCGGCGACGATCTACCCGGGCCTCCTGGAGAGTCGCGATGACGGACAAGGCGATCGAGAAGCGCCGGTTCGGAGAGACCGACATCGAGGTTTCGGCCCTCGGCCTGGGCACGTGGGCGTTCGGCGGCTGGTCGTACGGCGAAATGCCCGACGGCGAAGCGGTTCGCGTGATCGAGGCGGCCCTCGAGGCCGGCATCAACTTCTTCGACACGGCGCCGACCTACGGCCGTGGGAGGAGCGAGGAGATCCTCGGCGAGGTCCTCGGCCGCGACCGCGAGCGCGCGATCTTCTGCACGAAGGGAGGGACCGCGATCGAGGGCGGTCGCGCCGTGAAGCGCTTCGACCCCGCCTTCCTCGAAACATCGCTGTCGAAGAGCCTCCATCGGCTGAAGCGCGGCTACACCGACCTCTACCTCCTGCACAACCCGTCGGGCGACGTGCTCGAGAACCAGGGGATGTACGACTGGATCACGCGCGAGAAGAAGCGGGGACGGATCGTCCACTGGGGAGCCTCGATGTACGGCGACACCGACGACAACATGTTCGTCGCGTCGACCGGCATCGACTTCATCGAGCTCCGCCTCTCCCTCCTCCGGAACGACATCCACGAGGATCTCCTCGAGATGCCGATCGGGTTCATCGGCCGCAGTCCCCTCGAGAGCGGCTTCCTGACCGGCAAGTACGGCCTCGACGCGACGTTCGATTCGGAGCGCGACCACCGCAGCGGTTCGTCCCTCGCCTATCGCGAGGCCGTCCACGAGGCGCTCGCGATCCTCCGCCCTCTCGTTGACCGCTGCGTCGCGGGGAGCCTCGCCGAGCTCGCGGTTCGCTACGCCGCCCGCCACCCCTATCCGTCCACGGTCGTCGCCGGCGCGCGAACCGCCGAGATGTTGCGTGAAAACGTGCGCGCGTACCGGCAAGGGCCCCTCCCCGCCGATGCCGATGCGGTCATCCAGGAAGCGCGCAAGGTCTTCGAGAGCCGCAGTTCCACCTGACGGCTCTGGCATCCTGGGGAGCCACGCATGTTCAAGCACAGGTCACCCGAGTTGAGGAGTTGGCTTGCCTGAGCATCGAATACCCGCACCGGGGGGCGCCATGTGCGGATCGTGGTACGATCGGCTCGCTTCATACTTCGAGACCGTTCGGATGTCGATACGCTCTTTCCTCGACGAGCTCCGCGAGAGCGGGCGGGTCCGCGTGGGGCCGCCCGAGCCGGAGCGCGCGTGCGCGACCCCGGACCTGGCTCTCCGGGAAGCCGACGGCGTGCTTGCCGAGATGGACCGGGACGCGCGGCGCGAGCTCGCGTTCGAGCCGCCGCCGCTCATCCTCCCGGTCGCGCGGTGGGCCGCGGCGCTCTTCCAGCGCGCGTGCGCGTTCCTCGTCCATCGCGAGGCGGGAGCCGGCGAGGTTCGCGCGGGGCTTTCGCGACCGTGCCCCGAGCCTCCCTCGCCCCGCGCCGTGTACTCGGCCGACCTCGTGCTTCGCTATCTTCCCGACCTCGCTGTGCTCGCCCGCGCGCGGGCGCCAGGCGACCCGCTGGTCGGGGAGCTCGTGCGGATCGGCCGGGCGTGGCCGCTCTCCTCGGTCGGAATGCCCGGCGTGGGCCCGGTCGAGACGGGTGACTTCCTGGGCGATGCGAGTCTCCGGCAGCTCTATGCCGATCGGATTTTGGAGAGAGGCGATCTCTCGCGTCTCGACGGCGGCCTGGTGAGCGAGTCGCTCCGCGCGTCGCTGGGCCTTGCCGGCGAGCTCGCGCCGGGCGTGGCCGCCGCGCTCGCGCGCGAGGCGTCCGCGGCGGAGGCCTGCCGATGAGCGGTCCCCTCGCCGGCCGCGACCTGGGCCTGCACTTG
Organism: Planctomycetota bacterium; assembly: GCA_016209595.1. Classification (GTDB taxonomy): domain Bacteria; phylum Planctomycetota; class JACQVV01; order JACQVV01; family JACQVV01; genus JACQVV01. The sequence goes on from JACQVV010000271.1 coordinate 10,102, forward strand.
ACGAACGGCGTCCTCGCGCCGATGAAGGAGGCCTTCGTTGGCAAGGACGAGGTGATCGACCTCCTGGGCGTCTCGCTCGTGGCCGGCGAGAACCTCTTCGTTCTGGGGCCGCCGGTCGGGCCGTCGCCGGGGGCCGTGGCGGTCACGGGGCGGGCGAGGTGGGGCGGGGGATGCCGACTCTCTCCGGACGCCTCATCGGGAACGGACACGGCGCATATTGGCGACCCACTCGTCGATGTCGACCTCACGGGGAACATCCTGGCGCCTGATTCCTGCCCTGCCATTGCAACTCGAAGAGCGCTGTCAAGTAAAGGCCCTGAGCCGGATGCGGGAAATCTGCATGTCCGGATCCGTGGGGGGGTCGGGGTGGGCAACCGCCCCGGCCTATCCCGATCCGGACCCCGGGCTCGACTCCACAATGCCAGACTCGGCCCGCTTCGTGATAGAATCGTAACGCCATGAAGACGACGAAGGACCGCGCGAATCCTCGCCCGCATCGACTCGGTCCGGAGGACTTCGACGCGCGCGGCATCTATCTCTACCCCGGCGACGTCGAGGACGCCATGCCCGAAGGGAACCTCGCTGAGACCACGGGGAGCTACCTGCGCGAGACGATCCTGCGCCTCTCCTGCGATCTCGAGCGCGATTCGGCCTACAAGAACCTGCCCATCTATTACGAGCAGGGCACGAAGCGGCACGTGGCTCCCGACGTGTTC
>JACQVV010000254.1 GCA_016209595.1 Planctomycetota bacterium
CGAGTCGCTCGCCCGGATGCTGGAGAACCTGGGTCAGGCCCTCGACGAGGCCGATCCGCCGGTCCGCTCGGGCGAGGGGGCCCGGATCGTGGCCGGAAGGGAACTCCTGCCCGGAGGCCGGTTCTCAAACGTGGCCGACCTTCTGGCGCTCCCGGGAAACATGATCTCCGAGCGCGACCTCGACCGGCTCCTCCCCTACCTCACGGTGGACTCCTGGATCGACGAGAAGACGATCCGCCCGCCCGATCCGCGGGGCCGGCCACCGCTCGGGCGCCCGTACTCGCCCCGCCACAACGCGGGCCACCTCGAGATCGAGCCGCGCGCGCCGATCCACGTCAACGCGGCGGCGAAACCGGTTCTTGCGGCCGCGTTCGCCGGGGTCTCGGGGCTGGAGGAGGTCCTCGCGGTCGCTCCCGGCTACTCCTATCCCGAGTCGGCCTGGGTCGGCGCGCTGTCCGAGCCGATCGACATCCCGACAGCCCGCCGGCTCGCCGACCGGATCATCCGCTACCGCGGGATGGACCCGAAGACGCCGGGGGCGCCCGCTTTCGCCGGTCCTTTCCGGACGTGGGGGCAGTTCGAGGCCTTCCTCGACTCCCACGTCCTGCGCCGCGAGTTCCTCGACCTCACCTACGTCGCGGGCGACGTCCGGGCTGCGGGGACCGCGGCCTACTTCTACGACACGTCCTGGCGCCGCACGGGGCTCTCCTTTCCGGGCCTCTCGGGGCTCCCTACCGGGCCTTTCAACGTCACGCTCGGTGACGCCCAGAAGGGTCTGCGGATCCGCGGGAACCGGTGGCCGCTTTGGAGCTACAAGACGGCGCTCTACACCGTGACCTACTGGACGGGCCGGATCGAGCAGCTCAGCCTGGAGTTCCCGGAGGGGTCCTATGTCATCGAAGGGCCAGGGGCGGTCTCCGGGATGAGCTACCTCTTCTCCAACGGCGGCGAGACGGGCACTCCGCTCTCCTGGCGCGCGAATGTCCAGCGAGTCCGGTTCGTCCCGCGGGAAGAAGACTTCGTCGCGCTCACGCCGCGGCAGGTCTCGGCGCTCAAGGCGAACTTCAACCCGAACACGAGGCTGAACGACTTCAACCCCGACGCCGACCACAGGGTCGCGATCGACAAGGCGGATCTCGTCCAGCACACGACAGAGTTCTGCTTCTGGCCGATGGGGGCCTACGAGGTGGCCTCGGTCGGCTACGTCCACTCGCCCGCGGGCGGCCTCCTCGCCCGGGAGGCGCTCTCGGTGGCGGTCGAGATCCAGGAAATCTGGCGCGAGACGACCCAGGCCGATTTCGCGGCGGGAGAGATCCGTCTGGCGCCGCCTGGCCCGGCCCCCGTGTCGGGCGGGAAGACGCTCGCGACCTACCCGCAGCCCGACCTCCCGGGCCTTGCGGCGGCCTGCGTCGAGGACGGATCGATTCTCCTGTCGACGTACGAGGCGCCGCCGCTCGGTGTGCGGCGACTCTTCCGGGCGAGTTTCGCGAGGGACTTCGACGCCGAGGAGGCCGCGGGCGACCCGCGGGCGCTCCCCGACGCGCGGAGCGGGGTCGCGAGCGCGGGCGACCTCCTCGACCCTGCCCTCGGCGCGACCCTCTATCCCGACGGGGCCTACTCCGAGCGCGCCTCCACGCCGACCTACTCGGCGCCCGGGAACATGCCGGGGAAAAGAGGGACGATCGCCTTCTGGGCAAAGCCTTCCTGGAGCGTCACCACTGCCTCCTACGAGGTCCACAAGTTCTTCGACGCCACGTCGGTCCTTGGAGCGCGAACCACCCAGTCGTTCCAGATCGGCGCCTGGGGCTGGAGCGTCCCGCTCCTCGGCTTCCAGTTCGAAGTCGCGCCGTCCGTGGAGCAGCTCAACGACCGCTTTCTCGAGCGGATTCTCGCCGTCGAGATCGGCGGGAAGGCGGGAGAGTGGATCCTCTTCACGGCGGCATACGATTTCGACTCGGAGCTCTTCGACCGGTCGATCCAGGTCGTCGCCAATGCCGATCCCAACCGCATCCGGCAGGGGTGGTACACCTGGCGGGAAGATCGCGCCGCCTACCCGGCCCAGGACATCACCGCGAACGACAACCGCTTCTCGCTGGGTGGGCGCCCCGGGGCCTTGATCGGCGGGGAGAACGCGGCCGACGCAACGATGGACGAGGTGACGTTCCACGAGGGGTTCGACGCGCTCGAGGTCGCTCGGCGGCTCTTCCGCGTCGGGCGCTACTATAGCGGCGGCGACGCGCGCTTCGTCTCGCAAGCCTGCCCGCGCTGGTCCGCCGGCACGCCGCCGGGGGCGGCGAGGGGGGGTCCGGGGGGGAGGGACTTCCCCCCGGGCGCCAGGATGGCGCTGGGGGAGGCCGAGGGGGCGGAGCCCCCTGGGGAGGCGCGGAGGCCAGGGATGGCCGGAGCGCCGACGCCGCCGGAGACGGGCGGCACGGGAACCTCGGCGCCACCCGCGGGCTGCCGCGTCGGCCGGATCGCCTGGACCGCGAGAATCCCCGCGTCCGTTCCGGGGGGCCGGGTCCGCATGCGGGTCCGCGCCGGACCACGCGAGAGCGACCTCCTTTCGGAACCGGGCGGGAGCGCGCTCGACCTCCCGGTCGCGGGGCCCGTGCGGTACGAGGCCGTCTTCGAGGAGAGCGCGGCGGAGCTCGTGGTGCCCCTCCTCACTTCGATGGCGCTCGATGACGTGACCCTGTTCTTCTGGACTCCAGCCCGGTTCTCCCGCTGGGACTCCGGACTGCCGGCCGCGAGCGTGGAGCGCCTGCTCGAGCCGGACGCCGCTGCGAACGCGCCGGAGCCCGGACCCGCGCCGATCCCGCCGGGCGCGACTCCCGGCGGCGGAGGGTTCGTGTTCCCTGGAGGCGGCGGCGCGGGCCGGCCTCCTTCCCCCGGCGCCCCACCCTGGGCGGACGGCGGGAGCCCGGGCGCGGACTTCCCGATTCCCGGGGCCGGGACCGATCTCCTTCCGCCGCCGCCCGAGTCCGGGCTCCGAGGCGGCGCGGGGACTGCCGCTCGCAATCCGCCGGAAAGCTCTCCCGCAAGGACCGAGAGACCGAAGGGCGCAACGGTCCAGGTCGCGATCGAGGTGGTCTCGGGCGAAGACCGGGAGCCCGTCCCCCTCGCGCTTCTCGACATCCGGCAGGGAGGGGCGGTCCTCTTCGAGAGGGTTCGCGCGAACCGCGGGGGGAGGTTTCTTTTCGACGCGCTGACGGGAGAGAGTTACGAGGCGACAGCGCGGAAGGACGGATACGTCGAAGAGACCGTCCGCTTCGTGGCGGACGAGTCCCCGGCCCCGGACGGTACGGTCTTGACGGTCGAGATCCCGCTTCAGCCGGACAGCCACGAAGGCGACTAGCCTGAGGTTTCACTAACGGGGCGATGCCCCAGCCCGGGCAAGCGTGTTGGTTTGTCGCCTCATCAAACGTCGAACTCTGAACGTCGAACTTCGAACATCGAACTTGGACGTTCCGTGTTCAACGTTGGACGTTCGACGTTCAACTTTCGGCGGGCGCAAATTTGACACATTTGTGAAGATCCGTGCCCCTCAAGGCGTCTAGCAACTCTGGAAGGGTTTCCAGAATAGGCGTCCTGGGCCGGGCTGCCGGTCCCGAGATCGGGGCGCCTCGTCCGCAATCGGATTCTCCCAACTCCCAGCGATAACTGGAGTTCCCGAATCCATCTCTTTCCGGCACGCCGCGTGCATTCCCCCATCGCAGGGGAGGCACGGCAATGAACGGGACGGCGACGCTGGACGAACGACGGGCAGGGTCGAGGCACGACCGCGGAGCGGAGCACAGGGGCGACTGGCTCGAGTCCTCGCGCCTGGTCTTCCACGAGTTCCACCGCCAGGAGCACGAGGCCGAGAAGGCCCGGCGCGCGAGGCTCGCTGAGCTCGGCGTTCGCCGGAGCGATTCGAAGTCTTCCAGCGCCTCCCTCGCCCTCCGGCGGGCCGAAGGGGCGCAGAAGATCCGCCGTTCCTTCCGGCTGGCTCTCGTCCGCGCGGGCTTCGGCGCCGGCCTCGCGCTCTCGATCGCCGGACTCGTCGCGGCCGTTCTACATGTCGAGTCGGCGGCGCCGGCCTCGGGAGCGCCGGACGCGGGCCCGGGCCTCGCGGTGGCCTCCGCGCCCATCGAGCGCGTCGATCGTGGCTCCGCCGAGGAGTTCGACCGGGTCATGGAACGGCGCGGTCTCGTCCGCCATGGCGGCCGCTGGATGACCGTGGCCGAGGAGAGCCGGCCGGCCGCCAGCGTCCGGGCTCCTGCCGGTCCCCGCCGGACGAGCCCGGTCCACTCCCCGGCCACGGTCTCGGTCGAAACGCCGGTCGCCGCCGGCGGACCCTCCTCGGCCACGGTCGAACCTCCGGCCTTCCGGACCCTCGGCGGCGAGTTCGCGCTCCGCGCGACCCTCTCCCCGCTGGAGGACGGTGAGGCGGTCGTCGTGCGCGGCGCGGCCGATCTGCCGGACGGGACCGTGGTCACGACCTGGCTGATTTCGGGGAGCGGAATCCTCGCCACGCGGGACGCCGCCTTCTCGAGCGGCACTTTCGACTGCGAGCTTGCGCCACTTCCCGGTCGTCTCTTCCCGGCGCTTTACACCGTCCGGGTCGAGATCGAGGCCGCCCTCCAGCCCGCGTCGGTCCGCGCGGCACTCGGAGGCGGAAACGAGCACGCGGCAAAGGAGATCGAGCTCGCGGTACGGCTGGACGAACGCGAGTTCCTCCTCGGACTTGCGTACGAGGAGATCGAGTCGGCCGCCGGGGCGCTCCTTGCCCTGGGGCTGGAAGGCCGGCGACTCCGCGAGGCCGCGAGAAAGGAAGGGGAGGGGGCCGCCGGCACCTACCGGGCGACGGGGGACGGGGGACGGGGGACGGAACCCCCGAACCCCGAAC
>JACQVV010000255.1 GCA_016209595.1 Planctomycetota bacterium
GACGATCAGGCGAGCCGATTTCGAGTCACCAGCGGTTGCGCGAGCCGCAGGCGGGGCCAGAGGCCCCGCCGAGGACGAGTAAGACCGCTGGTGGCCGACAGCGGCCGCCTGACGGGACGAGATTATGCAACATTGGGGTCAAGCGTCCTGTTCGTCCCTACCCCGCGGCGGCCTCCACGGGCTCGGCGAGGATCTCGGAGGGCGGGACTATCCGGCCGGCGATCGCGCTCGCCGCGACGACGTACGGGCTGGCGAGGTAGACCTTGCCTGGCCCCGAGCGGCCCGGGAAGTTCCGGTTGATCGCGCTCACCGTCACGTCGTCTTCGGTCCGCGAGGCGCCGGGGCCGGCGTTGATGCAAGCGCCGCAGGAGGGGTTGAGGAGCCTGGCCCCGGCCCGTTCGAAGATGTCGAAGTAGCCCATGCGCTCGGCATAGCGCTTCACCTTCTGCGAGCCGAACTGGAGGTAGAACTCGACTCCGGGGTGGACGCGCTTCCCCTGCTCCAGGGCCGCCTTGAGCACCCGGGCGTACATGTCCATGTCTTCCATCTTGCTCGCCGTGCAGGAGCCGGCGTAGGCGATGTTGTCGCGGACGTCGCCGCCGAGCGAGTCGATCGGGACGGCGTTGCGGGGATCGCCCGGCGTCGCGACCATCGGGACGACCTTGGCGAGGTCGATCTCGAAGACCGCGGCATACCGGCAGCCGGGGTCGGGGGAGACGAAGCCCGCCCGAATCCGCCCCGGGTCCACGCCGGGGCGCATTCCGTTGATCCACGCGACCGTGGTCTCGTCGGCCTGGATGATGCCGGTCGTCGCCCCGCACTCGACCGCCATGTTGGTCAAGGTCGCCCGCTCGTCCATGGAGAGGGCGCGCGCCCCGTCCCCGCCGAACTCCAGGACCTTCCCGATCGCCTTCCCTTCCTTGCAGTAGTCGGTGCCCAGGACCCCGAGCATGACGTCCTTCGCCGCCACGTCCCAGCGCTTCGTCCCGGAAAGGACGAAGAGGACCGTCTCCGGCACCGTCAGGCGGACGTCCCGGGTGTACCAGGCGTTCGCCATGTCGGTCGACCCGACGCCGAAAGAGAAGCAACCAACCGCGCCCGCCGTGCACGTGTGGCTGTCGGTGCCCACCACGACCTGTCCGGGGAGCGCGATGTCCTCGAGCATCGCCGTGTGGCAGATCGCCTCGGAACCCCCCTCCGGGACCTCCCCGTAGAGGCGGATCCCCTGGCGCTCGGCGAACAAGCCTTGAGTCCGGGCGAGATCCTGGGCGCGTTCCAGGAGCCCCATCTTCCGGTGCTCCTCCTTCATGACGTCCCCGAGGAAAGTGAGATGGTCGCGGAAGGCGTAGACGGACTGGGGTTCCTCGATGCGCGCGGTCGCGCCCAGGCCCTCCTTGAAGAGGGCCTCGGCCATCGGGGTCACGTACTCGTGGGAGAAGCGCACGTCCGCCCGGACGAACAGGGCGTCGCCGGGCTGGACGTACGGGACGCCGAGCGCCTCGTCCGTCCCGCCGATCACGGCATGGCGGGCGATGATCTTCTCCACCATGGTCATCGGGCGCGCGCCGGTCCGGGTCGGGTGAGGCCGGACCTTTCCCGAGAGCCGGAGCTTGTTGTACTCGAAGAGCCCGCCCGCCTCGACGATCGCCTTCGAGATCGCGTCGAGCCCTTTCGTGAACTCGGTCGACGGGATCTCCTCCCCCGCGAGGATTCGCGGGACGAGGCCGAAGTCGGTCGAGGTGAGGAGACCGATGTTCTGGCAGTTCTGGCCGTAGATCTTCTCGATCGTCCGCGCGATGACGAGCCGGATCCCGGCCCACTTCTCCGCGTAGGGGGCGGTCTCGCGGCTCGAACCGCACCCCTTGGAAAGCCCGGAGACGACGACCTCGAAGCCCCCCGCCTTCACCTCGCCCGGACGGACGCACTTGTCGCGCATTCCCGCGTAGACATACGTGGCGAGGGTCTGGTCGTAGTAGAAGCAGGCCCAGGCCGGCGTGATCTCGTCGGTCGAGATATTGTCCATGAGGGCGCGCTCCGGGTCCCAGGCCAGATCCGTCCCGGGCTTCCCGTCGCCGCCGAGCTGGCGCGCCACGAGCGCGGTGTCGGCCGTGAGGTAGAGGATGCGGCCGCCGAAGCAGACCTTTCCCTTGGCGCGTCCTTCCAAGTCGCTACTCCTCGGGTTCCTTATAGATTACTTGTTCCTCGCCCAGAACTCGCGGAGGATCTGCTGGGCCGCCGCGTCCTTGGCGGCGTCCGGGGTCGCGGCGTCGTAGCCGAGTCGCTCCCAGTCGAAGGGACGGTAGGGGAGGAGGGTCGAAAAGGTCTCCCGGAGAGCCTGGAAGGCGTAGGTCCTCACCGTGGAGTCCGGATCGGAGAGCCGCGCCACGAGGGGCTCGATCGCCTCGTCCACGCGCGCGTTCCCCAGGTGGCTCACCGCCGAGCGCCGGACCGCGACGTCCCCGTTCGAGGAGGCCTCCACGAGGAGGCCGAGCCCGTCGAAGTCGTCGAAGAGAAGCAGCGCCCCCGCCACCTCGACCTTGAGGCGCGTCCTCGTCTCCGGGCTCACCAGGTACTTCTTCAAGCCCTCAGCCGACTGCCCGAGCGCGAGCACCGCCCGCGCGGCGGCCTCCGCCACCCCCTCCTCCTCGCTTTCCAGGAAGGTCTCGATCTTGTCGAGGAGCTTCACGTCCCCCATCCGAGCGAGGAAGTCGATGAGGTGCGTCTTGATCGCGATTTCCTTCGTCGACACAAGGAGCGCGCGGAGATCCTCGAAATACTCTTCGGCCTTTTCCTTGGTGCCGAGCGCGCCGGTGAGCCCGATGAGATCGATGTACTGGAGCTTCCCCTCGCGGATCCGCTGCTTCACCAGCGCCTTCCCCGACTCGTCGCCGAGGCGGATAAGCGCCACGGCCGCGGCCCCGCGGACCGACTCGTTCTCCTTGTCGTCGGACGCGAGGCGCTTGAAGAGGTCGAGCGAACCGCCGTCCTTCCGGTCGGCGAGGATCTGGATCGCCCGCGTGCGGATGTACTCGGCCTTCGAGATCTCGACCAGGCGCCGGAGCACCGGGAGCGCCCTGTCGTCGGGAACCGAGTAGAGAGCGTTGACGAGGTTGGTTTTCTTGTCGTCCGGAACTTTCTCGTCCGCGAGGAGCCCCAGGACGTACTCCGTGGCCCAAGCATCCTTGATCCGTGAGAGCGAGAGGAAGGCGTAGTAGGCCGTCGTGCCGTCCTTGTCGCGGAGGATCCGCCGGAGCGCCTCCTTCGCGGGCTCGCCCGGGATCGACTCGATGAGCTGGACGAGCGAGTAGTGGGAGACCTTGTACTCCTTCCCGATCGCGGCCTCGAGGCGTGGGAGGTCCCCCGGCTTGAGGATCGCCTTGATCTGGTCCTCGACCGCGTTACGCTTCTGGTAGTCCGGCTCCTCGAGCTGCTTGATCAAGTCGTCCAGCTCGTCAGCCACGAGCGACGGGCAGAGGAAGAGGGCCGCGGCGAGCCACGCGGCCGCCGCTCGAGCGCGCCCGAACATCGTTCTCCTATCCGCCGCTCGTCACGCCCGAGGGACGCCCGCCCCGGGCCCTGCCCGGGGTCTCGGCGCGCTGGGGTCCGCCCGTCGCCGCTTCCGTGGTTCCGCTCGACCGCGCCTGCGGCCGCTTCGCTCCGGTCTTCGGTCAGACGGCGGGGAGAACCTCGTAGATGCGCAGGTAGACGAGACCCACCCGCCTCACGACGACCTCGAACGGCGTCTGCCGGTACTTGTCGATCGACTTCTGGGCTCTCTCCAGGACGCGCTCCAGAGCGGCCTTCTCCTCCTCGCCGCCCAGGAAGCGGACCGAGCGCAGCCGCCGCGCACCGTGGCAGAGCGTGTAGTTCTCGACGTAGACGTAGACCTGAGAGCCCGGAAGATCGGTCACGGGGTTGACGCACCAGGGGTCCGGGACGGGATCCCCGTGGGCATCCAGGATCTGCTTCGCGTGCTCCTGGAAGAGAATGATCTGGCGCAAGTTGAAGCGGAGCGCCTCCAGATGTAGCCTGAAGACCTCCGCGAGCGCCTGGGCCCGGGCGTGCTCCATGTCGATCCGCTTGTCGGCGAGCGCCCGGTCGAAGATCTGGATCAGCCGCTCGACGTCGGGGAGGGCCTTCTTCGCCTCCGAGACGTACTCGCCGAGCTGGTTCGGGCTCCAGGCGACGCCCATCGCCATCCCCTTCACCTGCCGCTTCTTCTCGTTGGTGACGATCGAGCGACCATCCAGAAGGAACGGCGGCGGGCTCTGGATCAGACCCTTGTCGTAGAGCTCCTCCCACGCGCCGATCGTCAGTTTGAAGAAGGGGTCCTGGTTCATGCGGGCCTGGTAGCGGGGGCGGGCATCGGTCGCCGGCGCGAACGATTTCAGGCGCGTCGGGTCGTAGGCCGCCTGGCAGTTCCCGTGGCGCCCCGAGCAGAGCCGGCAGGCGCCCTGGTACATGTGATACTGGCAGAACGAGTTCCCCGGCATCTCCGGATAGAAGAGGTAGTAGCGGCCCTCGGTCGCGGCCACCAACCGGTTCAGGCCGTAGATGCCATAGCCTGCCGGCGCCGACTCGTGCGACGGCGAATTCTGGAGCGTCCAGCCCCAGGGGAGTTCCTCGACCGGCGCGTCCTGGCCCTTGAGGTCGAGCTTCACCCCTTGCGCCTGCCCCGGGAAGCGCGACCAGAACGGATCGCTCACGATCGCCTCGCGCGAGACGCAGAAGAACTTGAACCGCGTCCGCACGAGCGTCGTCACAGCCGCCTCGAGTTCGTCCTCGTTGTCACCGTTCTCCAGCGACACGAGCACCATGTACCGCGTCCGCACCCGCGACGCCTGGCGCTGGAAGAAAACCGCCGCGTCCCGCACGATCTGGCAGACGTTCTTGAAGGAGTCGTCCGTCGCCGCCGCGAGCTCGTCAAAAGCCTGCGCGAGCTCCGCAACCTGGTTCGTCGGCCGGCAGAGGACCCGGCTCTCGGCGCGGAACGCGACGAGCGACATCGACACCGAGCCGAAGTCCCCCTCCGGCGTCCCGAACGCGGCGACGATTGCCTGGAAGAGCTGCGCGAGGACCCCATGCTCCTTCAGGAGACTCGCGTCGTCCACGACCCAGACCACCAGGCCCTCCCCGCCCTTGTCCGGGGTCGCGCTGCCGCGCTCCAGCCGGTCCTCGTTCATCTGGCGGGCAAGGTCCTCGCCGATCTTCTCCAGCGAGACGTAGCGGTACGTCCCGGCCATGAGATCGTACTCGCCGTCGGCGCGAGCGACCCCCGTGAGGACGAGCGCCAGGGCGAGCGCGAACGAAAAGGCCGGAACGAACCAGCGCGCGGTCTTCATCGTCGGTGCCCCGAAGGAAGGAGTGAGCGGGAGGCCGGCTGCGTCGGGGGAATTCTAGGTCGGTGCGTCGAAAGCGTCAAGGCAGGACACGGAAAGGCTCCGTGGAACGAGGATCCCGAGGCCCATTCTCTGCCATGATGTACGGTATGCTCCTGCCATGAAAACGACCATCGACAAGGCGGGAAGGGTGGTGATTCCAGCCCGGATCCGCAAGCGGCTCGGCCTCGATCCGGGAACCGAGATCGCGATCCTTGTCGACGACTTCTCCCTCCGGCTTGTGCGGGCCGTGCCCGGCCCCCAGCTCGCGAGGAGAGGCAAGAGGCTCGTTGCCCGGCCGACCGCCAAGGACGGGGACCGGAGCCGGATCGACCTGGCCCAGGTCATCGAGGAAGAGCGGATCCGGTGGCCAGGGTAGTACCCGTCTTCTTCGACGCGACCATCCTGGTGGCCGGACTGATCGAGATGGGAGACGGTTTCGTACTCCTGGGCGTCGGCGAAGGAGCGCGGCATCCGCAACTGGGAGCCGCAGCGCGGCCGTCGGGCCTCGGGCGCGGGAGATCACGGCCTCCACTCGTAGAGACCGATCGTCCCGTCGCCGCATGCCACCCGAATCCGGTCGGTCAAGATATGAATTCGTCCGGGGTTTCCGTCGATCGGCAGGTGATCGAGTGGCTCGCCCGTCGAGGCGTCTCAGACTCGTGGCATCCGATCTCCTCCCGCCGAGACGATCCGGCGGCCGTCCGCCGAAATGACGAGATCGCGAACGTCGCCTTCATGCCCCGCGACCCCGGTGGGGACGAGCGCCAGGGCGAGCACGAGCGAAGTCGCAGAAAAGAGCCAGCGCGCGGTTCTCATGGGCGATGCCCCCGAAGGGAGGAGTGGACGGGAGGCCGGCTGCTTTGGGGGAATTCTGGAACCGTGTGCCAGGACCGTCAAGGTCCGCGATCGCGCAAGCCCGCTTATTCAGCCCGAGTTGTAGAGCCGGAGCCGCCCCGCGATGGCCTCGCGCGTGAACCGGTAGAAGTGCCAGTGGGTCACGCACCGGTTCATGAACTGGGCGAAGCCCACGACGTCCTTGCGGTAGCGGCGGTTCACCCGGACGAAGTAGCGGGCGTAGACGGCCCCCACCCTCGTGAGCGAGCCGTCCCGCAGGAGCGCCCAGAAGAGCGACCAGAGGAGCAGAAGGCCGTATACGAGCGTCGGCAGGAGCTTCCCCTCGTTCGCCTTCCTCGAGATCTCCGCGCGCCGCCGGTGGTACTCGGGATAGCGGGAGCCGCGGAAGTACCTCTCGAGGAATGCCTCGGGAGCGTAGAGGCGCCGCACGAGGTTCCAGTACCCCTCGCGCAGCTCCTCGCGGGTCATCTGCGCCGGCACGATGTTCAAGTTGTCGTCGGACTCGACGAGGCGCCCGGCCACCTTCAGGCGATCGTAGAGCGGGGTCGTCGGAACCGCCTGCAGCATGCCGACCATGGCCAGCGTGATGCCGTTGTCCTGGATGAAGCGGTAATGCTCCTCGAAGATCGCCTTGTCGTCGTTGTCGAAGCCGACGATGAACCCGGCGGAGATGTCGATCCCCGCCTGCCGGATGCGCGCGAGCTTCGCCTCCTGGGAATCGCCGCGCAGGTTCTGGAGCTTCTTCGTCTCGCGGAGCGACGCCTCGCGCGGGGTCTCGATCCCGATGAACACCTGCCGGAAGTTGGCGGCGTACATGAGCTCGAGGAGCTCCGCGTCGTCGGCGAGGTTGATGCTCGCCTCCGTCATCAGCCGGAGCGGGTATCCGTGCCGCTCCTGCCACGGAACGATGATCCGGAGGAGTCCCTTCGCCGCCGCCTTGTTCCCGATGAAGTTGTCGTCGACGATCATTGCGGAGAAGAACCCGGCCCGCCGCATGTCGTCCAGCTCCTCGATCACCTGTTCGGGGAGCTTCATCCGGGGGACCCGCCCGAAGGTGACGATGATGTCGCAGAACTCGCACTGGAAGGGGCATCCCCGCGAGAACTGGAGCGCGCCGGAAGCGTACTTGCTCACCTGCAGCAGGTCGTAGCGCGGCTTCGGGACCCGGGTCATGTCGGTCTGTTCGGATTGCGCGTAGACCCTCGCGGTAGGCCTCCCCGCGGCGTAGTCGTCGAGGAAGGCGGGCCACGTCGTCTCGGCCTCCCCCTTGAAGAGCGCGTCGCAGAGGCCGTCGAAGTACGCCGGGTCGACCGAGGGGTACGCGCCGCCCACGACGACGAACGCACCGTGCCCGTGGAGGTTGAGGAGGATCTCGCGCATCCGCTTCTTCTGAACGTTCATGCCCGTCACGCCCACAACGTCGAAGCGGCGGAGCGCCTCGAAATCGATCGGCTCGACGTTTTCGTCGAGCAGGACGACCTCGTGCCCGGACGGCACCAGTCCGGCGAGAGCGGGGAGGGCGCCCGTGATCATGGTGCAGCGCTTGTCGCCCGGGTAGAGCGGCAGGGCGTAGTCGAACCCCCAGTACGACGGCTCGAACTTGGGGTTGATGAGGCAGATCGCCAGTGTCCGGCGCGCGGGAGGCGCCCGGCTTCGGGTGTCAGTCATGAGTGAGATCGATCCCTCGGTCAAGGAAGTGCTCCCGGCCTTGTCACACAACACGCCGGAAGTCCGGCTTCTTCCCGGAAAGCAGCGCCTTGACGCCGATCGCGGCGGCGGGGCGGGTGAAGGCGAGCCCCGAGCGGGAGGTTTCGTACTCCTGGGCGTCGGCGAGGGAGCGCGAGGCCGAGCCGCGGATCGTCTCGGCGAGGCATGAAAACCCAGCGGGAGGGTGGGTCCGTGATCCGCGGGCGACCAATTCGAGCAAGCCCTTGCCGACACGCGAGCGCGATTCGATCGATTTCACGCCTGGAGCCTCTGGAGGATTTCGGCACATTCCTCGTGTACCTTCGCCGCCGAGAGCCGGCACTCCGGGCTCCTCTGCTTGAAGGTCTCCCGAACCCGCCGCGTCCCAGGGAGGAGAGGATCAAGTAGCCGTCCGGCTGGTTGGAATCCGGCGCCTCAAGGACGGTGCGGAACTCCTCGTCCTCGGCCCCGAGGGTGAGGCCAAGCTCCTCGATGGCCTCCCGGAACGCAGGCTGGAACCGGGCGAGGCCGTCCCTCGCGCTCCGCTCTAGGGCGTAGGCAAGATACCTCTCCGCGCCCGGTCGGTCCTGACTCCGCGCGAGCGCCCGAGCCAGGTCGAGGACCACGGCCAGCTCGCTCGCGGGGAGATTCAGATGGGTGAAGAGGCGCGAAGCGTCTCGGAGATCGGGGATGCCCCCGGGGTGCGCGGCCGCGAGCCTCACCTGGCCGCGCGCCCAGAGGAACAGGGCCCGGTGGTACTCACTCCCGCGGCCCGCCAGGACCCGTTCGGCCTCCTCGACCCACTTCAGGGAGTCCTCGATGCGACGGGCTCTTGCCGAAACGCGCGCGAGATCCTTGGTGGCGAAGAAGGTGATCTCCCAGAGGCCGGCCGCTCGCGCTTTCTCGAGGGCCGCGAGAAGGTCCGTCTCGGCGGCTTGCAGTTCTCCCATGCCCATGCGGCTCCGGCCCTTGTCGGTGAGGCTCTGGGCGATGCCGCGCGCGTCCCCGAGGCGAGTCGCGATCCGGTGGTCCAGGTCGAAGCAGGCGAGCGCCTCCTCGTGGCGACCCTCGTCCAGGTTGATCCGCCCCAGATTCCCCAGCGTGATCGCCACGCCGTACCAGTCGCCGATCATCGCCTTGGTGGCGAGCGAGAGAGAATAGTGGATACAGGCGAAATCCGATCTTCCCTCGGCCGAAAAGAGAAGGCCCAGGCTGTCCTGCACCTCGGCGCAGTCGCCGGCGTACTCGTTCCCCAGATCGGAGTAGATGTGCGCCGCCCCGACAAGCCAGCTCGCCGCATCCTTCTCGCGACGGACCCTCATGCAGGCGAGACCGAGAACGTGGAGCGCTCGCACCCGGGCCACGTCGTCGCGCTCGAACCGCGGAAGCAGCGGATCGAGGATCGCGACGGCGTTTTCCGGGTTGCCCCGGAGGAGCTCGGCGTGCGCGCGCTCGATGTCACACCGGGGGCCGAGCTCCGGCCCGCACCGCTCCAGGTCTGCCAGCGCATCGTCGAACCGGCCGAGCTGGACTCTGGCAATCGCACGGCCGAAGAACCCCCTCGCATCGCACCCCTCGTCGTCCAGGTCGGCCACGTCCGCCGGCCGGCTCGAAAGGAGCGCCGTCCGGATCGGCTCGGGCAGGCTCGCGTAGTGGCCGGAGACGGGCCCGAGCTCGAACCGATCCAGGGCAGGCCGGGGCCGGTCGCCTCGCGCGACATCTTGGGCTTCCCGCTCCGCCCGTCCGTCACGGGCCCCCGTCATGGCTCCCTCCGTCAGTCGCCTTGCCAGCGCCCGACGCGCTCTCCAGGGGGAAAAACGCGCTCCGCGCCCGATCCACCGGAACATGGAGCGCAAGAAGGGCGCGGGCGAGTTCGGCCCGGGGCTCCTCCGTCGGGCACCGCCCTGCCGCGTCGAGGAGCTCGAGGGCGGCCTCGGCCCCAGCCCGCAGGGTGCGTGCCTTGACCATCTCGTTGGCGGACAGAGCGCAGGAAATAGATCCGCCGGAGGAGTCGCGCGACGGGACTCTCCGCTGTCAGGGAGGCCGGGTCCCGCCGGCGAAATGCCTCGAGATCGGCCCGCAGCGCCCAGCATCGTCAGGCGGCCACCCCCCGCGTATCCGAGGAGCGCCCCCAGGGCCGGCCGGATCGACGGGAGAAAGACCCAGTCGCCCGCGAACCCGATCCACGCCGCGGCGCATGGTCCGGAGGCGAGCGCGATCCCCGCAAGCGCTCCCGCGCGCCCCCGAGCGGCGAAGAACGCCACGGACGCACCGGCGAGGAAGGCGAGGAGAGACAGGGCGAGATCGAATCTCGCGGGAAGCGGCCGAAGCCCGTGGCCGGCGAGGATCTGCTCGATCTCTGCCGCGTGGACGAGCGCGCCGCGACGGTATCCGCCCGGCGTGAGGTGCCAGTCCGGTCCCGAGACCGATCCGAGGAGCCCGACCAGCGCGATCCTGCCCCGGAGCCGGTCGAGGAGCTCCGGGTCCGGCTTCCGGAGGCTCGATAGGCTGATCGTCTCGAAATCGTCCGGCGCGGGAACGCCGCCGAGCCACAGGAGGCCATCGTCAAGAGGGACGCGCCGCTGTCCGCCGAGATCGATTTCCCGCGTGCCCAAGCCGCTCGGAAGGCCAGAGGCAGGGAGCGGCACGCGCCGATGGAGGGCGGCAGCGGCGAGTGCCATCCCCATCCATCTCTCTCCGTTCGGCCCGCGCCAGACCTGCCGGACGGCCATGAGGGGCTCGGACTCGTCCGGAGGACGGGGCAGTCCGAAGTCCGCGATTCCTACTGCGTGCTCCCCGAGGGCCTCGATCGGCCGGACCGGAGCCCCGGGACAATCGGAGGACCCGTCCCATCGTCCCCAATCGAAGGTGGCCGCCAGGAGGGTGGGGCAACCGGCCTTGGAGAGGGACGAGAGGGCCTCGGGCACGTCGGAAGTGCGGTCCTCCTCCGCCTCTTCGATCTCCCGTGCCAGAGAGGACGACTCGTCCGTCAGAATGTCGAGGACCAGAACGGACGGGCCCGCGCGCGCGAGGCTCCGCATGGGCTGATCGAGCTCGATAGCCTTGAGCGGCCACCGCTCGAGATCGACCAGGACGACCTCGCCAGAGGACGAGCGCCCTCCCGCGAACGCGATCGTGGAAGCCCGTTCCTTCGACCCTACCCAGGATGCGGGCGGCCCGACGAGAAGGAGCGCCAAGATTCCCGCGGAGAGCGCGAACCCCGCGGCCGGTGGGAGACTACGCCTCGCGCGCCGCCCGGCTTGCCTTGCCGTCAGCAAGTGGACGCCCGAATCCGTTTGCCCCGATGGGTGCTTCACCTCCCCACCACCACGAACCCCGCCCAGGCGGCCGGGGCCCGGCGGGTCGGGTCGTCGTCGTCTGCCAGGAACTCGCGCTGGACCTGTCCGAGCGCCACGGAGGGCTCGACTCCCGACAGGACCAGCTCGTAGAACCGGATCATGAACGCCCTGGTCTGGTCGTCGTGGACAGGCCAGAGGGTCATGAGGACGTTTGCCGCCCCGGCGTTCCGGAAGGCCGCCGCGAGGCTCGAAACCCCCTCGCCATTCTTCACCTCGCCCACGCCTGTCTCGCAGGCCGAGAGGACCACGAGACTCGTCCCTTCCAGCGGAAGCGCGGCGACCTCGGCGGCCGTGAAGAGCCCGTCCTCGCCGCGCGCGTTCGCGCCGAGATTGGCGCCCGCGAGCGCGAGCCCCGACCGGACGAGGGGATCGACACCCGCCGCCACGCCCCGCCGGCGCGGTCCTCCCGGCCCGCGCGTCA
>JACQVV010000298.1 GCA_016209595.1 Planctomycetota bacterium
AGGCTCCAGGAGCGGGCGGACGACACTGGATCGACCGCTCGGTCCACGCCGCGACGGTCCACGTCATCGGCGACAAGATGAAAGGGCCCGTCTTCACGACCTTCAAGCCCGGCACGAAAGACCTCTTCGTCGCCGAGCTCGGGGAACGCTTCGACGCGAACGAGGGCCAGATCCTGAAGATCACGGGATTCTGAGCCACTTCCATCCTCATCTTCGGAGCAGCAGATATGGCAATCGAGCTCTCGTGCGCATGCGGCCACAGGATGCGGGTCAAGGACGAGCTCGGCGGCAAGAAGATCCGGTGCCCCAAGTGCGCCGCGCCCATCGTGGTTCAATCCGCCGCCGTGCCGGTCTCCTCCCATGACCCTGCCACCAAGGCATGCCCCGTCTGCGGGGAGCCGATCCTCGCGACAGCCTCGAAGTGCAAGCACTGCGGGGAGTACCTGTCCGGCGCTCCTCGCCCGGCGGCCATTGCCGCCCCGCCCGTCGCGCCCAGGACGAGTGGGATGGCGGTGGCGAGCCTCGTCCTGGGCATCCTGGGCGCGCCAACGTGCATCTACGGGACGGTTTTCCAGATCCTGGCGATGGTCTTCGGCATCATCGCCCTGAAGCAGATCGATGCCAGCCGCGGGCAGATCGAGGGACGGGGCATGGCGCTCTGGGGCCGTGGCCTGGGCTTCGTTGGTCTGGGCGTCTGGGTCGGTCTCCTCGTCGTGCTGCTGATCTCCGGAGGTCTGTCGAAGTAGGCGGAACCTTCCTACGGTTCGCACACCAGCCGGAAGCCGATCGAGGCAGTGACGGCGCGGGGGCCGTTTCCGAGGCGCGAAGAGACGCGCAGGCCCTCGGAGCCCTCGGCCCAGCCGCCGCCCTTGACGGCGATCGAGTCCTCGGAAAAGGGAGTCGCGGTCCACTCCCAGAGATTCCCGGCGAGCTGGTAGCAGCCGAAGATGCTCCGGCCGTCCGGATGCGCGAGGACCGGATCGGTGAACCGAACGCCGTCGAGGTCGCCCGAGCGCGCGCGCGACGGGTCGAACCGCTCGCCCCAGGGCCAGGCGCGGCCGGCCGGGCCTCCCGCCGCGAGCTCCCATTCAGGGCCGGTGGGGAGGCGCCAGCGGCGGCGGGCGAGGTCGGTCTCGGTCCTCCACCGGGCGTAGGCGGCGGCGGCAAGATACGACACGCCCGAGACCGGGTGGTCGGGGGTGAGGTCCTCGTCGAGGATCTCGTAGCGGCCATCGGGGTGGATGGAAAGGAGCGGCCCGACGCCGTCCTCGAGGCGGCGGACGGGGAGCGCCGCCTCCAGAAGAGTGTCGTTCCCCGATTCGAGGATCACGCCGAGGAAGCGAGCGTATTCGCCGATCGAGACCTCCGTCGTCTGGATGAAGAAGCTCCCCGCGCGGGAGCGGTGGCGGGGGAGCGACTGATAGCCCGTGCCGCCGGCGAGGAAGAGGCCGCCCGGCACGAAGACCGTCCCGGCCGGGACTTCATCGGGGAAGGCGGGCCCGATCTCGGCGGCCCTTCCGCGCTCGACGAGGAAGGGATGGCGGACCTCGCCTTCGCCGCGTGAGAGTACGAGGAGGTATTCGCCGGCGGGGAGCGGCGCTTCGAAGCCTTCCGCCGGAACGACCGCAATGAGGACGGTGCCCGCGCGGTCGTCCGGGGCACTCGCCTCGCCGGGACGTGGCTCCGCCCAGAGCTCCTCGCCCGTCGCTCGGCGGAGCTCGCCCCGGCAGCCCTCGGGGAGGGCCGCGATTCGCACCAGGGCAAGTCCCGAGAGCGCGAGTCGCGCCGCGGCGGCCTCGGCGGCCGAGTCGCCGGGCCAGCCCGCCTCCCGCGCCGCCCTTTCGAAAAGGCCGAACGCGGCGGCGGCCGCGGTCCAGCGCCCAGGGACGAGATCGGGCGATTCTCTGTCAGGGGGAGGGGAGCGGCCCCCTCCCTCTTCCCACGGTCGGCCCGCCCCTTGCGAAGCAAGGGGTGCGCCAGCCGCCCCCTCCCCCCAGGCGGCCATCTTCCCGGCCTCGGCCAGGACGCCGGGCGAGATCTCGTCCGCCTCGACCGCCCCGGCGAGCGCGAGCTCGCACTCGAGGCGCAGTCTCGCCGCAAGGACTATCCCATCGCGCGCGGCGCGCGCTTCCCGCGTGTCTTGCGCGAAAGACGCCGCCTCGCGGGCCGACTCGAGCGCGCGGCGGGAATAGCGCTCGGCCTTCTCGCAGGCGAGAAGGAGCCTCTCCCGGCCCGCGAGTGCCGCGCTCCTCGCCTCCCGGGCGCCGGGTTCAGAGAACGGTTCCGGGCTGGAGCGCGCATGCGCGACCCCGGACATGGCTGCGGCGAGCGCCTTCCTTGTCCTCTCCTCGAAACGCTCGAGCGTCTCGCCGTTTTCCATCGACGGGAGCGCGGGGCGGGACGCGAGGAGCTCGTCCTCTGCAAACTTCTCGCTCCTCCAGGCGTCGAAGAGCGCCCTCCATTCCTCACGTGCCGCGCGCGCGTCCTCTCCCGCGCTCGAGGCGGTCCGCGCGTCGGCGAGGGCGCGGGCGAGGAGCGCCGACGCTTCGTCCTCGATCCTCTCCCTCTCGCGGGTCTGGGACAGGCTCGACGCGTGATGGGCATGGACGAGCACTCCGGCGGCCAACGCGAGCGCGGCGGCCCCACAGGTCGAGGCGAGCGGGTGCCGGGCGATCGACCGGAGCGCGCGAAGCGGGGCCGCCCCGGGGAGGACCGACACGGTCCGCCCCTCGAGCCAGCAGTCGAGGTCCGCGGCGAAGGCCGAGGCGGACGGGTATCGCCCGGCCGGGTCGCGGGCCATCGCCACGGCGGCGATCGCCTCGAGTTCTCGGGGGATCCTGCGCTCGGGAACCCTCGCCGAGGGAGGCGGCAGCGTTCCCATCGTGAGGGCGACCAGGACCTGGCGGAGCGCGCCCGAGTAGGGGGGCCCGCCGGAGAGGATCTCGTAGAGGATCGCGCCGAGCGCGTAGACGTCGGTCGCGGGACCGACGCGGGTCGGGTCCCCGAGGGCCTGTTCGGGGCTCATGTAGGCGGGCGTTCCCAGCGCCGCGCCGGTGATTGTCACCCGCTCCGAAACCTGCGCTGTTTCTTCTTTCTTTTCTTCTTCCTCTTGTTTTTCCTGAAGGCCGAAGCCCGAAGCCCGAAGCCTGACCAGTCCCCAGTCCAGGATCTTGACCTCGCCCGAGCGCCCGAGCATAACGTTGCCGGGCTAGAGGTCCCGGTGCAGGAGTCCTCGCTCGTGGGCGTACGCGATGCCGCGCGCGACCGAGGCAAGGGCGCGGACGAGCTCCCGGAGGGGGAGATCGCCGTCCTGGATCGCCTGGGCGAGGGTCCGCCCCTCGACCGCCTCCATGGTGAAGTAGAGGTTGCCCGAGTCCTGGTTCAGCGAGTACGTGGGAAGGATCGCCGGATGGTCGAGCGCGCCGGTCGCCCGAGCCTCCTGAATGAAGCGGTCGATCTCCAGCTGGCCCGCGGTCCCCCGGATCACTTTGAGCGCCACGGTCCGCCCGAGGATCTCGTCCCGGGCGAGAAAGACCGCCCCCATGCCGCCGCGGCCGAGCTCCCGGAGGATCTGGTAGCGGTCCCTCAACTCGCCTCGGCCGGCGGGTCGAGCGCCTCCAGGTAGGGGACGAGCGCCGCGTCGAGCGTCCCCTCGTCCACCGCGCGCCGGACGATCTCGGGCGCGAGGAGCTCGGCCACCTTTTCGCGGGAGAGATAATCCCACTCGACGAGGAGACCCAAGAGACTCTCCCCCTCGCGCTCCGCGGCGGAACGCCTGTTGAACTCCAGGAGCTGGTCCGCGTCGAGCGCGCCGGCGCGGTAGGCCCACTTGAGAAAAACGAGCTCCGGATCGACCTGCCACATTCCACTCGCATCCTACCACTCGCCGCCGACTAGAATCTCAACCGTGGGCGATCCGCGCGAGCCGCTCGAAGAGACCCGGCCGGCCCCTACCGAGCTGGGGCCTGACTCCGTCCTGATCTCGGGCGAGAGCGCCCAGGTCGTCCGCAACGTCCTCGCGAAGAGCGCGCCCGGTGGAGAGCGATACCGCCTCCTGGAGCTCCTCGGCCGAGGCGCGATGGGAGAGGTCTATCTGGCGGTCGACACGGTTCTGGGCCGCGAGGTCGCCGTCAAGTTCGCGAGCGACCCCCGCCGCGCGGATCTCGCCCTCCGGTTCCTGACCGAGGTGCAGGTCACCGGGGGGCTCGACCACCCGGGAGTCGTCCGGGTCCACGACTTCGACGTGGATCGCGAGGGGCGGCCGTTCTTCACCATGAAGAGGATCCGCGGAGAGCCCTGGTCGGAGCTTCTTCAGAAGCAGTCCCTCCAGGATCGACTGGAGGTCTTCCAGCGGGTGGCGGAGGCGGTCGCGCACGCGCACTCCCGGGGAGTCCTTCACAGGGATCTCAAGCCCGCGAACGTCCTCGTGGGCGAGTACGGGGAGGTCGTCGTGGCGGACTGGGGGCTCGCGAAGATCCTCGACAAAGCGGGAGGACTTCCCCCGGGGCGCCAGGATGGCGCCGGGGGTTCCGGTCCCCCCGCCGGAGGGGGCGAAGCCCCCGCCGGGAGGAGCGGAGGCCAGGGATGGCCGGCGCGACGATCGGTATCGCGCTCGCGCCGTGGGGCACCGCGACGCGCCCGGCCGGCGCCGCCGCG
>JACQVV010000299.1 GCA_016209595.1 Planctomycetota bacterium
ATCATCCCCCCCATCGAGTAACCGACCACGTGCGCCTTCTCGACTCCGAGGTGGTCGAGGAGGCGAACCGCGTCCTCGGCCATCTTCACGCCGTACTCCTCCTCTCCCACCGGCCGGCCCGAGCCCCCGTGCCCGCGATTGTCCAGCGCAATCACGCGATAGTTCTTCGCAAGCCTGGCGGTGATGCCGGGGAGCTCCCAGTTGAGGCGCGCGCTCGCGTTGAGACCGTGGATGAGGAGCACTGGCTCCCCTTCGCCTCGTACGTCGTAGCGAATCGTGACGCCCGCCGAGTCGAACTCGTCGGCGGGAGCGCCGGAAACGAAGAAAAGAAGTAGGGCGGCGGCCAGAATGAGTTGCCGGAGGGACGGGTGCGGGGTCATGGCGGGTTCTCACGATGGTGGAGGACGACCACGAATATGGTAACCCGGTGCCGGGCGCCGTGTTTCGCCGGGGGTCGGGTAAGATGGGCCGCGTCATGCGCCTCCCGCTCCTCGCCCGGAGACTCGCTCGATTCGCGAGGAGCGGATCCTCGGCCAGCCGCGAATACCGCGAGTGCCGCCGGTCCATCGAGTCGGCCGAAGCACTGGAGGCGACCGGGACCGTCTGCCTTTCCGTGGATTTCGAGCTGGCATGGTCTCGCGCGCGCCGCGGGGAGGGATCCACGAGCCGGGAGGAATCTCTGGAGCGCGCCCGCCGCGCGCGTGAGGCGCTGCCCGCGCTGCTCGCGCTTTGCGAGGCCTACCGGATCCCCGCCACGTTCGCGGTTGTCGCTCATGTCGCCCTCGACCGCTGCGACCTTCACCGCCCTCCACCGCCGTTCCGCCCGGGCTGGTTCGGCGAGGACTGGTTCGCGGCTTGCGCCCAGGAGGAGCTCGCGCCGGGTGGCGACATTCGGGCTCCCGATCTTGTCCGCCAGATCCTCACGAGTCCCGTGGGGCACGAGCTCGCGAGCCACGGCTTCTCGCACGTGGACCTCTCGGACGAAGCGACGACCCCGGAGGTCGCGCGCTTCGAGATCGAGGAGTCGGCCCGGATCCTCCGGGGGCTCGACCCGCGGGTTTCGACCTTCATCTTCCCCAAGAACAGACCTGCCCACTTGGAGGCCCTCGCGCGTGCGGGGTTTGTGGCCTACCGGACACGGGAGCAGGCGCCTCTCTCGCGGGACCCCCACGGCCTCTGGCGATTCCCTCTCGGGCTATGGCTCTCGCCCGAGGCGGTGTCTCCGGCCGAGGTCGTTTCCCTCGTCGAACTCGCAGGCCGCCGCCGGGGGCTACTCGGCCTCTGGTGCCACCTGTACGAGTTCGAAGACCCCTCCCGGCTCCGCGCGTTCTTCGAGCCCGTCTTCGAGGCGGTCCGGAGCACCTCGGGCGTGAAGGCCGATACGATGCGGACCGTCGTGGAGCGCCATGTCGAACGCGCGTGAGTACTACGACAGGACGAGCGAAGGCTACGTCTCCAAGTGGCGGGAGATCGACCGGAAGCCGGAGAACCCCGCCTTCTACTTCCGGAGGCGCCTGATCGAAGGGCTCCTCGACCTGGCGGCGATCCGGGAAGGGGAGAGGGTGGTCGAGATGGGCTGTGGTACCGGGCTCGTCCTCAAGGAGGCCCTGAAGCGCACGCGCCCCGTGTTCGGCACGGACATCTCGATCGAGATGCTCCGGCGCGTGCAGGACTCCGTGCTCGCGGACCGGAGGGTGGAGATCGTGTCCGGCTTCTCCGGAGTGCCACGCGGCCCCGCCGGGATCCGCGGCGGCGCCGACGCCTACCTCATGGTGGATGACATCCGGAACCCATCGCTTCCCGCCGGTCTCTTCGACGTGGTCCTGTCGCTGGAGGTCCTGCGCTACGTCGAGTCGCTCGATTCCTGCCTCGCACGCGTCCGCTCGGTCCTCGCGCCGGGCTCGCGATTCGTCTTCTCCGCGACGAACCTCTGGAGCGCGAGCCTCTTTCCCTTGCGGTTCTCGCTCAGGCGGCGCCTGGGGCTCGTGAAGCCCGACCGCGAGCTCCTTCAGTACTTCGTCACCGAGGGATCGCTCCGCTCACGACTCCGCCGGGCCGGCTTCGAGGTGACGGGATTCCGGAGAGCGCGGCTCGCCTCGATCAACCCCTTGTTCTCGCCCCTCATCCGCACGAGCGCAGCCGCGAGGAGGATCGAGACCGCCGAGGATGCGCTCTCGCGGGTTCCGATCGTTCGCGGCCTCTTCGATACGTTCCTCGTCGCCGCAAGGCCGTGTTGAAGCTCCCCCGTGGCTACCAGTACGCTTCCTTCATGGCCTCGGGGAAGATCGATTCGAGATAGGCCGCGAGCTTCTCGTTGGTAGGGCCGTAGCCCTTGTCGTACATGAAGTGCTCGAGCGCGACGCCAAAGTCGTGGGCCGACTGCCAGCGGTCGGCGGGGTTGATCTCGAGACCCTTCATCACGATCTCGTTCAGGCGCGGCGGGACCCGCGGGTTCACCTTCATGACATTGGGGATCCGGTAGTTCTCCATCTTGTCCACGAGTTCTTCCGGGCTCTCGACGTTGTAGACCATCTTCCCGGTCAGGAGCTCGAAGGATATGAGAGCGAGCGAGAAGATGTCGCTCCGGTGGTCGGTCCCCTGGAACTTCGCCATTTCAGGCGACATGAAGGGGTACTTCCCCATGATGACTTCCTTCTCGTCGGGGATCTTCATCGTGAGCGCCTTGGCGATCCCGAAGTCGGTGAGCTTCACGACCCCCGCGAAGTTGAGGATGATGTTGGAGGGGGAAACATCCCGGTGGACGATCCCGAGGAGCTTCCCGCTCCGGTCGCGCTTCTTGTGCGCGTAGTCGAGCCCGCGACAGACGCGGGAGACGATGAACGCGGCGAGGTCGATGGGGACCTCGCGCTTCAGGGACTGGTGGCGCTTGACGAACTTCTCCAGGGTCTTGCCGAAGACATGCTCCATCACGATGAAGTACTGCCCGTCGTGCTTGTCAAGGTGGTAGACCTGGAGGATGTTCTCGTGGATGAGATCGGCCACGAGCTTCGCCTCGCCCACGAAGAGGTCGAGAGTCTCCCGGTCCTCCAAGAGCGAACTCCGGATCGTCTTCAGGGCGACGGTCTTCCGGAACCCGTCGGCGCCGATCTGCTCGGCCAGGTAGATCGATCCCATCCCTCCCTCGGCGATCCGCTTGACGATGCGGTACCGCGGGTGCAGGACGACGTCGTCCATCGACCCTACCCTACGATGGCCTCAGATACTGGTAGACGTCCCGGTCGGAGAAGGGCTTGGAGATGCGGCCGTCCGCTTTCGCCAGGTACGGTTGGAATCTCTCCTCCTCCGCCTGCCCCGTAAGGAAGACGATCCGCGCCTGCGGGTTGATCGTCTTCAAGCGATCGAACGTCTCCAGGCCGTTGAACTCGCCGGGCATGGAGATGTCGAGGAACACGAGATCGAACCGCCGGCGGGCGAACTCCAGGATCGCCTGTTTCCCGGAACGTACGGTCACAACCTCGTTCTTCTCGAAGAACCCCTTCACCACGTCCAGGATAGCCGGCTCGTCGTCCACCACGAGGATCTTCATGCCGAGCTCGGGCTCGCCGGCTTCAGCACGAATCGTCGTGATCCGGCGCGTCGCGCCCTTGGGACTCGGCAGCACGATGGGGAGCCGGATGGTGAACACGCTCCCGATCCCCTCCTCGCTCTCGACGATGATCTCGCCCTCGTGCTTCCGCACGAGGTTGTAGCTCACCGAGAGCCCGAGGCCCGTCCCCGGAATCCTGGACTTCCCGCTGGGACCCTTGGTGGTGAAGAAGGGCTGGAAGATCTTGCCCAGGTTCGTCTTGGCGATCCCGCCGCCCGTGTCCTGGAAGATCACGACGACGGCTCCCTCCTCCTCGAGGGTCCGGATCGTGAGCGTCCCTTCGCGATCGATCATCGCCTGTGCGGCGTTGATGATCATGTTGAGGAAGACCTGCTGGATCTCGCCGACGTTGACGCAGGTCCGCGGGACCTCGCCGAACTCCTTGACCAGCCGGATCCGGTTCTTCTCGATTTCTTTCGCCACGAGGAGGAGCGAGTCCTCCAGGATGTCGTTCACGGAGGCGTAGGTCCGCTCCTGCTGGCCCTGGCGGCTGAAACTCATCAGGCTGTCGATGATCTGCTTTCCTCGGGCCGTCTGCTTCAGCACGATCTCCCGGAGCTTGGCGAAGTCGAAGTTCTCCTTCTTCCCCGCGAGCTGCGCGTATCCCATCATGCTCGCGATGATGTTGTTGAACTCGTGCGCGATCCCGGAGGCAAGGAGCCCGACCGAAGCCATCTTCTCCTGCTGAAAGACCTGGGCCTGGAGCTCCTTCTGGCGAGTGATGTCCTCGGCCAGGATGACTCCCCCGGAAATACCGCCGCTTCCGTCCCGGAACGCCGCCCCGCGCACGTTGAAGTACGCGAAGGAGTCGCTCGCTTTCTTGCGAACGGGGACGTCGTTCGCCTCGAAGGACGCCCCTTCCGCGAGCATCTTCTTCATCTCCTCCGGGAGGGGGAAGAGATCGTTCACACGGAGAGCGTCGCCTCCGGTGGCAGGGGAGACGAGGCCGAGCGCCTCGCACCCGTGCCGGTTGAGGTCGAGGATGTTCCCCTGGACATCGACCGTGGCGATCAGGGCCGGCGTCCTCTCGAAGGTGTTCCGGTACTGCTCCTCGCTCTTCTTGAGTGCGTTTTCCAGCTCCTTCCTCTTGGAGATATCGCGGATGATCGACTCGATCTTGTGGACGCCTGTTTTCTCGTCGCGCACGAGCCGCCCCGAGACGCTGGCGTGGATCCGGCTTCCCTCGCTGTCCTTGAGCTCCATCTCGCGGTCGCGGATGTAGCCCCGGACGTGGTACTGCTCGAGCACCTCCGCGCGGTCCTCGGTGGTGTAGTAGAGGGCGCCGACCGGGAGCGCGTTCATCTCCTCTCGCGTGTACCGGAAGAGCCGGAGCGTCTGCTCGTTGAAGGAAAGGACCTTGCCCTCGAGGGTCGTCTCGACGATCGCGTCGGGGGAGTTCTCGATGAAGCTCCGGTGTTGCTCCTCGCTCCGGCGGATCTCGTCTTCCAGGATCGCGCGTTCCAGCGCGATGCCCGCCTGCCGCCCGATCGCGCTCATGAGCTCGAGCTGGTCCTCCGTGAAGACCCCCTTCGAGGCGAGCGTGTCGGCATAGATGCAACCCAGGATGCGATCGTGGCCCTCCAGCGGCACGCACATGACCGACCGGATGTTGAGGAGGCACACCGAGTCCTGGGCCTGGAACCGCCGGTCGCTCATCGCATCGGACGAGATCGTCGAGAGGCCGTTCCGGATCGACTCGTCGACGATCGTGCGGCTGATCGACAGCTGGTCGTCGGCGGTCGCCCCCTCCCCCACGTGGTAGGCGACCGCGTCGAACGTCTCCGTCTTCTCGTCCAGGAGCAACAGGAAGCCGCGGTCGGCCGGGATGACCTCCAGGATCGTGTTGAGGATGACCTGGAAGAGGCTCCTGGGATCGCGCTCCGTGTGGATCAGGTTCCCGATCTTGTAGATCGTGGTGAGCGCGAGCAGCGACTTCTGGATCGAACCCTGGTTCTCCGGGCTCTTGCTCAGGATGTCGGACGCGATGGCGTCGAGATGGGGCTTCGTCCGCCGGATGTAGTCCACCGTGCTGTTGTGCTCGTCCTTGGAGACGAGGACCGTCGTCGTGCTCGCCTCGGTTCCGTCGAGGAGCCGGAACTCGGTCTCCCCCGAGGAGATGATGTCCCCCGCGCGGAGCACCGCCTCCCGGACCCGGCGGCCGTTGAGGTAGGTTCCGTTGGAACTCTCGAGGTCCTTGAGGAGGAACCTGCCCTCCCGTTTCTCGATCGCGAAATGGAGCCGCGAGAGACCCTGATCGAAGATCTGGATCGTGCTGTTGACGCCCCGGCCGATCACGACCTTCTCGACGTCGTCCAGGTCGAAACACTCGTCCCGGCGCTCACCCTTCAGAACCTTCAGCCGGACCGCCATGTCGCCTCCACACAGGTCCAGACGAGATTCTATCGGTCTCCCCTGGAAGGAACAAGGCGAGCCTCCGTATGATGGTTGCCCATGCGACTGAGCGAACAGCAGCACGCGGTCCTCGCGCCGCTCGACCGGGCCGGCGATCACCCTCTCACCGTGGCCGAGATCGCCCGGGAGAGCGGCCTCGACCAGTCGATCGTGATGTCGGCCCTCGCCCTGGCCGAGCGTTGGGGGTGGGTCCGGATCGAAACCACGCCCCGCGAGGAGATCGTCCCGGGGCCGCAGGCGGCGGAGGCGGCTGCCGGAAAGCTTCCGGAGCGCCAGTTCCTGGAGGAGCTTCGCAAGGCCGCGGGCGGGTCGATCCCGATGAAAGACGTCGTGGCGTGGGCGGGGTCTCGTGGGCTCCCGGTGAACGACATCGTGAAGTGGGGGGGCGCCCGGGGGTGGTTCTCCAAGGCGAAGGGGGAGCTCGTCCTTTCCGAGGCCGGCCGCGGGGCCGCCGGCAGGGACGCCGACGAGGCCGCGCTCGAAATTGCCCTACGGGTCCGGCCGCTCCACCTCGACGAGCTCGCGCGTCACGGCCTGGATGCCGAGCGAGTGCGCGCCTTGCTGAAGGGCCGTGGCGAGATCGCGAAGATCAAGGAGCGACACCTGCGCGAGATCCGCGCGCTTCCGCCGTTCGCCCAGTTCCGCTCCGCCCAGGTCGTCCGGCAGGTGAACCAGCTCACGAGCGAGGATATCCAGTCGGGCCGCTGGCGGGAGATCGAGCTGCGACCCTACGACGTCACGCTCCCGGCCGAGACGGCCCGCCCCGCGAAGGCACACCCGCTCGCCCGGATCCTCCACGAGACCCGGCAGGCGTTTCTCCGGATGGGCTTCACGGAGATCGTGAGCCCCATGGTCGAGAGCGCGTTCTGGGATTTCGACGCGCTGTTCCAGCCGCAGGACCACCCGGCTCGCGACATGCAGGACACGTTCTATCTCTCCCGGCCCGCGAAGGCGAGGCTCCCGGAGGAATCGCTCGTCGAGAGGATCCGCCGCACCCACGAGGACGGCGGCGGCACCGGCTCGACCGGATGGGGCTACTCCTGGAACCGGGAGGAGGCCGCCAGGACGGTGCTCCGCACCCACACCACGGCGACCTCGATTCGCGCCATCGCGGCCAATCCGAAGCCCCCAGCGAAGTACTTCTGCGTGGGGCGCGTCTTCCGCAACGAAACCGTGAGCTACAAGCACCTCCCCGAGTTCACGCAGGTGGACGGGATCATCGTCGACGAGAAGGCGTCCTTCCGCTGCCTCCTCGGGACCCTGGTCGAGTTCTACCGCCAGATGGGTTTCGAGAAGGTGAAGTTCATGCCGTCCTTCTTCCCCTACACAGAACCTTCCGCCGAGGTCTACGTCTGGTTCGAGGCGAAGAAGGACTGGATCGAGCTCGGGGGCTCCGGAGTCTTCCGGCCCGAGGTCACGCGACCCCTGGGCTGCGAGGTCCCCGTGCTCGCCTGGGGCCTGGGGCTCGAGCGCCTGGCGATGCTCCGCTACGGCCTCTCCGGCATCCGCGAGCTCTACCTCTCCGACCTCGACTTCCTCCGGGAGGCGCCCCTGTGCCGGTAGTCTCGATCGGCGTCCGCCGGCTCTTCTCGCACCTCGGCGCCGCGAAGTCGATGAAGGAGCTCCTCGAGGTCCTGGAGGCTCTCGGGTGCCACGTCGAGGACACGGAGGAAGTGGTCCTCTACGCGTGCGCGGGGTGCGGCTCGCCGGTCGAGGCGCTCCAGAGCGAGGAGTCCCCCAGGCGGTGCCCGACCTGCGGGTACGAGTCCGCGGCGCCCTTTGCCGCCATCGGAAAGGACCAGGTCGTCCGGATCGAGCTCCTCCCGGCCCGTCCCGACCTCTTCGACGCGGGCGGTCTCGCCCGCTCGATCAAGGGATTTCTAGGACTAGAGAAGGGCCTCCCCCGCGCGGCGGTCGAGAAAGGCGAGATCCTCGTTCGCGTCGATCCGGCCCTTTCGCGGCCCGAGAGCTTCCGCCCCCACATCGCGTGCGCCGAGGTCGAGATGCCCTCGCTCGACGCGGAGGGGCTCCGCGAACTCATGAAGCTCCAGGAGAGCCTCCACTGGGGGATCGGGCGCGACCGGAAGCTCGCCTCGATCGGCGTCTACGACCTCTCGCGGATCGTCCCGCCCATCGACTACCGCGCGGTCGGGCCCGACGAGACCCAGTTCTCTCCGCTCGGGATGCCCGGCATGCGACTCACCCCCCGGAGAATCCTCGCCGAGCACCCGAAGGGCGTGGCCTACCGGCATCTCCTGGAGAAGCACGCGCGCTACCCGCTTCTCATCGACTCCAAGGGCCAGGTCCTCTCGCTCCCGCCCATCATCAACAGCGATGAGACCAAGGTCTCGGTCGGTTCCAGGCGGCTCTTCGTCGACGTGACCGGAACGACCGCGAGCGACACCGACCACGCGCTCCACGCGATCGTCTCGTCCCTCGTGGAGACCGGAGGCAAGGTCCGCTCCGTGCGGATCTCGGGTCCCTCGGGCGAGCGCGAGACGCCCGAACTCTCCCCCCGCTCGATCGTCCTCTCGCGGCCCGAGACCGAGCGCTGGCTGGGGATCCCCCTTTCGCCGGAGAAGTTTCGCGAGCTCCTGGGCAGGATGCGACTGGGCGTCGAGGGCGGACCCGACAGCTTCACCGTGAGTTACGCCGCGTTCCGCACCGACGTGAAACACCCCGTGGACCTCATGGAGGACGTGGCGATCGCCTACGGCTTCCGCAACATGGTCCTGGATCTCGTCCCCACCGGCACGGTCGGCCGCGAACGGCCGGAGGAGGCCCTCTCCGCTCGCGCCCGCGCCGCGCTCCTGGGGCTCGGGCACTTCGAGGTCATGACGCTCGTGCAGACGACCGAGGCGAACCACTACCGGCGCCTCCGGCTCGAGCCAGGCACCGACCACGTCCAGATCGCAAACCCCAAATCGATCGAGCTCGATCGCGTCCGGACCCACCTTCTTTCGGGGCTCCTGGAGATTCTCGAGAAGAACCACCACAAGCCCGCACCCATCCGGCTCTTCGAGATCGGGAACGTCATCCTTCTCGACCCCTCGGCCGAGACCGGCACGCGAGAGATCCGCCGCGCCGGGATCGCCCTCATGGGGCCCGAGGCCGGGTACGCCCAGATCCGCGCCGTCGTGGACGGCCTCCTCGCGGAGCTCGGCCGGACCGGAACCTACCGCGCCGCGAGCCACCCGACGTTCCTCTCCGGTCGCTTCGCCGAAGTCGATCTCGGGGACGGCCTCACCGCCCGCCTGGGCGAGCTCCACCCCGAGGTCGTCCTCTCCTTCGGCCTTGCGCATCCCACGGCCATGGCCGAGGTGGATCTCTGCCGGGTCGTCTGACCGTCGCAGGAGTTTTGCCACGGATTGCGGAATTCTGTAATCTTGCAGCATGGTTGCGACCCGCATCTCGAGCACCCAGCTTGCCCGCACCCTCGGCGACATCCTGGCGCGAGTTCGGTACAAGGGGGAGTCGTTCGTCGTCGAGAAGAACGGCAAACCGATCGCGGTCCTCGCTCCATGCGGCTCCAGCGCCAGGACCTGGGACGATTTCGCCCGCGCCTGGTCGGAATCGGGAGGTCTCGACGCGGACTGGGCCGATCTCCTGGAGACCATCGGCCGGGAGGATCGCCCGTCGGAAGACCCATGGGCCTCGCACTAGACACGAGCGCCCT
This sequence comes from Planctomycetota bacterium, assembly GCA_016209595.1. GTDB lineage: Bacteria > Planctomycetota > JACQVV01 > JACQVV01 > JACQVV01 > JACQVV01. The sequence continues at coordinate 9,696 of JACQVV010000299.1, forward strand.
GGTCGATCTCGAGCGATCCGGAAGCTCGATCGAGACTCTCGCTCCGGACGGCGAAGTGGAGATTTTCGTCCCTGCGATCGCGGTGGCCGAGCTCTGGATCGGGACCCTATCCTCCTCTTCCCGGAAAGTCCGCGAGAGGCGAGAGACGAGCCTTCTACGTCTCCTCGCCGGCCTGACGGTCCTCGCGTTCACTCACGAGATCGCGCCGACGTACGCCAAGCTCTTCGTCCAGCAGAGGAAAGCCGGCAAGCCGATCCCCGCGAACGATCTCCCCATCGCAGCCACCGCGCTCTACCACGGCCATGAGCTCCTCGTCGGTCGCTCCGACGAGGCGCATTTCCGCTCCGTTCGAGGCCTCAAGGTCCGCGTCCTGGTGTGACCGCTCTCGGAGCCCGGCAGCCTGGATCTCGAGTGCCGGCCACGCGGCCGCGGGCAGACTTGATGGGACCGCTCCGCTTCAAGGGCCCGCCTGAGGTCTTCGCCCCGGCGTGACCGTTGCGAAAGGAGGCAGTGCCATGCCGATCCGTTTCACCTGTTCCTGCGGAGCCTCCATCCAGGTGCGTGACGAGCTCGCGGGGCGGAAGGTGCGCTGTCCGAAGTGCGGGAGCCCGGCGAGCATCCCCGTTCCGGCCCCGGGCGCGACGACGGAGCTCTCGATCCGGAATCTCGCCGGCGAGGCGGTGACGCTCCTCGACAGGCCGGAGCCGGGAACGCGAGGGGCTCCGCCGGGGGAGATGCTCGGCCGCTACCCCGTGGAAGGGTCGCTCGGCTCCGGTGGGATGGGGGATGTCCTCCTCGTCCGCGACCCGGACCTGGGCCGGACGCTCGCGGCCAAGGTGATCCGGGGCCGGGAAGGGGACATCGATCGAACGCTCTTCGAGAAGTTCGTCATCGAGGCCCAAGTGACGGGCCAGCTCGAGCATCCGAACATCGTCCCCGTCCACGAGCTCGCCGTCGCACCGGACGGCCGGGTCTATTTCACGATGAAGGAGGTCCGGGGGCGCGATCTCGCGAAGGTGCTCGCCGAATCGCGAAGCGCGGGGAATGCGCAGAGAAGGACTGGCAGCCCCAATGCTTCCAAGTTCTCGCTTTCCCGACTCCTCGAGGTCTTCCTCAAAGTCCTCGACGCGGTGGGTTTTGCCCACTCCAAGGGCGTCATCCACCGCGATCTCAAGCCGGCGAACGTGATGGTCGGCGAGTTCGGCGAGGTCCTCGTGATGGACTGGGGGCTCGCCCGGACGCGGGGGACCGAACTCGGAAGGCGGAGTGACCCAAAAAATGCCTCGGGATCTGCGGTGGGCACGGCGGACGGCGCGGTCATGGGGACGCCGAGCTACATGCCCCCCGAGCAGGCGGATGGGGAGGTGGCGAAGATCGACGCCCGCTCCGACATCTACTCGCTCGGCGCGATCCTCTACGAGATCCTCACCCTCGAGCCCCCGTATACCGGAAAGACCGCCTGGGCGATCATCGAGGAGGTCTCGGCTGGCAATCTCGTCCTCCCGTCGCGGCGTGCGCCGGAGCGGGACGTCCCTCGCGAGCTCGAGGCCGCGGTCGTTCGCGCCATGGCCCCCGCCCGGGAGGATCGTTACCAGACGGTCGCCGAGTTCCGGGCGGACATCGAGGCCTATCTCTCCGGCAGGACGCTCGCCGCGGCCGAGTACAGCCCCTGGCAGCTCCTGGCCAAGTGGGCGAGGCGAAACAAGGTCGCCGTCCTGGGCGGAGCGGCCACGGCCGCGGCGCTCGTCTTCGGAATCGTCGGCATCGCCTACGTCCTTGGATGGGCGGAGGCGAAGAGACTTCGCTCGGTCGATCAGGCCCGGCTCGACGAGGAGGCCCGCGCGGCCCGGGAGCGCGTCGTGAGCGGAACCCAGCGCTACGAGGGGGGCGCCGTGCTCTGGGACGAGGCCGAGGCCGCCGAGGTCTTCAACCGTGCCGCCCCGCAGGGCTACTTCCGGAGTCGCGTGGCCGCGCTCCTCGCCATGGGGGGCGGCTACGAGGAACACCCCGAGCATCCCGCCGCGTGGCGCGAGACGATCCTCGATCGTTCGCGCCGCCTCGAGGAGCAGGCCATGGAGGTGGCTGACTGGGTTCTCGCCGATGTCCTGGTCGAATCGACCAGGAACTGGGGCGTCCGGACGGCCGGCGAGGTCGAGCTCGCCCGCCGGCGCGTTCGAGACGCCTTCGAAGACGCAGCGCGCCAGGACGTGGAGCGCCTCGAGGCAGCGATTCACGAGATCCTCGAGCGCGAAAAGACCGGCGTCCTCATCCCAGGCGAACTCGACGAGCGTGCCCGGCGGCTCGCCCGCTCGACAGGCCCGGCCGCGACCGGCCGGGCGCTCGAGCTCCTCGGCGAGGACAGGGCGGCCATCGAGCGTGTCTACCTCGCGACGTTTCTGGGAAAGAAGGCCGACGCCGACACCCCGGCGGCCGGGACCAGCGCGCCCGCGGTCATCCTCGCCGCCCTGGCCGAGCAAGCCGCGGATCCCGATCCCCGCGGCACCAACGAGGCCGTGGCCTGGGTGCGGGCCGCGGAGAGGTTCGAGCTCGTCCGGCCCGGGAGCCTCGCAGGTGTCGATGAAGGTCTGGGCAAGCTCGCCGAGAGGGGCGCCGGGGCGGTTGCGGTCGCGGCGACGGGGGCCCTCGATCGGCTCCGCGAGGCCCGAGCCGGACGATCGGCGCTCGGGAGCATCTCGGTCGGCTCGGGCGAGTGGGAGAGGGCAGTCGCGGACCAGGCGGATCTCGTCCTCGCCCGCGCCCGTTCCGGCAGGCGCTACCTCGCCCACCTGGTAGAACTCGCGGCGGGCCGCGGAGACCTCCCCCTCTCGGGGAGCGCTGCTGCCTTCGTCCACGAGGAGATCGGCCTTGCCGGCGACCCGGACCGGGAGGCGCTCGCCGTCCTGGCGGCTGCCTTCGACCGCGCGGCCAGCCGCCTTCCCGAGGCCAAGGACCGCGAGACCCTCGAGGAGGCCGCCAGCGCCGCCCTCGCTCTGTCGCGGCTCGAGGCTCCTGGCTTCTCGAAGAACCTCCAAGCGGCCCGGTATCGGATCGGCCAGGATTCCACCTTCTGGTACCGGACCCGACTTGCCATGGGCCTTCTCCCGCTCGACTGGGATGAGCCTGGCACGGCCTCGGCCTGGAACAATCGCGGCCTCGCGCGGCTGGAGCAGGGAGACCTCGCCGGGGCCGTCGCCGACTTCACGCGGGCGATCCAGCTCGACCAGGACTTCACCATGGCCTACGTGAACCGGGGCATCGCACGGCGCGAACAGGGCGATCTCGCCGGCGCCATCGCCGACCACACCCAGGCGATCGAGATCGATCCGACCCTTCCGGCGGCCTACAGCAACCGGGGGAGCGCGCGGCATGCCCAGGGCGACCTCGCCGGAGCCAGCGCCGACTTCACGCGCGCGATCGAGCTCGCCCCGGGCTTCGCCCCGGCCTACGTCAACCGGGGCAGCCTGCGGAACGAGCAGGGCGACCTCGCCGGCGCGATCGCCGATTACACTCGGGCGATCGAGCTCGACCCGGACTTCGCCATGGCCTACAACAACCGGGGCAACGCGAAGTGGGCCCAGCGCGACCTGGCAGGAGCCATTGCCGACTACACCCGCGCGATCGAGCTCGACCCGGACTTCGCCATGGCCTACGTCAGCCGGGGCGTCGCGCGGTACGACCAGCGCGACTTCAATGGCGCGATCGCCGACTACACCCGCGCGATCGAGCTCGACCCGGAACACGCCGCGGCGTACAACGGCCGCGGCTTCGCCCGGCACGCCGAGGGCGACCTCGCCGGCGCCGTCGCCGACTTCACGCGCGCGATCGAGCTCGACCAGAGATTCTCCGAGGCCTACAACAACCGGGGCGCCGCGCGGAGGGACCAGGGGGACCTCCCCGGCGCCATCGCCGACTGCACGCGCGCGATCGAGCTCGCCCCGGACTTCGCCGCCGCCTACAACAACCGCGGCCTCGCGCGGAGCGACCAGGGTGACCTCCCCGGCGCCGTCGCCGACTACACGCGCGCGATCGAGCTCGACCCGGACCTCGCGGCCGCTTACAGCAACCGCGGCCTCGCGCGGCGCGAACAGGGCGACCTCGCCGGCGCCATCGCCGACTACACGCGCGCGATCGAGCTCGACCCGGACCTCGCGGCGGCCTACAGCAACAGGGGCATCGCGAGGTACGAGCAGAAGGACCTCGTCGGCGCGATCGCGGACTACACGCGGACGATCGAGCTCGACCCTGATGACGCCAAGGCCCATAGCAACCGCGGTATCGCGCGGAGCGACCAGGGCGACCTCGCCGGCGCCGTCGCCGATTTCGCGCGGGCGATCGAGCTCGACCCACAGAACTGGAAGGCCTGCGCCAACCAGGGGATCGCCCTCGCGTCGCTCGGCCGACGCGAGGAGGCAAGGGCCTCATTCGAGCGGGCCCTCGAGCGCTGCCCTGCCTCCGCGCGGGCCGCGGTCGAGGCCGCGCGCCGCCGGAGCCTGAGGGAATAGAGCACGCCTGGAGCGTAGCGAATTGTAGCTGCGTTACGGAACGAAGCTCTAGGCCATGCCCCAGGGCCGGGCAAGAGTCTGTTGGAAAACGAGTTAGGCTCACGATACGTGTGGCACGGACCTTGCGGCATCCTCCCGCCCCATCCCGCTCGCTCCCCGTCGAGAGATTCCAGAGATGCCGCGCTTCGCGCCCCGGCTCGTTCTTCTTGTCGCTGTCCTGGCCGCGCCTGCCGCCGGACAGTCCGTGGCGATCGACCGCTTCAACGAGATCCTCCGCCAGCAGTGGGACGCCATCGGCCGGCCCGAGGCGGAGCGCATCCTGCCCGGACAGCTCCAGGGGCTCGCCGGACAGAGCTCGGGCGTTCTCTCGATCGAGAAGCTCGATGGGATCTCGCTCGATCTCAAGGCCGCGCCCGGCGTGGAGCGTATGGACGCCCGAGGCGTGAGGTTCCGCATCCCGCTTTCGGGAGGCTGGACGATCCGGGCGCGGGCGCACATGAAGCTCGAGGTCCGGATCTTCGGGATCCCGATCGTGCATCGGGCGCCGGTGGATGTCGTGATCCGGGAGCTCTCGATCGTCGCTGCGGGGACGATCGCGACCCGGAGCCCGGAGGAGCCGAAGGTCACCAACGCGACGAGCCGGATCGCGTTCCGGCTCTCTCTCTCCTCGCCCGACCCCCTCTTCGGTTTCGCCGCCCGCTGGGCGAGCTGGCTCTTCGAGAGGGTCCTGCGGGGTCCCGTCCTCGCGCTCCTCTCGGGATTCGTCCGGGAGAAGTTCCTCCCGCTCGCGAAGGGGCAGCCCGAGATCATCGGCCGCGGCGGGCCGGCGATGGTCGATCCCGGTCCCACCGATCTCGCCCGGCGGGCCCAAGAGATTGACTCGACGATCCAGCGGGACCTCTTGCCCTACGGAACGCTCCTCGTCGCGACCTATTCGAGTCCCAACCCCGGCGAGGGCACGGTCACCGCCTATCACGACTTCGGCGACTCGGCGATCTGGACCGGCCACTACCTCATGAGCCAGTGCTTCCGGTTCCGCGCGACGGGGGACGCCCGCGCGAAGGCCGGCGCGACGCGCGCGCTCGGCGGGATCGACGACCTCTTCGCGGTGACGGGCGGCGACGGCGTCCTCGCTCGCGCCGTGGCGCCGGCCTCGTCGCCCGAAGGCGCGGCGAAGATCGCCCAGGGCCCGCCGCTCCATCGCCGGACGATCCGCGGCGTGGACACGGTCGGCTGGGGCGCCGACTTCATCTCGCGCGACCAGTACACCGGGGTCATGGCCGGGATGGGGTTCGCCGATCTCACGTTCGAGTCCGACCCCGCGGTCCGGGGGATCGTGAGAAAGAATGTCACGGCCGCCCTCGACCACATGCTCCGGAACAACTGGATCGTCTACTTCTCCGACGGCCGCTTCTCCGTGAGTTTCGCCACGAAGTTCGACCAGCAGCTCGCGTTCCTCGCTCTGGGCCGGCGGGTGGACCCGGGTCGCTTCGACGCCCCCTTCCAGTACCTCGCCCCGACCGCCGAGCTCGTCTGGTTCCCCCTCTGGTCCGAGACCTGGGACCAGCACAAGAGCTACTACAAGTTCAACCTGGATCACACCACGCTCGCCCTCCTCATGACGCTCGACCAGGACCCCGCGCGCTGGCGCGAATACCATCGGGGCCTCCGCATCCTCCGCCGCGCGCTCGACCATCACGAGAACGCGTGGTTCCAGACGGTCGAGATGCTGGTCGACCCGGCGAGCCGGCCGTCGCTCGCCCCGAGGACCGAGATCGCCCTTCGCCTCTGGTGCCAGCGCCCCGAGCGCGCGGTCTCGCTCGACCCGCAGCGCATCGCTCTTCTTCCGCGCCAGACCTACGTGAACAAGCTCTCGGGCGAGAGCGACGAGATCGCGAGGCACCCGGTCCCGATCGACCTCCGGGGGCCGACCGATTTCCTCTGGCAGCGGAGCCCCTTCGGCCTCGGCGTCGAGGCGAGCCCCCGCACTCGCTACTGCGGCGTGGACCTCGTCCTCCCCTATTGGATCGGACGGCACCTGGGCCTCTATCCGTGACCCGGCGGGGCCGGCTCGGGGCGCTCGGCGCGGTGGCCGCCCTTGCGGCAGCCGGGCTCTGGGCCCTGCCGGTCTGGCGGGATTCCGACAAGCCTCCCAGCGGCGCGGCCCCCGCCACCGAGCCTCAAGAACGGTCCGAGCGGAGCGCCGAAGACCGCGATCCTCCAGCGGACCGAGGGGCGACCGTCGAGCGCAAGGTCCGCGCCCCGGGCGGCCCCGAGGCGAAGGAGCCCGTGCGCGATCTTCTACAGGACCTCGTCGATCTCGTCCCCCAAGAAGACCGGGGAGGCGAGGAGAGGGACATGGATGGGCTCCTGGCCGCTCGCGAAGGGGGGGAGCTAGACGATCCCGCCCTCGCCGAAGCCCTCCGCACGAGACTCGACCGCGACCCGGACGTTGCCCTGGAACTCGTCCGCGCTCTCCCTCACGCCGCGACTCCCCAGCCCTTCTTCGTCGCGGTCCGGGCCCTCGCCCCGCTCGCGGGGCGACCCGAGGTTCGCGAAGGGCTCCTCTCGCTCCTCGCCCTCGGGACCGAGGAAGAACGCGAGCTCGTCCCCTTCGCCTTCCTCGGCACCCGCGACTCCGAGGCTCTCGCAAGCCTCTCCCGGATCTTCGCCGACCCGCATGACCGCCCGGCGGTCCGGGCGGCGGCCGGCTACGTCCTCGCCGGCTCCTGGGATGGGCTCGGGGCCTCTGATCGCGAGAAGGCGAGGAGCGCGGCACTCTCGGCCGCGACCGACGAGCGGGTCCCGCGAGTTCTCCGCCGCGAGGCGCTCGAGGTCCTGGCGGCCGCGGGCGTCACGAGCGACGAACGAACGCGCCTGGAAGAGCTCGCTGCGAACGAGCGCGACCCTGGCGTCCGCCTCCTCTACCTCCGGGTCCTCCATCCCGACTCGCCCGACGAGCCGGTGCGCGAGCTTCCCGAGGACGTCCTGCGCGAGTTCGAGGCGATGGACGGATAGGCCCGGCCTAGGAGCGGACTCCGAAGAGCGCGACCCGGACGACCCGCTCCACTCCTCGCAGGTCCCGTGGAGCCAGCCGCCCGAGCCTGGCAGCGACCAGCCGGGGCGTGATCGTCGCGAGCTTCGCCCTCGCCCAGGTCGGCAGGTAGAGGCCGGCACGCGCCCAGTCGCGGATCTCGCAGTCGAACGGCCCCGAGCGCGGCGCTGACGTGAGCATGGCGACGACGAGATCGCCCATCCGCCGCGCGTACTCCCGCGTCGAGAGAACCACGGCGGGCCTCGCCTTGCGACCGGTGAGATCCGAGAACGGAAACGGAACGAGAATGACGTCACCTCTTGCGAGACTCACGGCGCCTCCAATCGTCGTAGACCGCGTCGTACGGATTGTCCCAGTCCGCGGCGAAGCTGTCCGCCGAGAGGTCTCCCCACCCGTACGCCTGGCGCGCCTCCGCAAGCGCCACGAGATCGCTCTCCCGGATGCGCAAGAGGCGACCGTTCCGGTAGGCTCTGAGTCTTCCCGCCCGGATGCGCCTGCGGATCGTGGCGATGCTCACCCGGAGCTTCTGGGCGGCCTCGGCGATCGTCATGTACCCCATGGTCGAGATAGTGCGCGTGCGATCACAAGGAGTCAAGCACACATGACCCATGGAGTCCGTGACTTTCCCTCACGGTCGCTGGTTTGACTCGCCGGACCGCGCGGCTGTAAAATCCGCGCTCCTGGGGGGGAAGTCGCGGTAGCTCGATGAAGCAGGCCAACATCCTCGTCGTGGACGACGACGCGGCGATCCGAAAGATCGTCAGCACGAACCTCACGCGGGCGGGCTACGGGGCCGTGGTGGCGCCCGACGCGGAGCAGGCGCTCGCGATCCTCTCCGAGAACGGGGACTTCGACCTCATCATCTCGGACGTGATGATGCCGCGGGTGGACGGGATGGAGTTCCGGAAGCGGGTGCTTTCGAACGAGCGGACCGCCCATATCCCGTTCGTCATGCTGACCGCCAAGAGGGGCACCGACGACCGGATCTCGAGCTACGAGCTCGATGTCGTGGCGTATCTGACCAAGCCCTTCGAGGCCAAGGAGCTCCTCGCCAAGGTCGCCTCGATCCTCCGCCAGGAGTCGAGAAGGGTCGCCTACACTTCCGAGCAGCGGCTCGAGGCCATCCGGCAGCTCACGGTCACGCTGAACCACGAGATCAACAACCCGCTCTCGACCGTCCTGGGCCAGGCCGAGCTCCTGCTGCGGGGGGACGCGCTTCCTCCCCCCGAGAAGGCCCGCAAGATGGTGGGCGAGATCCGCGAGGCAGGCTACCGGATCCGGGAAGTGATCCAGAAGATCAACCGGATCCGTCAGATCGCGACCAAGACCTACCTCTCCGACATCGAGATGGTGGACCTCGACCGGGCGATGTCCGAGAAGCCGGAGGAGTCCGCGAAGTGAAGTTCGAGGCTCTCGCGGCGGACCTCAAGAGAAACGGAGTGCGCCGGGCCTATGCGTTCGCGGGCCCCGAGGGGTATTTCCGCGACCGAGGCTGGCGGCTGGTGCGGGACGCGCTCCTTCTGTCCGATCCGCGTTCGGACTGCCAGACGCTCGACGCGGGCGAGAAGCCGGGGGATTCCGGGCGGCTCGACTTCCCGCGACTTCTTTCCGACCTCTCCACGCCCGCGCTCTTCGGCGGAAGAACCGCGATCCGGGTGCGCCACGCGGAGACGGTCCTCAAGTCGCATGGCGACCGTCTCCTCTCCTTCATCGCCTCCGCGCGAGGGAGCTGGGTCCTCGTCCTGGACATGGAGAAGCTCGACGGGCGCACGAAGGTGGCGAAGAAGCTCGAGGAGCAGGGCGCGGTCGTTTCGTGCGAGACCCCGTGGGCTTCCCCGCCCCCCTGGTCCAGGGACCCGCCGCACGAGAACGACCTCGCGCGCTGGGTCGCGGGCGAGTTCGCCCAGCGGGGCAAGAAGGTTCGCCTCGAGGACGCCCATCTTCTCTGCCAGAGGGTCGGCGCGAACCTCTTCGCCCTGGAGCAGGAGATCGAGAAGCTCGCAGGATACGCCGGGAAGGGAGCGGTCGGCGCCGAGGCCATCCGGCTTCTCGTGGGCGCTAGCCGCAAGGAGAAGCTCTTCGAACTCGCCGACTCGGTCTACGGCGGCCGGCCCGCGGAGGCGCTCTTTCGGCTCTCCCGGGTCTTCGAGGAGGGCATCGAGGACGCCTCGGGGCGACTCACGACGAACCCGGCCGGCATCGCGCTCCAGGCGGCGGGGGCGCTCGCCTCGGAACTCCGGCGCATCCGCGCCGCGCGAGAAGCGGCTTCGCGGGAGAAACTCGGCGAAAAGGAGCTCGCGGAGAAGATCGGCGTTCGGCCCTTCGTCGCCGCCCGGCTCCTTGCCCACGCCCGCAGGCTCTCCGGCGACCGGATCGCCTCCATGGTCCGGGAGCTCGACCGCGCGGACCGCGACCTCAAAGGGTCGGGACTCCCACCGCAATGGGTCCTGGAACGGAGCGTCGTGCGGATCGCATCGGGGTAGGTGGGCGCGGTGCGACATCACTTCCTCCGGGCGATCGAGCTCGAGAACTTCATGCTCCACCGCTCGACGCGGCTTGCGCTCTCGGCCGCGCCGGTCGTGCTCCTCACCGGCGCGAACGGGAGCGGCAAGACGCAGATCCTCGACGCGCTGATCCTGGCCATGGGCCACCACCCGAAGCGCGTCAAGAAGGGGAACCTCGCGGAGCTCGTGGGGGCCTTCGGATCCCGGGCCCGGGTCTCGATCGAGATCGCCAATCCGGTCGCGGAGGGCGCCCGGGCGATCCGAGTGGACGAGCCGGACCTCGCTCAAGCGATCGACCACGACCTCGTCGCCGTCTCCGCCAGGATCGACAGGGAAAGCGGGCTGTCCTACTCGATCCGCGCGCGAGGCAAGGAAAAGCGGGTCCGCCGCCAGGATGTCCGGGCGATCTTCGACGCCGTGGGCATCTCGGCCGACAACCGGCTCGCCTTCACCGAGGAGGGAACGGTCAACGTCTTCGCCGACCAGACGGGACGCGCGAAGCTCGACCTCGTGCTGGAGACAACCGGGCTCGCCGCCTACCGCCAGAACCTCGTGGAGGCGATCGAGCGGGCGGACAAGGCGTACGCGCAGCTCGAGCCGATGCGGTCGAAGCTCAAGCTCGAGAAGGACTACCTGGCAAGTCTGGAGAAGAATCTGGAGCTCGCCCGCCGGCGCGAGGAGATGGAGAGGCAGCTCTCGGAGCTCGCGATCGAGGAGCCCTGGGCGCGCGCGGCGGAGGTCGAGGAGAGAGAGGCCGGCCAGCGGGAGCGCATTGCCGGCCGCGAGGAGGAGCTCGCGACTGCCGAACGGGAAGAGACCGAGATCCACCGCAGAGCGAAGGAGACTGCCGGGGAAGAGGCCGACCTCTCCGAGCGCATCGATGGCGAGGAGGAGCTCCTGGCCCAGGTCCGAGGGCGGATCGAGCGGCTCGCGGGGGAGATCTCGTCCCGGAAGGACTTCCTCTCGCGGCTAGGCGCCCGCGCGGAGGCCCTCGATGAGGCGGACGGGGGCGCGCTCCAGGCGAGCGAGAGGAACGGAGAACGGGCACCGCTCGCGCCCGCGTTCCTCGCCGCCGAGATCCTCATCCGCCGGGCCCCGGACGCCGGGATCGAGATCCTCGGCGAGCCTCGCTTCCGGCCGGCGGCCCCGGGCGAGGAGCCCGTGTTCGTCTCCGTCCTCGTCACCGGCTCGCGTGAGGCTGGAGCGCGCCCTCTATCGCCCGAATGGCCGGACGGCTTCGCGCCGATCGAAGCGCTCCTCGCGCCCGAAGCCGCCTCCCGGCTGGCGGCCCAGGCGGGCGAGTCCGCGCGCCGGGCCGATATCGCGGCGCTTTTCCGGCTCCTCCAAGCCGAGCGCGCGAAGGTCGAGGCCGACCTCGAGGCGAGGTCGCGCGAGAAGGCCGAGGAGGAACGGGGCGCGTCGCGCATCCGCGAGGTGCTGGCGGGCCTCGCGGACGATCTCTCCGAGATCGAGCGCGCCCGGCGCGCGATCGACGAGAGCGCCCGCGACCTGGAGGGGCGGCGAAACGCCCTCGCGGCGGTGATCGCGAAGTACCGAGAGGAACTCGACGAGACCCGGTCGGAGCTCGCGGCCCTGCGGCGCGAGGCCGAGGAGGCCGGGCCGCGGCCGAAGAAGGTCAGGGACCGGCGCGCGGTGCACGACGAGCGCGTCCGTCTCGAGGGGCAGCTCGCCGAGATCCGTGCGACCCGGGTCTCCATGGACCGCTACCGCGAGCAGAAGGCGAAGGTCGAGCGGATGGAGGAGGAGCTCGCCGGCTCCTCCGAGCACCTCGAGCGGCTTCGCGCGGACATGAAGGAGAAGTACGACGCCTGGCACCGGGAGGTCCAGGCGCGGATCGACCGGATGGCGGAGGGCGTGACGAGTCTCCTCTCGGGCGTCTACGAGGGGCTAAGGCTCCGCGTCGAGAACCTCCTCGATCCCGAGCGGGCGGCCTTCCACATGGAAATCCGCCGGCGCGGCAAGACCTGGCGCGACCTCGTCCACCTGTCGGGCGGCGAGAAGGTCCTCGCGGTCGAGGCGCTCATCCTCTCCATGCACCTTCTCACGGACTCGCCCGTCCACGCGATCGACGAGTTCACCCAGCGGCTCGACCTGGAGTTCAAGGCCTACGCCCTCGACATGGTGGCGCGGACCGTCGAGCGGGCCGACCGCGCCCTCGCCGGGCCCTACTCGCCGCAGTTCCTGCTGCTCGCCCCGGACACGATCGGCGTCGAGTGGGACGAGACGAGCCGCGCGTTCTTCCAGCGCGTGGTCCTCGCCGCCACGCGCGCGGGCGGGGGCGGCCCGCGCGAGGCGACGCTCTCGGAGGTCGGGGATGGCTAACCCGCGGCGGGAGAGCGTCCGGCGCGAGCTCTGGGAGCTCATCCTGCGCTACAAGTCGATGCTTGCCCGAAGGGACGTCTTCCCGGTCGCGGTCCGGGAGTGCGACCGGAGCCGGCTCTCGGTGCTCGCCCCCGAGCTCGTCACGGTCCCCGACCGGATCCTCGACAGCAAGGCCTACCTCCAGCTCTCGACCATGCAGGAGGAGTCGAACAGGAAGTTCCTGGCCGCCGGGACGACGCCCGCGATCCGGATGCGGATGCTCGCGCGGGTGGTCGCCGCGCTTGCGACGCCCGTCATCCACCTCGCAGGGAAGGGAAGCCTGTCGCTCAAGCCGTTCGAGATGTCGGCCGGCGGGGACTCTCCCGGAGAGCTCCAGGCCGCCGAGGAGGGGCGTCCCGTCCTTCCCGCCGCCTCGGTCCGGGCGCGACCGGTGGACGAGAGGGAGCTAGAGAGGACGCGCGAGCGGGTGGCGGGCGAGGCTTCCCGGGCCCGGCGCCTCGGGGACCTCGTGGAGCGCCTCTCGTTCGAGGAGGCGGAGATCCTCTCCCAGCTCGCCACGGCCGGAAAGGTCGAGCTCCCGGTTCGGGAGCTCCTCGGGGAGGACGCGCCCCCAGGCACGGTCGTCTCGTTCGTCCTGAAATCCGAAGGGAGCGTGGCATGAACGGCAAGCTCGAAGATCCGCTCGAACAGGATCCCGGGGAGGAACGCGGGGACGACGTTCTCCAGGAGCTTTTCCTAGCCCTCACGGCCCGCTGGCGTTCCGAGGACGGGAAGCTTGCGGTCGGGGTGCCACGGAAGAAGCTCGTCGCCGCGCTCGATCTTCCCGAGGCGGAGCTCGGGCCGGTCCTCGACCGGCTCTCCGGGCGGATCGGGCCCCTGGGGCTCGAGGTCGTCGAGTACTACCACGGCCGCGACCGCTGGGTGGCGCTGCGAAGCCTCGCGGCCTGTCCGAACGAGCTCGGCGAGTGGGAACAGGCCGTCCTCGGGGTCGTGATCGCATTTCTGGAGGAAAGCCAGCGCCCCGACAGTTCTCAAGTCCCCCTCTCGAAACTCAAGCGGCTCCTGGTGCGGGGGAAGTACCTCTCCGAATATCGTCTCGAGCGAGTGCTCGCGAACCTGGAACACCTGGGCTACCTCTCCCGGAAGAAGGATGGCTACGCCTACGGGCCGCGAACGCTCCTGGAGTTCGGCGAGGAGCGGCGGAAGAACATCCACGAGGAGGCGAGGGAGCTCATCTTCTGATGGAGTTCAAGTTCGACGAGGTCTCGATCCGCTGCATGGGGTGCCGCGCGGAGAACACTCTCGAAGGAGCGATCCAGGACGAGTGGAGGATCTGCGACCACTGCCACTTCTTTATCTGCCGCTTCTGCCTGGAGAATCTCGGCGACGAACGCTACTGCCTCTCCTATGCCTGCCGCCAGGCCCACCGCCCCATAGAAGCCGGTCCGGTCCCGATCGAGCGCGTCCTCCTCTTCGCCCGGGTCGAGAGAGCCCGCTCGCGAAAGAAGGGGCTCCTCTACAAGCTCTTCTTCGCCGATGGTCCCGGCCTTGACCTCCCTTTCGTCCTTCGCGAAGTCGAGGAGGAACCGGACGAGGACGACCCGTCCCGGCGTCCGGCCACCGTCCAGGAGGAGGTCTGGCGAAACCATCGCCTCGTCGTCACCAAGCGCCGCGCCGGGAAGTTCATCACGTGGGAGAAGATCTTCTAGACGCCAGGAGATCCCGAGCCCATCCTTCGAGATCCCGCGAAAGCGGCGGCGCGGGAGGCTTCGAATAGTCGAGCACCATGTCGTAGCCCCCGCGGTCGTAGACGAGCGTCAGCGCCTTCGCCAGATCGAGGAAGACCGGCGAATCTTCGCACAGGAGGGGCACCGGAACGTGGGGGATCGGCTCGGGGAGCTCCCATCCTTTGGCCCAGGCCTTGGGATACTCCCAGGCGCGATGGACCAGCGTCAAGTAGTTGTGCGGCGGGATACTCCCTTCATAGGCTGGTCGTTCCCCTTCCCGAAGGAGATCGATCTCGACGAGGCTCGTCGGAGAAGCGAGGACCTCGTTTCTTTTTCGCACGTACTCGCTCATTCCCTCCCCGGGACGCTTGTTCCAGGGAGAGAGCACTTCGATCACGGTGACGACCTCTTTGCCGGGGAGCTTGCGGATCTGCAGGTAGTAGTCGTGCTGCAGGGGTTCGGCCGTTACTTCGACCTCGACGAATCCCGGGGCGAGAACCGCCGTCCCCCCGGACGAGCGGGCGTCGCGCCGGCCGGCGATGGCCACATCGGGCTCGATCATGCGCCGCGAACCATTCTCGCGCTCGACGTAGACTCGCTTCTCGGTGTCCACCCAGAAGCGTGGACGCACGAGAGGAGTGAGCAGCTCCGCGATCGCCACGATCAGCTTCGTGTGGACACCATGCCAGAAGACGGAGTCTTCCAGGTAGGGGTCCATCCCGGGAAAGGGTGAAGGCATCCTCCGATCCTCCTCTTCGCGACGCCCTGAGAGTACGCCGAGTCGAGACGGGGCGCAACGGACTCCGCCCCATGGCGTCCGTGCTGCCCGGCGCGGTACGCTCGTGGAGTGATGTTCGCTCACGAATCGACACGAGTCGCGCGCGTCTACGTTCTCTCCCGGGTGGCGCGCGAGATCCAGGAGCACGCCCTCTCGGCCGCCCCGGACGAGGCCATGGGGAAACTCTATGGATACCGCCGCACGTTCCAGGGAGTCCGCTACGTCCGCGTGACGGAGCGGGCGACGGCCCCCTGCGACACGGGCCCCGCTCACGGGCGCTTCACTCCAGAGGCGACGCGGGCCTGCGAGGAGTGGGTGGCCACCCGCTACGAGGGCTCCCGCGACCGCCCCCGCGAGATCGGCGTCTACCACTCCCACCCGTTCGGGGCCGAGCCCCACCTCTCCTCGACCGATCAGGAAACCTTCCTCTCGTTTCCCTACGACGAGCCCGGGAACGTCTTCCTCCTTTCCGATCCCACGGCCGGGTGGCTCAAGGCCCATGTCGTCTCCGACCGGGAGGGGGAACGGGTTCTCGAGGAAGTTCCCTGGGTCGAGTACTGGGCGAAGGGAACGCCCCCATGAGCTCGGACCGGATCGAGGTCGGGCGCGAGGATCCCCACGACCGGACGAGGCGAGCCCTCGGCCGCCATGGCGTGGAGCGCCTCGGGGCGTCGCGCGTCCTTGTCGTCGGCGCCGGCGCGATCGGGAGCGAGGCGGCGAAGAATCTCGCGCAGCTCGGCGTGGGCCGACTCGACCTCGTGGATTTCGACAGCGTCTCTCCCACCAACCTCAACCGCTGCGCCTTCTTCACGCCCCTCCAGGCGGCCGCGGGGACTCCCAAGTCCGTGGCGCTCGCCGAAGGGCTCGCGCGGTTCGCGCCCGACGTCGGGACTCGCCCACATGCCTGCCGGATCGAGGAGGCGCCCGATGACGTCTGGGAGGCCGATCTTGTCCTCGTTGCCGTCGACGACAACGCCGCGCGCTATCACGTGAACGCGAGGCTCCTGGGCTCCGGGCGGGCCGTCCCCCTCGTCGACGCGGCCATGGGGCGCACGCTTTGCCAGGTCCAGGCCCTCCTCCCGCCCGAGACGGCGTGTCTTGCCTGCCTCTGGTCGAAGGAGTACCACGAGCGCCTGATGTCCGAGCTCGCCCGCGAATCATGCGACGAGTTCTTCCTTAGGGCCGTTGAGAGTTTCCCGGCCCTTCCGGTCGTCTCCTCGATCGCCGGGGCGCTCGCCGCGGCCGCCGTCCTCCCTTTCCTCGCCGGCGACTCCGGCGGCTTCGCGGCCCGGCCCGGACGAGCGATCCGTTTCGACCTCGCGACCGGAACCGCCTTCGAGGGCGAGGTCCTCAAAAACCCCGAGTGCGTCGAGATCCTCTGCCGCCGCGGGCGCCAGAGCCCGTGAAACCCGTTCGCGTGCTCCTGGCGATCGACAGCCTTCGCGCCGGCGGCGCGGAGCGGCAGTTCGCCGAGCTCGTGCGGCGGCTCGATCCGGAACGCGTCCGGGCGTCGGTCCTCCTCACGACGGGCGGCGGCCCCCTTCTCGATCTCGTCCCGGCCGACCGGCTGGAAACGACGGTCGTGCTCCAGAAGCACGGTCCGCTCGACCTCCCCCGCCTCGCGCTGGCGGTCCGGCGCGAGATCGCCCGGCTTCGCCCAGACGTGGTCCACGCCTGGCTCTGGCAGACGAGTGTTCTGGCTGCCCTGGCGCTGGCTGGCACGACGAGAGCGAACGGCCCGCGGTTCGTCGTCGGACAGAGAGTCGCTTACGACCGGATGTTCGCCGAGGACGGGCTCGCGGGCTGGGTCAGGAGGCCGTTCACGGCCTATCGCGACCGCCGCGCCGACCTCGTGCTCGTCAACGCCCGGCTCCTCGAGCGCCGCCTGGCCGCGCGACTGCCGGGCGGATCCACCAGGGTCCGGTGGATCCCGAACGGGATCGACGTCGAGCGGGTCCGCCCGCGGGAGACCCCGATGGAGCACGATCTCTGCGCCATCGGCCGCCTCGCTCCGCAGAAAGGGTTCGACGTCCTTCTCGAGGCCCTCGCGATCCTGTCGCGTCCGGACGCCCGCGTCCCGCGCCTGGCCGTCGCGGGGGACGGCCCCATGCGGGAGTCACTCGTCCGGCGTGCCGCCGAGCTGGGCCTCGTGGACCGAGTCGACTTCCTCGGTTTCGTCGGCGACCCGCTGGATCGCATCTCCCGAGCGAGAGCGCTCGTCCTTCCCTCGCGGTACGAAGGGTCTCCCAACGCCGTCCTGGAGGCGATGGCCCTGGCTCGGCCCGTCGTCGCGAGCGCGGTCGACGGTGTGCTGGACCTCGTCCGGGACGGCGAGACCGGCTTCCTCGTCCCGCCCGAGGATCCGCGCGCCCTCGCCGAGGCGATCGCCCGGCTCCTGGCGGACCCCCAGCGCGCCGAGGAGATGGGCCGTACCGGACGCGCGCGCGCGGAGCGAGCCTTCTCGATCGGCGGAATCGTCGAGGCCTACGCTCGCGTCTACGAAACTCTCGCGGCGAGCGGAGCGGAAGCGGACCGTTCCGTCTTCCGGACGACCTGGTAGTCCAGGAGCTTGAGCTCCCGGTCCGGGCCGTGCACGACCCGTGGCCACCGGTCGCGCGCGTGGTACCTCGCGGGGATCGCCTCCCGGTTGGTCGGCGTCAGGAAGAGCCACTTGAAGAAGTAGTAGGCGTCCCAGAAGAACTCGCCCGTCCGGATGCCGTGCAGCACCCTGCGGAAGATGAACCGCGGGTTCAGCGTGATGGCGCGCCGGTACGCGACCTTCATCAGGGCGAGGACGGTCCCGTAGTCGAGGTTGGGGTGGGCGAAGAGCGGCCGCTCCGTGTAGACGTGGTAGTCGTCCCAGTCGTACGACCGGACGAGCCCCCTCTCGTGATAGGAGCGGAACATCGGCGTCCCCGGGAACGCGACCGTGATGCCGAACTTCAGCATGTCCACCGGGAGCTTCCGGGCGAACTCGATCGTCTCGAGCATCGTCTGCTCGGTGTCCGAGGAGAGGCCGAGCAGGAAGAAGCCGCACGTGTCGATCCCGGCCTCGCGGGCAAGACGGACGGCCTCCCGGCCCTGCTGGACCGTCGCCCGGCCCCCCTTGCCGAAGAGCTTCAGGACCTCGTCGTTTCCCGACTCGAAACCGAAGGAGACGCGGTAGCAGCCGGCCTTGCGCAGCTTCCTGAAGAGGTCGAGATCCGCGCTCTCCACCCGGATGCCGTTCTGGCAGGTCCACGCCATGTCGATCCCGGTTGCGGTGATCGCCTCGCAGACCTCTCCCGCCCACTGCTGATCGGACGTGAAGATATCGTCGGCGAGGAGGAACTCGCGGAAGCCGAGCTCGTGCATCCGCCGCACCTCGTCGGCGCAGCGCCTGGGAGACTTCTTGCGGTAGCCCAGGGCCATCGTGATCTTGCTCGCGCAGTAGTCGCATTTGAAGACGCAACCGCGCGAGAACTCGGCCATCGTGCTGGGCGGCCGGCGGCAGAGGAGTCGGGACATGTGCTTCGCGTACACCCTGGGGTCGTAGAGCTCCCAGGCGGGGAATGGGAGCTCGTCCAGGTCGTGGATCGGCTCGCGGCGCCCCGTGGTCGCGATGCCCTCGCCGTCCCGGTAGTAGATCCCCGGGACGTCCCTCCGCGGACGACCGTCGCAGAGATCCGCGAAAGAAAAATCCCCCTCCCCCACGCACACGGCGTCGAGTCGCGACTCGAGCATCGTCTCTTCCGGCAGCGCGGACGGGTGCGGTCCGCCGCCCACGACGAGGATGTTCGGAGAGAGCTCCTTCACCAGGACGCTGATGTCGCGGAGCTGGTTCATGAGGGGCGTCGTCGCCGTGACACCCACGACGTCCGGCGAGAGGGAGAGGATCCGTCCCTTCACCTCCTCGAAGTCATACTGGCGCCAGGACATGTCGAGGATCTCGACCCGGTGTCCGCGGCTCATGGCGACGGCGGCGATCGTGGCGAGCCCAAGCGTCGGGTGGATCGGGTTGACGATCGACGCCTTCGCGCTTCCGTAGCTTCCCTGATAGGAAGGATTGACGAGGAGGACGGTCGCCATTCGGCTCTCGGGTGGGGATCGCAAGATGCTACGGCTTCGAGAGTCGCCGGTCAACCCGAACGTAACCACATGGGTCCAGTATGCCGAGTTGATGGCCCGCGAACGATCGTATATCCTGTGCGCCTTTCGTGGACGCCCTCCGCGTGCCGCGAGCCCGTCCGCACTGGAGTCCCCCTGCTCGCATCGTGAAGATCCACCACATGAAATGGGTCGACCGAGTGGTCGGCCCCATCCTCTGCATCGCGCTGCAGCCGTGGCGCGTTCTCTCGCGTCGCTTTGGACGGCGGGGCTGCGCGGGTAGCGAGGTACGCGAGATCCTCGTGATCAAGTTCTGGGGGATGGGGTCGATCGTTCTTGCGACACCCCTCCTCGCAGCGATCCGCCGGAACTATCCCGGGGCGAGGGTCACGGTCCTCACCTTCTCTTCGAACGTCCCCATCTTCCGCGCGTTCGGGATCGGGAACCGCTTCTACGACCTCACGATCCGGGGTCCCGTCCGCTTCCTGTTCCAGTTCGTGCGCATGGTCTGGTTCCTGCGCCGCGGCCGATTCGACCTCGTCTTCGACCTGGAGTTCTTCACGCGGTTCACGGCGATACTCGCGTTCATCGCCGGGGGCCAGAGGAGCGTCGGCTACGAGGCCACGCATTTCTGGAAGGGAAACTTCTACGGGAGAAGCGCCCACTTCAACCTCTACCGCCACATCGTCGACAACTTCAACGAGCTCGGACGGACGGCGGGGATCGAGGTCGGGAAGGGCGGACTTGATCCCATGCCGATCCCCTCCGACGTGGCCGGGAAGGTCGCGGCGCTCCTCCGCGAGGCGGGTCTTGACGACCGCCGCTTCGTCGTCCTCAATCCCAACGCCGGCCCCCTCGCCCTGGAACGGCGCTGGCCCGCCGGACGCTTCGTCGAGCTCGCCCGGCGGATCCGCGACGAGGGCGGACTCGACGTGGTGCTGGTGGGAGCCCCGGACGAAGAGGAATACGTCCGAGGCATCCACGGCGAAATCGGGCGGGAACGCGTCCACAACCTCGCCGGCCGGCTCTCGGTCCCGGAACTCGCCGCCCTCTTGGCGAGGAGCGCGGCCCTGGTCTCGAGCGACAGCGGGCCGCTCCACCTCGCGACGGCCATGCGGGTCCCCACGGTCTCCCTCTTCGGGCCGGAGACACCGGTTCTCTACGGCCCCCGAGGCGAGGGCCACGAGATCCTCTTCAGGAACCTGCCCTGCAGTCCGTGCATGAACGTGTACAACGCGAAGACCGTGATCTGCCCGTACGAGGTCCGCTGCATCCGCGAAATCGGGGCCCAGGAGGTCCATGAGCGACTCCTCCGCGTCCTCGCACGGGAGACCGCGGTGCGGAGCCTGGTGGCCGTGGGATCGGAGAGTCCATGAGCGGCGCCCTGCCGGAGCGCCCTTCGAGAGCGGACCTCGAGCGGGAGCACTTCGACCGGATGGCCCCCCACTTCGACGAGGTCCACCGGCACGAACGCCCATCGGGGCGCGCGCGGATCGACCGGCGGATCCGGCTGTTCCGCGAGGCCCTGGGAACGTCGGACGCGCTGGACATCCTGGAGATCGGCTGCGGGACCGGCGCCTACTCCGAGAGGATCGCCGTGGAGATCCCCTTCCGGCGCCTCGTTTGCACCGACATCTCGGCGAAGGCGCTGTCGATCGCACGGACGAAGGTCCCGGACTCGCGGGTCGAGTTCAGGCAAGAGGACCTCATGCGGAGCTCGCTCAGCGATGGCGAGTTCGGCGCCGTCCTCGGGAACTCGATCCTCCATCACCTCGACCTGGCGCGAGCCCTTGCCGAACTCCGCCGGATCCTCGTTCCCGGAGGGCTCCTCGTCCTGTCCGAGCCGAACATGGTCAACCCCCAGGTCTTCCTGACGAAGAAGATCCCCTTCCTCAAGCGGCGGGTCGGGGACACTCCCGAGGAGACCGCCTTCGTGCGCTGGACGCTTCCCGCCCGCCTCCGGGAGGCCGGCTTCGAGCCCCTCTCGATCCGCCCCTTCGACTTCCTCCACCCCTGGACGCCCGCCCCGCTCGTCGGGCTGGTCTCGGCCGTCGGAAGGGTTTGCGAGCGGGCCCCGGTCGTGCGCGAGATCGCCGGATCCCTCCTGATCGTCGCGCGGAGCCCCGAGAAGTGATCGGGACCGCGGCGGCCCCGGCCGCCCCGCCCGGCCTCCTGCGGGCCGCGCTTCTGGTTTTCGTCGTGGCCTTCGGCGCCCGCGCCGCCTCGATCGCCTTCTACGTCTCCCGTTACGATCGCGACGAGAGGGTCCCGCAGTGCACGTGCGGGAAGCACCTCCCCAACCACGCAATGGTGAAGGGGGACGAGCTCAAGTACTACCACACCGCGGTCGGCATCCTCCGCGACGTGCGCGAGGGGAGGAGCCCCTGGACCACCGGCGGCGCGCACGACGGCCCGTGGGTCTTCCCGAGGGTCCTCGCCCTCTACGGGTTCGCGACCGGCAGGATCCGCCTCGACGAGCGCGGAGTGCCACCCTCGGGAGAGATCGAGGGATTCCTTTATCTTCATGCCTTCTTCTTCGCGCTCGCCCTGATCCCTTTCCTCGCCGCGCTCCGCCGCGCCGTCGGACCCGCCGTGGCGCTCGGCGCCGCGCTCTTCCTCGCGCTGGAGCCCACGCTCGTCCAGTATTCCGCGAGGCTCCTCTCCGAGACGCTCTTCTTCGCCTTTCTCGCCCTCACGGTCGCTTTCTGGCTCCACGCGATCCGGCTCGACCCGGGGCGCGGCCGCCTCCGGTTCGTCCTGACGTGGGTCGCCTTCGGGGTCCTCCTGGGCCTCGACTTCCTCAACCGGCCGATCTCGATCTGGCTCGGCCTCCCGCTCGCCCTCGCGCGCTTCGTGCCATGGCCCCGCGGCCGTGTCCGGGCCGCCTTTCTCTCGGTCGCCCTCTTCTTCGCCGCCTATGCCGCGGTTCTGGGCACGGTGGGCCTCCAGAACTACGCTCGTTCGGGTGTCTTCTACGTGATGCCTCTCCAGGGGAGGCCCTCGCCGCTGCGGTACGGGGTCACCCAGGTCCTGGCAGACATGAAGGGTACCGACCCGATGGACGAGCGCCGCGCGCTGATGGAGGACGTGACGCGGGAGGCCGTGGAGGCGGGCGCGATCGACGGGGACGAGAACTGGACCGACAGGGAGCACATAGCCTTCGGGAGGATCTGCCAGGCGCGCGCCATGGAGTTCTTCCGGGAGCACCCGGGTCCAACAGCCCGCGTGTTCTCCCGGAACATCGTGAGCGCGCTCGGCGTGAACCCCTTCGACGTTCCCGAGCACTTCCGCCTCACGTACAAGCCGGAGGACCGGGATCTCGCGGAGCGGCAGGTCCGCGACACGAAGCGCACGCGACCGATCAAGATCGCCTATTCGGTGCTGATCCTCGGGCCCGTCGCCCTCGGCTGGTTCCTCGCTCTCCGCGCGGGGAAGAACCCTGCCGGGATCCACTTCCTGCTCGTCCTCCTGATCTTGTACTTCCCCGGCGTCGCGGGATGGTTCGGAAACCGGCGGCTCCTGCTTCCGAGCCTCATTCCCTACTCCGTGTTCTGGGCCTGGGCCGTGGTCGCGATTCTGCGGCGCCGCCGGCCGCGGGGAGTTCCTTGACAGGCTGCCCCGAGGCGCCAAGATTCCATTCGCCATGATCGCGATCGTCGACTACGGGCTGGGCAATCTCTCCTCCGTCGCCGGGGTGGTCGAGCGGCTCGGGCACGAACCGCGGGTGACCAGCGACCCGGACGAGCTCGCCGCGGCGGAGAAGCTCATCCTGCCCGGGGTCGGGGCGTTCGGCGACGGAATGGCGAACCTCAGGCGCCTGGAACTGGTGGAGCCGCTCTCGCGGCTGGTCCTGGAGCAGGGCAAGCCGATCCTCGGGATCTGTCTCGGCGCCCAGCTCATGGCCGGCGAGAGCGAGGA
Source organism: Planctomycetota bacterium (assembly GCA_016209595.1). Lineage (GTDB taxonomy): Bacteria > Planctomycetota > JACQVV01 > JACQVV01 > JACQVV01 > JACQVV01. The sequence goes on from JACQVV010000299.1 coordinate 32,609, forward strand.
ATTCGGCCGCCACGAGGGGATGGGCTGGATCGACGCGAGGGTCATTCGGATCGAGACGGGCGATCCGTCGCTACGGGTCCCGCACGTCGGCTGGAACGACGTCGTCCACAAGCGGCCCTCCGTCCTCTTCCGGAACATCCCTCCGGACGCGCTCTTCTACTTCGTTCACAGCTATCATATCCGCTGCGCGGACGAGAAGAGGATCGCCGGAGAGACCCTGTACGGCATCCCGATAGCGGCTGTGATCGAACAGGGGAACGTCTACGCCACCCAGTTCCACCCCGAGAAGAGCCAGCGCCACGGCCTGACGCTTCTGGGAAACTTCCTCGCGGCAGGATAGCCGGTGCTCCGCCCCCGCCTGGTCACGGTCCTGACGATGAGCGACGGCGTTCTCTTCCGGACGAAGAGATTCCAACCCGACTACCGCTACACGCTCAACTTCGTGGACGCCTGGTCGGTGGACGAGATCGCCGTCCTGGACGTCACTCGACCGGGGAAGGGCTCGCGCGAGAACTTCCTGGAGGTCGTCCGCGGCTTCGCGCGGCGGTGCTTCGTTCCCCTCGCCGCGGGCGGCGGCGTCCGGACCCTGGAGGACGTCCAGATCCTCCTTCGATCGGGCGCCGACAAGGTCGTCGTGAATACGGCCGCCCTCGAGCGCCCGGAGTTCGTCACCGAGATCGCCACCGCGTACGGCTCCCAGTGCGCCGTGGTCTCGATCGACGCGGCCCGGCGCCCCGACGGCTCCTACGAGGCGTACGCCGGGTTCGGGTCGGCGCCGACCGGGCGGACGGTCGAAAGCTGGGCTCGCGAGGCCCAGGAGCGCGGCGCCGGCGAGATCCTCGTCACCTCGATCGAGCGCGACGGCTCGCTGGAGGGCTACGACCTTGACCTCTGCCGCCGGGTGGCGGACGCCGTACGGATCCCGGTCCTCGTCGCTGGAGGCGCCGGGAACTGGCAACATTTCGTGGACGGCTTCCAGAAGGGCGGCGCCTCGGCAGTCTGCACCGCGAACATCTTCCATTTCACGGAGCCCGCGATCGCGAGCGCGAAAAGACATCTTGCCAGCGCCGGGATCCCGGTGAGGATCTGAGGCCATGCGCGAAGTCCGCTACTGTCGGACCTGCCTGATGCCCGACACCCGCCCTCGGATCGAATTCACGGCGGACGGGGTCTGCAACGCCTGCGTCCACGCCCAGGGGAAGAAGACGATCGACTGGAAAGCCCGCCGCCGGGAGTTCGAGGAGCTCGTCCTTCCTTATCGCTCCAGGAGTGGCTCGTGGGACGCGGTCGTACCATGGTCGGGTGGCAAGGACTCGAGCTCGATCGCCTGGCGGCTGAAGTTCGAGTACGGCATGAACCCGCTGCTCGTCACGTTTTCGCCGCTCCTGCCCAACGACGTCGGGAACCACAACCGCGAGCAGATGCTGCGCGCGGGGTTCGACCACGTGTTCTTCCGGCCGAACCAGAAGGTCCACCGGTTCCTTTCCCACCGCTTCTTCCGAGAGCGGGGCAACCCCAAGGTCGCCTGGGATGCCGGCGTCAACGCGATCCCGATCCAGGTGGCGGTCGGGTACGGCATCCCCCTCGTCTTCTACGCCGAGCACGGCGAGACCGAGTACGGCGGCAAGGTGCTGCACGAGGAGTCATCGAAGATCCGGGACTTCACGGAGGTGCTCGAGCACCAGGTCGGAGACGACCCGAGGAACTGGGTGGACGGAGAGAACGTCCGGCTCGCCGACCTCAACCCGTACCTGTACCCGGACGCCCCGGCGATCGCCGAGACGGGCGTGAAGGCGCTCTACTTCGCCTGGTTCTTCCGCTGGAGCATGTTCGAGAACCACCAGTACATCCGCGAGCGGATCGATTTCCGCCCGCATCCGAAGGGGCGCACGCAGGGAACCTTCACCGACTTCGACAGCCTGGACGACAAGTCCGACGACCTCTATTACTACATGCAGTACGTCAAGTTCGGGTTCGGCCGGGCGGTCCGGGACGCGAGCCGGATGATCCAGAACGGCCATCTCACGCGCGAGGAGGGCCTCGAGCTCGCCCGGAAGTACGACGGAGAGTTCCCTTCCGAGCACCTCGATGCGATGCTGGAGTATCTTTCGATGACCCGCGAGGAGTGCCTGGAGATCGTCGATCTCCACAGGAATCCCGAGATCTGGAAGAAGGAAGGCGGCGAGTGGACGCTCCGCCACCCTCTCCGATGAGCCTCCACCCCTGCGACCTCTGCGGCGAGACCCGGACGATCGAGGTCCCGCACTGCCGGGAGTACACCGGCGGCCAGCCGATCGACATCTGCGCGCGGTGCGGCTTCGTCTACGTTCGAGAGCGGCGATCGGCCCGCGAGATCGCCGAGACCTGGTCGAAGGAACTCTACGGGTCGGGCTACACCGCGCGCTGGCCCGCGGTGAAGGCGCGCCACGCCTACGTGGCCGAGTTCGCCGACGCTTCGATCGGGCTCGCCGGAAAAGCGCTCTGCGACATCGGAGCTGGCGAGGGGCAGTTCCTCGCGCTCGTTCGCGCCACGCCCTACGAGGCGAGGGTCTTCGGGATCGAACCCTCCGAGGCAAACGGACGGCTCCTCGCGGGTCTGGCGATCGAACACTTCACCGGGACGATCGAGGAGTACGTCGCCACTCGCCAGGGCGGCGACCCGTGCTTCGACGTGGTCACGATTCTCTGGACGCTGGAGAACTGCCAGTCGCTCCGAGCGATGCTCGCCACCGCGCACGATATCCTCGCCGGCGGGCGTCATGTCGTCGTCGCGACGGGCAGCCGGATCCTCGTCCCCTACAAAAAGCCGCTCCACTACTATCTAGGAAAAAACCCCGCCGACACCCACGCCTTCCGGTTCAGCGCGAACACCTTGCGGGGGGCGCTCGCGGTCTCGGGCTTCGAGACGGTCGAGATGAACCGCTTCATCGACAGCGATTACCTCTGCGCGATCGGAAGATGGGCGGACCGATCGAAGGAGATCCCCTGGCCGGGGGACGACCCCGAGGGTGTCGCCGATTTCTTCGCCCGCTGGCACGAGGACACCAGGCGCTTTTACGTTCATACTTGAGAAACGGTTCGAGCGTCCGGCAAGGTCCATTGTGACCTCGAAGCGCTTGCTCTCTTGATGGCTGAGACGCCGAATGCTGGCGAAGGTCGAGACACACGTCTCGGTCCATTCGTTGAAGCCGAGGATGCGCATGACGACTCGGCCGCCGGTCCCCACAATCTGCACGGGGTTCTTCCTGGAGCACAACCACTTGTTCCGTGTGGCCTTCATCTTCACGCCCCCGAGGCGTGGCGGCGTCGACGCGCGGGCAATCCAACGGCTCTCCAGGCTGTCGAACGACTCCGCGATCCGCACAATTCCTTCGACAAGGGGGTGACAAGATGCGACGAATCGACCTCGATGAACTCCCTCGCTGGTCGGCCTGGCCGGGCCGGATCATTGGGACAACTCCGTGGACTTGCCCGCGACGGACGATCGAGAAGATCGATGAAGAGTATGACAAGGACAAGTATGCGAAGGCTCTAGAGTGGTACGACCGTGCGGGCGGTGATCCCGAGGCGATCATGACGTTCGAGTGGTCGGTGGTCGGCGGCGGTGAGCACCCCATCTGCGTGTCGCGCGGAGACCATCTGTACGCAACCACAATCGGGGCTGCACGCGCAGCGTACCAGGATCTGCTCCATGACGTGCTTCGCCCCGCCATCGACGAGGGGACGACGGTGGTCGAGCTGGGCTGTGGGTATGGATACAACTTGTGGCGCCTATCGGGCCGCATGAAGGCACGACGCTTCATTGGCGGCGACTACTCGGCCAACGCCATCAAACTGGCGGCGCGCCTCTACGAACGAAACTCGCTTGTGTCCGTGCGACCGTTCAATTTCTACGACGCTCTCTATCAGCTGCTCGAACAGCTCGAGGGGCCGTGCGTCGTGTTCACGTCCCACGCGCTCGAGCAGCTCCCGACGGCAGCGCACGTCATCGAAGTACTGGCAAGCCACATCGACAAGCGCTCCAACGTATTCCACTTCGAGCCGGTCATCGAGCTGCAAGGCCAGGATCTGCTCTCGCTGATGCGACGCCGGTACATCCAAATCAACGACTACAATGTGGACCTCATGTCCGTTCTCCAGCGCCACCGAGAACTCATCGAGATCGTCGATACCCGGCCGAACCTATTGGGGCTAAATCCCCTCTGCGCGACGAGCGTTGTTCACTGGAAAATGCGTCGCGAGTGAACGGGGCACGGGATCGAGACGATCCGATGCTCCTGAGGCCGAACCGAGGACGGGCATCGACACGAACTGTCCAGCCTCCGTCGCACCCAAGTGGCCTCCGCGCCGGCGTGCTCGTCTTGGATGAGCTCGGCTACTAGACCTACCCGAACGACGCCCCAAACGTCCCGTTCCAGGTCGTGAACTAGCGCTACCTGAAGAACAAGGCGATGGTCTTCACGACGAACAAGCCCCCGGCGTCATGGGCCAGGGTTCTCCACGACGCGGATCTGGCGGAGGGGATCATTCATCGCGTCCTCGTCCGAGGCCGCTTCGTCGAGCTGCGAGGGAGGTCGTACCGGGCTCGTCAGTTACCCAAGACCACAGAGCCTGGGCGGGCACTCGAACCCGCCAAGGTTTCCGGAATCGAGCGGCCAGAATTTCCGGAACCCACACGGCGGGGGGAGCTCCTGGAGACGATCGAACCCTACCGCTCCCCGACCGGCGCCCGGGACTCTATCGTCCCCTGGAGCGGGGGAAAGGACTCGAGCTCGATTGCATGGCCACTGAAGTTCGAGTACGGTATGAATCCGTTGCTCGTCACGTTTTACCCGCTGCTACCCAACGACGTCGGGAACCACAACCGCGAGCAGATGCTCCGCGCGGGGTTCGACCACGTTTTCTTCCGGCCCAACCAGAGAATCCACCGGACGCTCGAGAACTGCCAGTCGCTCAGCGCGATGCTCGGACCGGCCCACGCGATCGTCGCCGAGCCCAGGCACGTCGTCGTCGCAATAGGGAGCCGGATCCTTGTCCCGTTCAAGAAACCGCTCCACTACTATCTGTCGACCAACTCCGCCGACACCCACGCCTTCCGGTTCAGCGCGAACGCCTTGCGGGGGGTGCTCGCCGTGACCGGGTTCGAGACGGTCGAGATGAACCGCTTCATCGACAGCGAATACCTCTGCGCGATCGGGAGGAGGAGCGACCGATCGAAGGAGGTCCCCTGGCAGGGGGACGACCCGACCGCCGTCGCCGAGTTATTCACCCGTCGGCACGAGGGCACGCGGCGCTTCTGCGCTTCTAGCTGAGAACGATCCATGGAAGAGCTGGCCCTCCTCGGCGGCAAACCGGTCCTCCCGGAATCGCTCCCACCCTACCGCTCGGTCGGGCGCGCCGAGCGCGAGGCGGCCCTCCGGGTCCTGGACTCGGGCTGTCTCTCCGGCTTCTACGGGAGCTGGTGCGAGGAGTTCCACGGCGGCCCACGGGTCCGGGAGCTCGAGGCGGCCTGGCGCGCACGCTTCGGAGTCCGCTACGCGCTTTCCGTCAACTCGGCGACCTCGGGGCTCATCGCCGCGATGGGCGCGATCGGCGTCGAGCCGGGAGACGAGGTGATCGTCCCCCCCTGGACCATGTCCGCCACCGTCGTCGCCCCGCTCTTCTATGGCGGGATCCCCGTCTTCGCCGACATCGAGTCCGACACGTTCTGTCTCGACGTCGAGAAGGTCCGCACCGCGATCGGCCCCCGCACGCGGGCCATTCTCGCCGTCGACCTCTTCGGCCATCCCGCCCGACTCGCCGAGCTCCGGAAGCTGGCCGACGAGCGCGGGATCTACCTCGTGGAGGACGCGGCTCAGGCCCCGCTCGCCGAGGAGGACGGCCGCCTTGCCGGCACGATCGGGCACGTCGGGGTCTACAGCCTCAACCACCACAAGCACATCCACTGCGGAGAGGGCGGGATTCTCGTCACGGACGACGACCGCCTGGCCGAGCGGCTCGCCTTGCTCCGGAACCATGCCGAGAGCGTCGTCGGCCCGAAGGGGACCGAGGACATCACGAACCTCGTCGGCTTCAACTTCCGGCTCACCGAGCTCTCGGCCGCGGTGGCGACGGTGCAGCTCGCCCGGATCGACGAGCACGTCGGGCGGCGCGTCAAGGTCGCGGAGACCATGCGCGCCGCTCTGGTGGACCTGGAAGGGCTTCGCCCGCCGGTCGTCCGCGAGGGCTGCCGCCACGTCTACTACGTCTGGGCCCTCTCGATCGACGCCCGGGAGCTCGGCGTCAGCCGCGACGCGTTCTGCCGTGCCCTCGCGGCTGAAGGGTTCCCTCACAACGCCGGCTACGTGAACCCTCTCTACCGCCTCCCCCTCTTCCAGCGCCGCACGGCCTTCGGCAAGAAGGGCCATCCCTTCCATCTCTCCAATGTCGAATACGGGCGCACGGACTGCCCGGTCGTCGAGCGGCTCCAGGCGGAATCGCTCGTCATGTTCGAGCCCTGCGCCTACGAGCTCACCCGGGAACGGGTCGGGCGGCTCGTCCGCGCCGTGCACAAGGTCCACGCCCTTCGCGACCGGATCCCGAAGGGGGAGCGACCAAAGTGAGCGCCGCCCGCTACCGGACGGCCCTCGCCGGCTTCGGTCAGAGTGCCCACGGACTCGCCGCCGGCCGGAGGATGGCCGCGTACTTTCCCTGCGCGACACACGCCCAGGCGCTCTCGGAACACCCAGCGTTCGAGTGGGCGGGAGTGCTGGAGCGCTCGCCCGAGACGCGGGCGAGAGCACGAGAGATCCTCCCGGCAGGAGTCGCCACGGACAGGCTCGAGGAGCTCCGCGACCGGTGCGCCCCCGAGGTCGCCGTCCTGGCCATCCCGCCGAGCGGGAGGTTCGAGGTCATCGAGAGCCTCCCGTCGCTCTCCGCCGTCCTCGTCGAGAAGCCCCTGGGCTGGGACCTCAGCCAAGCCCGCGCGTTCCTCTACCTGGCCCGCGAGAGGGGGATCCTCGTCCTGGTGAACTACTGGCGCCGGACGGACGAATCGACCCGGGCCCTCGCGCCGGGAGGCATGGAAGAGCGGATCGGGCCTGTCCAGTCCGTCTGGGGCGTGTACGGAAACGGGCTGCCGGCAACGGGACGCACCTCATCGACCTCGTGCGGATGCTCGCGGGGCAAGTCGAGTCCGTTCAAGCAATCGTCGGGACTCCCCCGTTCAAGGAGGGTCCACTCGAGGGCGACTCGATCTTCGCCTTCACGATGTCGCTCGCCGGAGGCCGCGCGGCGTCGATCCACCCGCTCCGGTTCGAGCGCTACAGGGAAGTTGCGTCGTGATCTGGGGCGAACACGAGCGGTACGACCTCCTACAGGAAAGCCTCGTCCACCTCCGATATCCGGTGCGACCGAATCGAGGGCTCCACGGAGAGCGAGAGGTCGCCTGCGACGCGTCTCCCGGGGCGGTCGGATTCGCCCTGATGAAGATGTACGACAACCTCGCCGGCGCGCTCGCCGGAAGAGAAGGCCTCTGGAGCCCGGGCGAGAACGCGGTCGTCACCGAAGCGATCACCCAGGCCGCTCGCGAGTCCGCGAGCCGTGGCGGCCATCCCGTGAGGCCCGGCGAGGTCATCGCGCGTTGAGTCTCTCGCTTGTCTCGCGGAGGGCGACAACCGTAGAATCGCCGCTGCTCGATTCGCGTCCGTTTCTCTTCTTCGCGGGGACGCGGTGTTGCGAACCGCGGCCGCAAAGAGACGCACGGTGAACCGGAACAGGCTCGTCTTCACGGGGCTCCTCGTTGGGGAAGGTAAGGGCCCATCCAAGAACCCTCCCGGCGCCGGTGCTCCGCCGGGCTCGGTCCGGGCTTATGGATGGGCTCTAAGGGGCTCTACTCGCTTTGCCCGGAGCTGGACGTGGCTTCCCAGGGCGAATCGCGTCGCGTGGCTCGGAGCATGTTGCGAAAGTCGGTGGCCGGCTACCTCGAGGCCTGCTTCGAGTCGAATCTGCCCTATCGCCGGCCAAGGCCGGAGGAAGAGGATTCCGCGCCGGACGGATCCGCAAGGCGTCGCAGGCACCTCCCGCCTGCGGGTGGACCTCGTCGTCAGCATGACGAGCATGATCCTCGAGGAGGCCGCGCTCCGTGGCCGACCCACGCTTTCGATCCTGCCGCGCTCCGTCGAGAGCGACTTGCTTCCGTCCGTCGCCCTGGGAGTGACTCCGTGCGTCACCCGGCGCGAAGAGATCGATTCCTACTTCTCTTCTCGCGCATGGGAGGCGGCCCCCGCGGATGCGGACCGCGCCTTCCCGGCGAAGAGCGCCGAACGAACCGTGTCCGTCCTGGTGGCGATTCTTCGCGGGAGTCCGACACGGGGGCCGTTCGAGGCGGGTTGATCCCGTACACCCGCGCCGCTACCCTACGTCCTACGCCGCCACTCGAACCCATGCCCGAACCAGAGACCGCGACCGCCCCCGACTCCGCGGGCCGGCGGGCGACACTTCGCGAGTTCGTGGTGTGGTGCTGGCGGGAGAACCCGGTGCTCTTCCCTCTGGCGATTCTCGCCGCCCTCCTGGGGATGCTCATGGAAGGGGTCGGGATTGGCCTCTTCCTTCCTCTCTTTTCCAGGATCGACTCGGCCGGGTCGGACGATGCCACCGGCTTCGCGCGCGCCATGTCGGACCTCGCCGAGCGGGTGCCGTTCCTCTCCTCGCTCGAAGGGCTGCTCGCCGTCATCGTAGCTCTCTTCCTGGCGAAGGCGGCTCTCCTCCTCGCGTCCGGCTACGCGAACATCCGCCTCGCCGCGGACCTGCGGCGCCGCTGGTGTACGCGCCTTTACAACGCCTTCCTCGACGCCGACTACGCCTTCTTCGCGAAAGCCCGAGTGGGGGAGCTGTCGAGCTCCGTCGCGCTCCAGGTCGAGCAGCTCCTCGGAGGCGTGGCCCTCATGCTGATGCTGTTCTCGCTCGCGATCTCGCTCGCCGTCTACCTGGGCCTCGCGGTCGCGATCGAGCCCGGAATCACGGTCGCGACGCTCGGCCTGGGGGGACTCGCCTACTTCGCCTTCCATTCCATCGTCAAAAAGGGCCGCTCGCTCGGGGAGGCAAGGACGCGGGCGTACGACCGCGTCCTCTGCCTCCTCCTCGAGACCTTGACGGCGCTCCACGTCATCAAGGCGATGGGCCGGGAAGACGTCTTCAAGCGGAAAATCCAGACGGAATCGGACGAGCTCCGCCGGATTCACGTCCGGGTCGGAGTCCACGATACCTTTCTCACCGTGGCGAACGAGCCCTTGATCGTCCTCCTCATCTGCACCGCGATGTACGCGGGGACGAAGTGGCTCTCGCTCGATCTGGGGGTTTTTCTCCTGCTTCTCACGCTGCTCTACCGGAGCTATTCCCGGCTCGCGACGGGACCCGCGCTGGCGCACAAGATCCTTCTCGCCCTTCCGGCGTTCGAGACCGTGCGAAGGACTTTCGAGGGGGCCTCGGTCCGGGCGGAGAAGCGCGGCGGAAGCCGGCGCATCGAGCGGTTCGAGTCGCTCGCTTTCGACTCGGTCTCGTTCGCCTACGACGGGCGCCCGGTGCTGGCCGATCTCTCGGCCTCGCTCCGGCGGGGTCAGCGCGTGGCGTTCGTGGGGAGCTCGGGCGTCGGCAAGTCGACCCTGCTCCGCATCCCCCTCGGGCTCCACCGAGACTACCAGGGCGAGATCCGCGTGAATGGCCACGTCCCCTTCCGCGAGATGGACCTGGCCGACTGGCGCCGCAGGATCGGCTACGTCAGCCAGGAGACGCAACTCTTCCACGGCACGGTCGCCGAGAACGTCTCCTTCTTCCAGGCGGCTCCCGAGACCGCCATACGGGAGGCGCTCGAATCATCGAGCGCCTGGGAGTTCGTCCAGGACCTCCCGGAGCGCGACCGGACCCTCGTGGGCGATCGCGGGATCCTCCTCTCGGGCGGCCAGAGACAGCGCCTCGCGCTTGCCCGGGCGCTCTTCGGCAAGCCGGAGATCCTCGTCCTCGACGAGGCCACGAGCGAGCTCGACTCTCTCTCCGAGGAGCGGATCCGACAGGCGATCGAGGCGCTCGGCCGCTCGCTCACCGTGGTCATGGTGGCCCATCGCCTGTCGGCAGTCCGCGACGCCGACCGGATCCACGTCCTGGAGGCGGGGCGCATCGTCGAGGAAGGACGGTTCGACGAGCTCCTCGCGGCGGGCGGCGCCTTCGGGCGGTTCGCCCGGAGCCAGGAGGTCTCACGAGGACCGGCGACTCAGCCTTCCCCGTCGGGTGGCGCCGGAGGCGCAGGGTGAAGATCGTCGCGAGCGTGGAGGCCCGGATGGGGTCAAGCCGGCTGCCCGGCAAGGTGCTCGCCGAAGTGTGCGGCGCGCCCGCTCTCACCCGGCTCCTGGGCCGCCTGCGGCGCGCCCGCCTCGTCGATTCGATCGTGCTGGCCACCACGGACTCGCCGCGGGACGACGCGCTCGCGGACCGGGCCGCGCGCGAGGGCGTTCCGTGTTTTCGGGGGAGCGAGGAGGACGTCCTCGCGCGCGGCGCCGGGGCCCACCGCAGCCTGGGTTCGGATCTCGTGGTCGAGGTGACCGGCGACACGCCGCTCCTGGACCCCGAGGTAATCGACTGGGGGGTCGGGACGTTTCTCGCAAACGATTGCGACGTCGTCTCGAACGTGAGGAATCAGACCTTCCCCCAGGGAATCGACATCCATGTCTTCCGCCTGGCCGCGCTGGAAGAGGTCGAGCGGACGGTTTCCGATCCCGCTGTGCGCGAGCACGTCTCTCTCTACTTCTACGAGCACCCGGAGCGGTATCGGGTCTTTCACCTCGTCGCTCCCGCCCGCTGGCGCGCCCCCGAGCTCCGCCTGCTCCTAGACTACCCGGAGGATCTCGCCTTCCTCCGCGAGCTGTACGCCCGGCTGGCGCCAGCACACGGGGACAGGTTCGGCCTCGACGAGATCCTCGCCCTGCTCCGGCGGGAACCCGGCCTCGCCTCGATCAACCGGGCCTGCGAGGAGAAGCCGGTCCGGCCAGCCGCCGCCCCGTTCCAGGGGCTGCCGCACGATTGACAAGCCGGCGGGTTCCCCGTACCCCTCCGCCGGCACATCAAGGAGCACGAAGTCGCGACGGCTCAAAGGGGCTTCCATGCCTTCGCGGGTCCGAGCCCTGTCGCGCCGTAGCGGATTCGCTTGCGGGCGGCCTCGAGATCGCCGCACGGCGTTTCCAGGCGATCACCCTCCTGGATCCGCGCGAGGAGGCTCTCGCCCTTCTCGTCGAGAGCCTCTTCCACGAGAAGCTCCCCTCCGCACGCGGCCACCATGAGCCACCGTCCATTGTTCCGGTAGACGAGGCCGCTCTGGTAGGGGTGGAAGTAGCCGTCGTTTCGTTGAACCGACACGGTCCGGATCCTCACGCGCTGTTCGTTCCAGCGCGTGCTCGCTCCCGCGTAGGGCCGGTCAAAAGCACAGATGAAGCGCTCGATCTCGTCGGCCGGCCAGCTCCAGTCGATCCAGCCGTGAAGATCCGTGCTCAGCCTGGGGTTGTACGTCGAGAGGTACTCGCACTGCACACGAGCCGTGAGCTTGGTCTCGCCCGAGCTGATTCGATCGACGAAACGTTCAAGGAAGAGGAGATTCTTCGAGAGGTAGAACTCCTGGTAGTCCTCGGGAACGCGGCAAGTGCCCGGGTAGAGGAACTCCTCGTGGTCGAGGATGGGGCCTGTGTCCACTCCCTCGTCGATTCCGTGGATGACGCAGTAGCCGAGGCGGTTACCCCGGAGAATCTGCCAAGAGAACCCGCCCCCTCCCCTATCGCGGGGAAGACGGGTACCGTGCACGTTGACGAGCCGCCCCCGGAAAAGCCCCTGGATCGATTCTCTCTTGAAGATCCAGGCGGCGCCCAGCGAGATCGCCAGTCCGTCCTCCATGGACCCGACCAGCTCCCGGACCGCAAGGAGGGAGCCCGGATCGTGGATGTTGCGGGTCTCGTGGTGGCGCACTCCCTTATCCGAGAGGAACACCGCGAGACTTTGCTCCCCGCGCACCTTCTCGGGCGCATGCCTGGGAGAGATCGCGGCCACAACCTCGAGCCCTCGCTTTTTCCCGTGGTCGACAAGGTGAGCAAGCGTGCGGCCGCTACCCAGTAGGACGAGCTTTCGAATCTGGGGAAGTACCAGCTCGAAGACCATCGGCTCCTCCACATCCGCGCGAACGGCGAGCATAGACACGGTCCCGGCGTGGGGCAAGGCCGGCGAGAATGGCCACGCGGCGGCCCCCCGTGCGACAGACGCCCGCCGCACGCTCTTGCACGGCCCCGCCCCGCGCGCTTATCGTACAGAATCCACGGAAAATCCGGCTAGGCTTCTCTTGCTGCGGCCGCCCCTGGAGGACGATTTGGAGACGACGGTTCGAGTCGCTCACAGGAGAATCGGGCCCGGCCAGCCCGTTTTCGTTGTTGCGGAGATCGGAGCCACCCATGGCGGAAGACTCGATGTCGCGCTCGCCCTGGTGGAGTCGGCGGCGCGCTGCGGCGTGGACGCCGTGAAGCTCCAGACGATCGCGGTCGACGAGAGCTACGTTCCGGGGGAACCCTCCTACGAGATCTTCAAGAACCTTTGGTTCGAGAGGACGGACCTGGCGATCCTCAGGAAGTCTTGCGAGGAGCGCGGCCTCGTCCTCTTCTCGACTCCCGGGGACTTTGCGAGCCTCGACCTCCTCGTGGAACTCGGCGTCCCGCTCCTCAAGATCTCGTCCGGGCTCCTCACCAACCTCCCCCTCGTGAGGCGGGCCGCCGGGACGGGAATCCCCCTGGTCGTCTCGACCGGGATGAGCCACCTCGACGAGGTCGAGCACGCCGTCCGGGCGGCAGAGGAAGCCGGGTGCCGCGAACTCCTCCTCATGCACTGCGTGTCGCTCTATCCCGCACCGGCACGGTCGCTCAACCTCTCGGTCCTCCCGTTCCTGGCCCGGGACTTCGCCTGTCCTGTCGGCTACTCGGACCACCACGACGGATTCGCCGCGTGCCTGGCCGCCACCGCGCTCGGCGCGAGGGCGATCGAGAAGCACTTCACCCTCGACAGGAACCAGGAGGGGCCGGACCATGCCTTCTCCTCCGATCCCGAGGAGATGAGCCATCTCGTCCTGGGCGTCCGGGAGGTCGAGACGATGCTGGGAAACCCACGGAAGGCGCCCGCCCCTGAAGAAGTGCCGGCGCGGGACCGCTACCGGCGATGCCTCGTCGCCAAGCGCGCGATCACCCGAGGAGAGGTCCTTTCCGGCGAATCGATCGGCCTGAAGCGTCCTCGCGCGGGCAAGCGGGGACTCTCGCCCGATCTGTACGACCGTGTCCTCGGCCGGCAAGCCGCGAGCGACATCCCGGCCGACGAGAGCCTGACCTGGGACATGATCGCGGACGGGGAAAGGTCATGAGAGGGACGGTCGTGCGCGTCCTGGTCGTGGCCGCCCACCCCGACGACAAGGTCCTGGGTTGCGGGGGAACCGTGGCCCGCTGGGCCGAGGAGGGACGCGAGATCCGCGTCTGGCTCCTCGGAGAGGGAGTCACGAGCCGATACGAGACGCGCCAGGCCGGAGCCGAGGGAGGCGCGCGCTACCTCGCCCAGGTACGGGAGCAGGCGGATCGAGCGGCCTCGATCCTTGGCGCGGCCGGATGCCGGGTCGTGGGCCTTCCCGACAATCGGATCGACTCCGTGGATCTTCTCGAGGTCGTGAAGGAGGTCGAGCGCGCGAAGCGGGAGTTCGATCCGGACGTCGTCCTGACGCACCACCCCGGGGACCTGAACGTGGATCACCGCATCTGCCATCAGGCCGTGGCGACCGCCTTCCGGCCCCTGCCCGGCGAGAGGTGGAGCTCGATCCTTTCTTTCGAGGTGAGTTCGAGCACCGAATGGCAGCTGCCCGGAGGGGGAGTTCCCTTCGTCCCGAACGCGTACGTCGAGCTCGCGGAGCGGCACATGGAGAAGAAGCTCGCCGCCATGGCCGCCTACGCGGGGGAGATCCGCGAATGGCCGCACGCTCGTTCGCTCGAGGCCCTGCGGGCGCTGGCGAGATCCCGCGGGAGCCAGGTCGGCTGCGGGCTCGCGGAGGCATTTGCAGTGGCGCGAAACATCGTGCGGTTGTAGGGCCCAGTGAAACCGAGAAGGGCGCGCCCGGAAGACCGGGACCTTCTCTCCCGGTGGAGACAGTAAGAACGGGCTCATCGGGCGGAAGGTCGTCCTGTTCCGGCTCACCGGCGGGAGCAGAAAAGGGAGCGAGGGGGAATGACGCGAATCGTCGCCGAGGTCGCGCAAGGGTACGAGGGAAAGCCGGACTATTGCGCCCTCTACGTCCGGGCGGCGGCCCGCTCAGGAGCCGATGCGGTGAAGTTCCAGGTGGTCTATGCCGACGACGTGGCCGAGCCGGGGTACAGATACTACGACTCCTACAAAACCCTCGAGATGGATCTCGGCGTCTGGCGGGAGATCCGGGTCCTCTGCGACAAGGAGAGGATCCATCTCTTCCTGGACGTCTCCGGGGAGAGGGCCATGCACGTGGCTCGCGAGGTCCGCCCCGATGCGATCAAGTTCCACGCTTCGAATTTTTTCAACCGGCGTTTGCTGCGCGAGGGGTTCGCCGTCGCGGAACTCGTCTTCGTGTCCGTGGGCGGGATCGAAGACTCCGAGATCGAGGAACTGGTGCGCGAGGTCGAGTCCTGGCAGGCGCCCGGGCAGCTCGCTCTCCTTTGCGGCTTTCAGGCCGAACCGACTCCGGTCGAGAGCAGCCGCGTCTCTCGCCTGACCGCTCTCCGCGCGCGCTTTCCCGGGATCCAGGTCGGCTACATGGACCACGCCCCCGGTGATTCCGAGGATCGCGTCCACGTTTCCTTGCTCGCGATGGCGCTGGGGGCCGACTGGATCGAGAAACACCTCACCCTGAGCCGGTTCCTCGAGATCGAGGACTGGGTTTCCGCGCTCGAACCCGACGAGTTTGCCCGCTACGTGGCAACGCTCCGTCGCATGGAGGCCGCCCTGGTGGATCCAGGCCTCGGGGAGGAGGAGCGGAGCTACCGGGACAGGAACGTGAAGAAGCTCCTCGCGGCGCGCGATCTGGCCGTCGGGCACCCGATCGCGCTGGGTGACCTCGCCTTCCGCCGAACGCCACGCATCCCGGCATTCGCCGGATTCCACGACCCTGCGCGGATCGTCGGCCGCTCCCTCCGGCGTTCGCTCGCACCCGGGGACCCCGTCCTGGAGGACGACCTCGCGTGAGAAGGCTCGTCGCCGCGCTCGCCTGCCGCGTTCAGGGAGAACGGCTGTACGGCAAGCCTGTCCAGCAGCTCACCAAGGGGAAGACGATCCTGGGTCAGATTCTCGACTCGGTCGAGAAGCTCCCCGCCATCGTGACGGCGGTCCTCGGGATCGCGGAGGGGATCGAGAACCAGGTCTTCGTCCGGATCGCCAGGGATCGGGGGATCTCCTACGTCTTCGGGGACGAGGTGGACGTCCTCTCCCGCCTCATCCTGTGCGCTCGCGTCGCGAACGCGACCGACGTCTTCCCGGGTGACGACCGAGTGCCCCTTCATGTACTGGGAGGCCGTCGAGGGCGCCTGGAACAGCCACGTCGAGAAGAGGAACGACGTGACAACGATCGACGGTCTGCCCGAGGGCACTCACTTCGAGATCTACACGCTGGAGTCGCTCGTCCGCTCCCACGAGAAGGGCGACGCCTACCACCGGAGCGAGGGGTGCTCGCGCTACGTCCGCCAGCACCGATCCGAATTCCAGGTCGAGGTGCTTCTGCCCCGTCCGGACTGCCTGCGACCCGACCTGAGGCTCACGGTCGATTACCCCGAAGACCTGGTCGTCTGCCAGCGGCTCTACGAGGTTTTTCGCGATCGCGCGCCGCTCGTGCCCCTCGACGAGATCGTCCGGTTCCTCGACTCGCGACCCGACTTGAAGGGACTCGTCGCTCCCTACGTCGATCCCAAGCCCCTGTGGCTCGACGCTCCGCTGGGAGGGGGTCCGTTGTGACGCCGCGTTGCGACGGCCGTCAGTCGTTGCGGGGACGGAACACCGGCCGGAGGAGGTAACCCCGAGGGCACGGCCCGCTGGAGGCTCGGATCGCCGCAGCGAGCTTCGCGAGCGCGTTCCTCACGGCCTTCTTCGTGGCCTCGAGCTCGCGCTCCCCGTGGGCCAGCGAAACGCAGTAGTACGGAGCGAGCAGTCCCTCGTCCACGAGGAACTCCTGAAGGACCGTCGCGGTCCGGGGGCAGGGGTTCCCTCGATCGTCCACGCACTTCAGTGCGAGGTTCGACGGATGGCAGCGCAGCCGTACACGGTGTTCGAGTCCCTCGAATCGGATCGCCTCCTGCAGGATCTCCTGGAGCTCCCTTCCGGCCCGCCAGATCCTCTCGATCGCGCCCTCCTTCTCGAGGACCCGGATGGTCGCGATCGCTGCTGCGATCCCGACCGGCTCCCCGCCGAAGGTCGACGAGAGGAGAAAGACCTTGTCCCTCTCCTTCTGACGGATCCCTCCGAGCTCGAGGATGTCGCGCTTGCCGGCGAGGAAGGAGAAGGAGAAGCCGTTCGCGACCGCCTTGCCGAACGTGGAGAGGTCCGGGGTCACCCCGAACAGGTGCTGTGCGCCGCGCAGGTGCCACCGGAAGCCCGTCACGATCTCGTCGAAGACGAGCAGCGCGCCCTCTCGATCGCAGATCCGACGCAACCCATCGAGGAAACCCGCCGCCGGGAGATCGGTCGCCACCCCGACCGGTTCCAGGAAAACGGCGGCGATCTCTTCCGGGAACCGGGCGAATGCCTCCTCCACCGAAGCGAGATCGTTGTAGCCGAAGCTCACGTTTCGAGCTCGCTCCTCCCGCGGCACTCCCCCGGGCATCGCCGTCATCCCGATGAACCAGTCGTGCTGGCTGAAGAACGGGTGGTCCCGGCAGACGGCGATCCGCTCCCGGCCGGTCCACGCCCGTGCCAGACGCACCGCCGCGCTCGTGGCGTCCGACCCGTTCTTGCCAAACTTCACCATCTCGGCGGAGGGGATGAGGCGGGTGAGCGTCTCCGCGAGTTCCAGCTCCTTCTCCCACGGACGGGAGAAGTTCGATCCGAGGGCGACGGCTTCGCCGACCGCTTCGACCACCTCCGGGTGAGCGTGTCCCAGGATCACGGAGTTGATCCCCATCGCCCAGTCCAGGAACCGGTTCCCGAGCGTGTCCCAGACGTAGGCCCCCTCGCAGCGAGCGAGGTGCGGCGGAGCGTTGTAGGGGTAGGCATCGTCCCCCTTGCTGTAGGTGTGGGCCCCGCCTGGTATGAGGCGATGGGCTCGGGCGCGGAGCTCTTCGTACGTCGACAGCCGGTCCTCGACCTTCACGACATGGCCTCGCTGGCAAACGCATGGCAGTATGGCGCCTCCGCCCTTCTCCTCCCTTCCGCTCCCCTGGGGGTCCAAGACGACCGATGTTCTACCGGCCGCTCGGCAGGTCCGGGGTCGATGTCTCGGCGATCTCGCTGGGCACGGTCGAGCTCGGGCGGGCGTACGGCATCCCCGCGCCGGGAGCCGCCGTCCAACCGGACGAAGAGGGAGCGGCACGGGTGATACTCGGGGCGATCGACAGGGGAGTCAACCTCATCGACACGTCCCCTGTCTACGGCGACAGCGAGGAAAGGATCGGCAGGACCCTCGGTCCGCGTCGCCCGAAGGTGCTCCTGGCCACGAAGGCGCGGATCGAGCCCGGCAGGAGCGGCGGGGCGGTCCGCGGCAAACTGCGCGCCTCCTTGGAGAGGAGCCTCGTCGCTCTCCGGACCGACTATGTCGATCTTCTCCAGGTCCAGAACGCAACACCGGAGTCGCTGGCCCTCGACGAGCCGATCGAGGAGATCCGGACGCTGCGGGACGAGGGGAAGACGCGGTTTCTCGGCGCGTCGGTGTACGGGCCCGAGGCCGCGGAGTTCGCGCTCGGACTGGGGACTTTCGACGCCCTCCAGATCGCCTACAGCGTCCTAGACCAGAGGCCGGCCGACCGGGTTCTGCCGGCGGCCGCCGGCCGAGGGGTCGGGATCCTCATCCGCTCGGTCCTTCTGAAGGGAGCCCTGACGTCCCGCGGGGATCAGCTGCCCATACCGCTCGAACGGGTCCGCGACAGGTCGCGGGCTTTCCGGCGCCTGGTCGCGGAGAGGTTCGGGATCGGGAGGGAGGCTCGAGTCGCCATTCGATTCGCCCTCGCGCGCCGCGAGGTTTCCTCGGTCCTCGTGGGTGTCTCGAGCCTGAATGAGATGGAGGAGGATCTGGCCTCCCTCGACGAGGCCGACCTTCCGGCCGATTTTCTGGAAAGCGCACGGGAGCTCCGTATCGACGACCCGGACCTCATCGATCCGCGCCTCTGGCCGAGCACGTAGAGTTCCGATCGGCCACCGACCTTCGGCACGTCCGGCGGAATTCCACCTCGATGTCTCCCGGCCATCCGTCTTCGATGTACCGGATGCTCCGATCATCGAAAACCCCGCGTCAGGCGGATCCTGTCCTCGCGCGAGAAAGCGACCCCCTCGCCCTGTATTCCGTCTCGAAGGGTCGTGTCGTACCGATCGACTTTCATGAGCGCCCCGGCCGGAGTGAGGAAGGGGAGGCCTCATCCACGAAAGCCATCCGCGTGATCGGGACCATGCACGTCCCATGCTTCGGCTCCCCGGCCGGCACGGGCATGTCGAGGAGCGTTCGCAGGAGGATCGCCGGGAGGTTCACGCCGCCCGCGCGGCTCGCGGCCACCGCCCCGCTCCAGCGAGGGTTGATCTCGTAGAGACCCGGCACTCCCCCGTATCCCAGTCCGACGTCGAAGTCCAGGGCGTGACTCAAAGAAAGCTCGCGTACGATCCGGCGCGTGAACTCCTCCAGACCAGGATGCCGCTCGATCCGGCAACCCTGACTGACGGAGAGGAACGGGTCCTTCCACAGGCGACGGCGGGGAACGACGCAGAGCACTTCTCCCTGGCGGGCGACGCAATCGACGTCGTAATCCGGCCCCGGAACGAACTCCATGGCCAGGAGCGGGAGGCGGGCGGGTTCGCGCTCGATCTGCCTGACGGCGGAAGCCAGATCGGCGAAGGCGTGACGGGCTCCGGTCGTTTGCTCGAATCCCGCGACGTGGCGATCGACGACGACGAGCCCCCTCGACCCTCGACCGGTGGAGGGCTTGAGCACAATCTTCCTCTCCGGATAACCCAGCGACCGCGCGGCTCCCTCGATCTCTCCCGCGCTTGCGAGGAGACGGAACGCCGGGAGGGGAACGTCTCGTTCCGCCAGTCGAGCGAAGAGTGCGGCCTTGTCGCGAAGCAGATCGACCGTTCCGGTCTCCTCCACCGCGCAGCGGACTCCCGACTCCCGAAACTCCGATCGGACGCGCGCGAGAGCCACGACCTCCTCGTCCGCGGATGGGAGGAGGACCTCGACTTCCTCCGTGCGGCAGATATCCCGGAGCGCGCCGACGAACATGTCCGGGGCCACCGATGCCCCCGGTACGACGTGGAAGGAGTCGACGAAGAACCGGCCGGTGACTTCGGGATTGGCATCGACACCGACGATTCTGAGGTCGAGGTCGGTGTCAGCCCGGAGAGCCTCGATCGTGTCCGGGGCGAAGACTCCTCCGATGCAGGTGAGAAGTACGGTCGCCTTTCTCATGCGCTCTCGGAGCGCCTCGTCCTCACAGCCATCATCAGAAGATGGAATCCTCGAGTGAGATCCGGACCTCGGCCACCTGTTTCCACACACCTGCTTGCGATGGGTCGCGCGGGCCTCCTCGGCTCCGCGGGACGAAGAATCCTATCACGATGTGCGTTCCCCCAGGGCACTCCGAATGCCCCGCTCGGCCCCCGAAGCCTTGCCGGCGGAGTCTCGCGAATCGAAACATGACTTCCCCGGGGGGAAAGGCACGATACGATGGAGCGACGATGGGCGCCACTCGGAGGGGTCTCTTCTTGCTCAAGTACCCCCACCGCCAGGTGGCGCGGTGGTTCCAGTCCCGCCTCGACTGCGAGGTGGACGGCTATGCCGTCCTTCCGATGTCTGGAGACGAGTCCGCATCCTGCGCGGAGGTTCTCGACATCCACACGGTGATCGAGTCGGTGAAGAGGAGCACCGTCCCTCGGGACGTCCTTGCCCGTGCGCGCCGGATCGAGGTGGGGGCTGGGGTCCACCTGGCCGACGCGTTCGCCTCTGACCGCCACCTCGGGCTTGGCTGGATCACCGGAGGCCTGTACCACGGCGGCGGTCTTTCGCGGCTCCCGTACGAGAAACACGTCCAGCTCCTGTGTGAGACGTATGACGCGACCCTCGCGTTCCTGGAGCGCCGTGAACCCGACTTCGTCTGCGCGCCTCTCTTCGCCTGTTTCCAGTCGGCGACCCTCTTCTTCGTCTGCGAGAAACTCGGGATCCCGATCCGCTGTCTCAACGGCCTCTCCTACGGGTCGTACTGGTGCTGGACACCGGATCGTCGCGTCTCGATCCCGGGGATCGAGGAGGCCATGGCCGATCTCGCGTCGCGCCCTCCCCCTCCCCCGGAGACGATCGCCGACATCGCGCCGCGTGCGCGCCGCGCGGTGTCGGGCTCGCTCGCCCGGGGAAACCTCGGCGACTTCGCGATGCTCGCAGCGAAGGCGGCGACCTGGCACGCGCGCGCCGCGTTCTCGGGCTATCGGAAATCCGACGAGATCGGCCTGGGAGCGAAGCTCGACTACCTCTGGCAGCTCCACCGCCGCGCCCGGCGGGAGCTCCGGCGGCGCTACGCTTCCATCGAGGATCTCTCCGGCACCCACTTCGTCTACTACCCGCTCCAACACGAGCCCGAGGCGTCTCTCAACGGCCTCGAGCCCTACTTCACGAACCAGCTCTATGCCATCGAGATCCTCTCGAAGAGCATTCCGGCCGACGGTTACCTCGTCGTCAAGGAGCATCCGGGCAGCGTGGGGAACCGGCCGCGCGGGTGGATCGATCGCATCGCGGGCTTCCCACGAGTCCGCCTGGTCCATCCGTTCGAGAGCTCGATCGAGCTCATCCGCCGTGCCACGGCAACCGCGACGATCAGAGGCACGGTCGCCCTCGAGGCCGCGATCCTGGGCAAGCCCGTGGTGAGCCTGGGTTCGAGCTATTGCCTCAACCTCGTCGGCCACGTGTCGCACGCGAACGACATCCCGGGGCTCCGCCGGATCTTCGGCCGTATCTGGGCGTTGTGCGAGGAGGATCTCGGCCGCTTCCGCGCCGACGGCGCTCGCCTCAAGCGGGCGATCGAGAGGACGTGCTTACCCCTTCCTGACTGCCTTGTCAATCAGCCGGCGAGTGACGAGACGGTCGAGAAGCTCGCCCAGGCCCTTCTTCGTTCGATCGAGACGTCCCGGGCGCGGCCGACTTGAGGCCGTAGTAGATGCTGTCGTAGTTCCTGCCGAACCCGTCCGGGACCCGCTGCGTCGCATGGGATTCGTACCCCTCCTTCTCGAGCGCGGCGCGGATCCGTTCGGAGTCCACGGCGGTGTCGATCCAGAAGACGTCGAGCCCGATGAAGAGCCGCTGGCTGAAGACCTTGTTCCCTTCCTTTGGGTCGGTCCCCTCGCAGAGGCGGACGTGGCGAGGGAGGTTGCCCTGACCGCCCGCATGGGCGCGCAGGCGCTCGAGGAGCGTCTCGAGCGAGAGGAGTTCGGGCTGGGGCACGGTTCGTACCTCCGTGAGTCGGGGAGGAGATCCAAGCAAGGGGGACGCTCCCCGTCAAGGGCGGATCGATCGCGCGCCCCGGCGCGAACGCGATCCGGGAGCGAGATCGCAGGCCGGCGGCTTCGGACCACGGAGAGCGGCGGTCAGCGCGACCGGGAGTTCGAGGTCGAGCGGGGGGCCTCGATGACCGCCTCGTGCGCCGGCTTGCGAGCGTACCGAGGATCGAGATGGAGTCCACCAGGGTCCGCACGAGAAGGTAGCCGAGGGAGGTCGATTCCGCGGCGGCGAGCCGCTCGGGAAGACCTCCTACCAGACTGCTGGAAGATCGCGGAGTGGGCGCCCGTGGCGTGCCTCGTCGCAGCATGGTCGCGCGATCCAAGTCTTGACCCAGATGGCGATGGGAGGGTTCATGGATCGGGACGGCGGCGAGGTGGACGGGACGGGCGCGCTCCGGAAGGCCACCCTGGCACTCCAGAAGATGCGCGCGAAGCTCGACGCCCTGGAGCGAGCGAGGCGGGAGCCCATCGCGATCGTGGGCGTCGCATGCCGCTTCCCCGCCGGCGCGAACGACGTCGAGTCCTGCTGGAGGCTCCTCTCCGAGGGATGGGACGGAACGCGGGAGGTCCCCGCGGATCGCTGGGACGTCGACTCCTTCTACGATCCGACTCCCGGCGTACCGGGCAAGGCGTACACGCGGCGTGGCGGCTTCCTGGACTCGGTGGACCAGTTCGATCCGCAATTCTTCCGCATCTCGCCCCGCGAAGCGCTCACGCTGGACCCCCAGCAGCGCCTCCTGCTCGAGGTGAGCTGGGAGGCTCTCGATAACGCGGGACAGCGGGCCGATCTGCTCTCGGGGAGCGACACGGGCGTCTTCCTGGGCATCAGCACGAGCGACTACGCGCAGATCCTCTCGAAGTCGGCCCACTCTTCCTCGAACAATGCCCAGGCGGGACTGAACGCGCCGAGCGTCGCTTCGGGGCGAATCTCGTACACGTTCGGCTTCCAGGGCCCTTGCATGGCCATCGACACGGCCTGCTCGTCGTCGATGGTCGCGACGCACCTCGCGATCCAGGCCCTCCGGAACGCGGAGTGCCGCATGGCCCTCGTGGCGGGCGTGAACTTGATGCTCTCGCCGGAGATCACGATCAACTTCAGCCAGGGCCCGATGCTCTCGCCCGACGGGCGCTGCAAGACCTTCGACGCCGCCGCGGACGGGTACGCGCGTGGCGAGGGGTGCGGGGTCCTGGTGCTGAAGCGACTCGCCCACGCGCTCTCGGACTCGGGAGTGCGCCGTGGTCGCGGCCGGCCAGGTCCGCGAGGAACGCTCCCTCGTGGCCCATGTCGTGCCGAAGCCCGGCGGCGCCGGAGGGTCCCGCCCGCCGTTCGACTGGGAGGCGATCCTGGCGGCCGCGCGGGACGCGGCTCGCACCGGGGCGATGGACCTCGACCCCGACGCCTGTTCCGCGCTCTGGCAGGCGCTCGATCGACTTCACGTCGAGGCGGTGGGGAACGCCCTCCTCGACCTCGGCGCGTTCGCCGCGGCCGGGAACCGCTGGACGGTCGAGGACCTCCTCGATCGATGCGGGATCGAGGCCCGCTATTCCCGGTGGCTCGCGCGGGCGCTCGCCGCCCTCGAGCGGGCGGGGCTCCTCGAGCGCGCCGGCGGCGCCCCTCGGCCGAGGTCTATCTGGCGGACGAGACCCCCGCCATCTACGCCAGGCTCTTCCAGTTCTCCCACCCGATCGTTCGCGAGGCCATGCGGGCCGCGGTGCGGGGGCAGTCCGGAGCGAGGATCCCCGAGGTCGGGGGAGGCCTCGGGTCGACCGCTCGAGAGGTGCTCCCGGTCGCCCGGAGCGAGGGCGCCTCGTACCTGTTCACCGACGTCAGCTGACACTTCCTC
>JACQVV010000290.1 GCA_016209595.1 Planctomycetota bacterium
CGGCCTGCTGGCTAGGCGTTGGCCGGACGGGACTTGCACCCGCTGGGCTCCAACCTCGACTTTCAAGTTGGCATCGGAAACCTCCCATCCTGTCGAGCCAGGTTTAGCCTGGCGCACTGTCAGATACCCTGGAAACCGGCCCGGAGGTGAACCGGCCGCGCGCCACCGGGTCACGACCGAGCAGCGAGCGGTCCCGGCAGAGGACGGGGTGGTCCCGGCAGAGGACGGGGTGGTCACGGCAGAGGACGGACTGGTCACGGCGGAGGACGGGGCGGTCACGGCAGAGGAGCGGGCGGTCGAGATCGAGGAGCGGGTGGTGACGGTCACGGCCGCAGTTGACGGTCACGGTCACGGTCACGGGCACGGTCACGGGCACGGGAAAGGAAGGAGATCGGGGATGGCCGGGCGCGGGGGTTGCGGGATTGCGCAGGCGCCGTGCCCGGCCTTGCTCGTCATGGCCACTGATACCCGGGAAACGGGAGAGGGGTTCTCGCGCCGAGTGCGAGGAGTTAGACTTGCTGTCGAACAGCCCCGCGGGTGGAGATGCTGAAGATGGAAGAAGTCGTGACCCAGCATATCGTGCGAACCCCGGGAGTCCTGGGCGGCAAGGCCCGAATCGCTGATCACCGGGTTCGGGTCCTCGATATCGTCGTGTGGCATGAGCGGAGGGGGCTCTCGCCCGACGAAGTCGTGTCGCTCTTTCCTCCGATCACGCTGGCTGACGTCCATGCGGCTTTGGCCTACTACTTCGACCACCGCGAGGAGATCGAGGCGGAGCTTCGAAGCGAGAGTGGCGTCGTCGAGGCACTGAGGTCCCGGTACCCTTCGAAGGTCAACGCCAAGCTCCGTGGGTGAGCCGATCCGGTTCTACTTCGATCACCACGTCCCTGCCGCGGTGGCGGATGGCCTGCGTCGTCGAGGAATCGACGTCCTCACGAGCACGGAAGCTGGAAGGTCGAGGGCTCGAGATCTGGATCTCGTACGGTTGAGCCGAGATGAAGGACGAGTGATCGTCACCTTCGACGAGGACTTCCTGGTCTTGGCGGGCGAGGTCGAAGACCACGCCGGGATCGTGTACTGTCCCGCAACGAAGTACGGTATCGGGCAGCTCATCCATGCGCTGTTCCTCGTGCATGGGGTGCTGGATGTAGTGGACATGCGCAATCATGTCGAGTTCCTGTGACCCGATCGCTCGCGATGCTCAGCCGGAGTCGGGACGATACTCGGGGAGGGTTGGAGCGAGGTGCGGCCGCGGGATTCCGGGGAGGACTCTTCGTGGACGTGGTCGTGATCGGTCTTGCTGCTCGACCGATTGACGCCGAGCCTCGTTCTCACTCTCCCAACGCCGCGCGCCGCGCCTCCTCGACCGTGGCCCGCTGGTCGGGCGGGCAGGTCTCGAGCGCCTTCGCGAAGGCCGCGCTCGCCCTTTCCCGTTCGCCTGTTTGCGCAAGAGCGACCCCGAGGTTCGCCCAGGCTTGCCAGCTCCGGCCGTCTATCGACACCGCGCGTTCGTAGTCCTCGGTCGCGCCCGCGAGGTCTCCCTGGTTCCCGCGGGCGACTCCCCGGTTGCTGTAGGCCCTGGCGTAATCCGGATCGAGCGAGATCCCGCGGGAATAGTCCTCGATCGCGCCCGCGAGGTCTCCCTGGCTCTGCCGGGCGTCTCCTCGGTTGTTGTAGGCCATGGCGAGGTTCGGATCGAGCGAGATCGCTCGGGAAAAATCCTCGATCGCGCCCGCGAGGTCTCCCTGGGCCTGCCGGGCGTCTCCCCGGTTGTTGTAGGCCGCGGCGTGGTTCGGTTCGAGCGAGATCGCGCGAGAATAGTCCAGGGTCGCGCCCGCGAGGTCACCCTGGTCCGCCCGGGCGCTTCCCCGGTTGTAGTAGGCCGTGGCCAAGTTCGGATCGAGCGAGATCGCTCGGGAATGGTCCTCGATTGCGCCCGCGAGATTTCCCTGCTCCTGCCGGGCGACTCCGCGGTTGCTGTAGGCCCCGGCGAGGTTCGGATCGAGCGAGATCGCGCGGGAAAAATCCTGGATCGCGCCCGCGAGGTCTCCCTGGTTTTGCCGGGTGGCTCCCCGGCTGCTGTAGGCCTTGGCGAAGTTCGGGTCGAGCGAGATCGCTTGGGAATAGTCCTCGATTGCGCCCACGAGGTCTCCCTGGGCGCTCCGGGCGAGTCCCCGGTTCCTGTAGGGCTTGGCGAGGTTCGGGGCGAGCGAGATCGCTCGGGAATAGTCCTCGATCGCACCAGCGAGGTCTCCCCGGTCCTGCCGGGCGAGTCCCCTGTTGTTGTAGCCCCCGGCGAGGTTCGGGTCGAGCGAGATCGCTCGGGAATAGTCCTCGATCGCACCAGCGAGGTCTCCCCGGGCCTGTCGGGCCCATCCCCGGGCGTTGTAGGCCACGACGAGGTTCGGGTCGAGCGAGATCGCGCGTTCGTAGTCCTCGATCGCGCCGGCGAGGTCTCCCCGGTCCTCCCGGGCGCCTCCCCGGTTGCTGTAAGCGAGGCCCGAGTTCGGGTCGAGCGAGATCGCGCGTTCGTAGTCCTCGATCGCGCCAGCGAGGTCTCCCTGGTCCTGCCGGGCGCTTCCCCGGTTCATGTAGGGCGTGGCGTCGTTCGGGTCGAGCGCGATCGCGCGGGAAAAGTCTTCGATCGCACCAGCGAGGTCTCCCTGGTCCTGCCGGGCGCTTCCCCGGTTGCTGTAGGCCGTGGCGTCGTTCGGGTCGAGCGAGATCGCGTGTTCGTAGTCCTCGATCGCGCCCGCGAGGTCTCCCCGCTCCCTCCGGGCGACTCCCCGGTTGTTGTAGTCGGCAGCCGTCATAGGAAGGTCGGCCTCGGGAATGGGCAGGAGGGCGAAGGCGAGCTCCGTTCGCCGCAAGAGCGCCGAGCCTTGGGTCCAGGTGTGTCGGAGTTCAAAGAGCGCGGTCGCGAAGTTCTCGTCCTCCAGCCGGGAGAGCGCCATGGCGGCCGTGATCGCGCGCTCCCTCGCCCCGTCTGAGTTCCGGCTGGTTTCGCCCAATCTTGCGATCTCGTCGCTGGCGCCCCTGAAGTGCTTGAGGAGGACGGACGAGGCGGAGTCTTGCCCTTCCCCTCCGGGAGGGACCGCGTCGCCGTGGAGGCCGAGTTCCTCCAGAACGAAGGCCTGCTCGGACTCGGAGAGGCTCGTGTTGTTCGCGAGACCGAGGAGCAGCCGCGTGAAGCTCCGCCGTTCTCTGGCGCCGCGGGCGACGAACTCGGCGAGCTCGGAACCTTCCTCGCGGAAGAGAACGGTCGAGGCCGGGTCCACGGGCGGAGTCAGGTCGCGCGCGCCGAAGGGCGCCAGGACGCGCTCGGCCTGGTCGATCAGTGTCGTGACCGCCGGGATTTTCTCGTAGGTCCGTTTCAGCGACTCGAGCGCCGCCGCGAGCGCCGGAGTCGAGTCCTGGGCTCGGGCCTCTAGGCGGAGGAGCGCCCGAACCCAGGCGAGGATTTCGGCCTCGCGCACGAGGCCGACTGCCTTCGATGCTTCTTCTAGCCGGGCGAGGCCCAGTGCTGGGGCGGTCATCCCGCTGGTCGTCCCGCCGCCGGCCGTGAGAACGTCCCCGCGCCGGCCGAGGAACTCGATCAGGAACTCGCGCTCCAGGGGCGCGAGCTCCAGGCCTTCACGGTGCTTCCCCGCGGCGAGGAGCTCGATCGCCACCATCGTCATGGGCGGGGTGCCCCGGCTGGCGAGGCGCCGGGCCCGTTC
>JACQVV010000291.1 GCA_016209595.1 Planctomycetota bacterium
CAGGGCCGTTGTGCCCCAGCAGCAGCCGGCGGTTTGGGACCTGGTCCTGCAACCCGATCCCGGGGGGCCCTCCCCCATCTCTTCCGCAGCAGGCGCTTCAGGGAGTCAAGTGGACCTCCCTGCCGCGCTTTCGCGGCGCACGGTCGTCCGCGTACTGTTGATCTGCCGCTCGGCCGGGTTCGGTGCCGACCAGATCGAGTTCGAGCTCGTTGAGGAGGCTTTGCCCGAGTTTCCCATCGAGTGGGATTGACGGCATTCGCCGCTGCGCTCCAAGCCACCGGATCCGAAAACCCACGCCGCTGCCGGCGAATTATGTGGAACTCGTTCTCACTCGCGGCGTCCTATGGGCCGCTTCCCACGTCAAGGAGAGGAGGAGAGATGAACGGCCCTCGCTTCCCCGGTCTTGCTCGTAGGTCCTGGAAGGTCGCGTTTCATGCGCTCGCGAGCCTATCCCTCTTCGGTCCGGTCTCGGCGGGCCAGGACGGGTGGCTCGAGGAACACCTGTCCGAACTCGCTGTGGTCGTGGGCACAGCCGTGGCATACGAGGAATCTCCCGCCGAACCACGGTGGCAAGGGGATGAGAGCGTCCAGGCGAAGCTCAAACTCAGGGTCGATGAGGTGCTCTGGTGCGAAGGGGCACGGCCGGAGGGAACGCTCGACCTCCGATACGTCCGTGCGGAAGCCGTCCCGAACGTCTGGGAAGCGGGGACGAGCGGAGCCGCCTTCCTGCGGCGGGAGGGCGAGGCGTGGACCCTCGTGGTCTCGAGCGCGAAGCTCGTTTCGAGGGAGGACGCCCTTCGGATGGTACGGGACGCGCGAGAGATGCAGATCCTCCAGACCGCGGAGCCGGTCGAGTTCCCGCTCCCGGCCGAAGGGGAGGCCCGAAGCGAGGCCGCCCGCGCCGCTTGGAGCCGCTGCCGGCCGGGATTCGACGAGTTGCGGGTGCTGCGCCTGGTTTCCTCGGACAGGCCGCGGGCTCGCGCATGGGCCGTGGCGATCCTGGACGAGGCGAAGGGGAGCCCCCAGGCAATCCTTGCGCTCTACCATCTTGCCGCGGACGAGACGACCGTGAAGGTCGCGGGAGCCGATGGCGAGGCCACGAGGTCGATCCGCGAGATGGCCCGCGAGGCGCTCGGCCGCCCGCCGGTGGCCCAGTATCATCGAGTCAGCGCTCTCATCCGCGGACTGGAGAAGCTCCAGGCCCTTCAGAAAGGAATGCGTCCGGGGACGAGAAGCGTCCAGGGGGCGCTCGATGCCGGCCGGATCCGGGCCGGCCTCGCCGAGGCGGCGGGGTTTGACGCCGGGGAGTCGATCGAGGCCTGGAAGGAGTTCTGGTTCGGGAGCCCCGGGACGCGGGCGGTCGACCTCGGCCCCTCCCCGCTCGATCCGGTGGTCTCGCTCGTCCGGCAGGCGGACCTCGTGGGGCTCTTCAGGATCGCGCGAGCGACGGACAAGGTCACGCCGGACGGCGATACGGACTGCCACGAGTTCCGGATCGCCCTCGAACCCCGGGAGATCCTCCTGGGCGAGGCCTCCGGGGAGATCGTCGTCTACTACTCGTGCCGGGTCTTCCGCCCCTGTCCCGTCCCTCCGGCGCCCAGTTTCGAGGGTCCGGACCGTATCGAGTCCGCGGTTCTCTTTCTCGCCCGCGAAGGGGAAGGCTACCAGCTCTTGAACAACTTCTTCTGGAATCCGCTCGCCGGACTGAATGTCGAACCCCTGGACGCGGCGCGGCAGGCTCTCGCCGTTTCGCGGGCGCTCGATACCCTCGAGCGAGCCGATCGCGTGGAAACCGGGTCGGGGAGCGCGCTCGCCGACGCTTTCGCGGTCCTGGACGCGAAAACCGAGACATACGGGAAGGGCTCGAGCCTCGGCTCCTTCCTCGCCCTGGCAAGAAACCGCGAGAACGCCGCGGCCCGAGCCTGGGCGGCCCTCGGTCTCGCGGGACTGGTGGACGACCCGCGAGCGCTTGCCGCCCTCGAGTGCCTGGCAGCTGACGATGCGCCCGTCGAAGGGGCTTCGAGCGTCGTGGCGGGCGCGACCTCGGTCCGGGACATTGCCGCGGCCCGGATCCCCGCCGGGATCGGGCGAGCTCGCGAGATCGACGCCCTCCTTCTCGTTCTCCAGCCTCCGGCCGAGATCGGCGTGGAGCCCGAGAGGGCGGCGTTCCGGCTCAAGGAACTCACCGGGATCGACCTCGGGACCGACTCCAGCGCCTGGTGCGAGTGGTGGCGGGGAGCTCCGCCTCCGAAGTGACCTCACTCCTTCCAGCGCAGCCAGGCCATCATGGTGGAGACGGTCTGCCAGTCACTCCACGCCTCGTCGGAGAAGCGAAACAGGATCCGGCTCCGGATCCGCTGGAGCGCGGCAAGGTCCCCGGGTCCGACGGTCGCGAAGAGCTCCGCCTCGATGAAGCTCGTGTCTCGACCATAGGTGAGGGCAAGGTTCTGGAGGAGGATCCGCTTCATCTCGGGGTCCTCGATCGCGCGGTCTCCCCTGGCGGGGAGAGTGTCCTCGGGCGGGGGTCCGATCCTGTCCCGGGCCGATTCCAGGTCCGCGCGTTCCCCGGCGTCGGGCGGCAATCCGGAGAGGACCTCGTCCACGGCCCGGGCGGCGTCCGGTAGACCGATATTCACCAGGCGGGCGAGGGCGCGCTGGCGAGCGTCGCCCGGGGGGCTCAGCTTCCAGCGGTCGACGAGGATCGGTACCGCCCGAGGTTCCTGGAATTGGACCAAGAGATCGAGGGCCTCGGTGGCGATGGCCTCCTCGGCGCCACGAGCCGCATCGAGGAGCCACTCGATGGAGGCCGCCTCGGCGACCCCGAAGGCGACGAAGACCTGCGTCGACCAGCCGGCGACCATGGCGTGGGCCGGCAGATCCATCGAGCCTCCGCGCGCCGCGAGCAGCTCGAGCAGGAAGGGTCGAGCGGCCTCGGGATCAGCCCGGGCGAGCAGGTAGGAGAACCAGAAGAGAGAGCGCGGGAAGGGACGGATCTCCTCCGCTCGAACGGCGCGCGCGGCCTCGCGAGCGAGGGCTGCGTCTCCGATGCCCGCGAGGTGCATGGCTATGGCCACGCGATAGAAGGGACCACGGTCCTTCGCGGAGAGAAGCTCGATGAGTTCCCGTGAACATCGTGCGGCGTGGGGGCGGATCAGGGCGTCGGCGGCCTGGATCGCTTCGATGTGCTCGGGCAGGTCCTCGGCCGTCCGGACGCGATCGTAGTCCGCGGCGGCCCGGGCGAGTTTCTCCATGGAGGGCGGCGGCCCTGGGTCCTCCTCGAACCCGGGCGTCCCTTCGCGGACCGTCGCCGGCGTCTCGGCGACGAGCTCGCGGAACTCGGGATCGGCGTGGAGGCCGTGGAACTCGTCGAGGACGAGGACCCGCGTCCGCGAATCGGCAGGCGGGTAGTCGAGGTACGTCCGGAGCTCGCGGAGCGCCTCGTCGCGGGCTCCTCGCGCGGCGTGGATGCGCGCGAACTCGATCGCTCGGCCCGGGTAGTCCTCGCGCGTTCGACGCGCCCGGGCCAGATCGAGGGCGAGCTCGAATCGTCCGGCCTCGATCGCCAGGTCGAGGAGAAGCTCCTCGAGCGGATGACCCCCCCGGGGGGAGACGTCCCGGTCGCAGATCTCGCCGAGGAACGCCACCCCCCTCTCTACACGGCCGGCGTAGAGACGGCGCAGGAGCCGTTCGAGCTCCCACCAGCCCTCGTGCCAGTGATTGGTCGCCCGAACGGCGCGCTCGAGCTCGCCGAGGACCACTTCGAGTTCCTCCTCGCCCGAGGCGCGCTCGGCGGCGGCCAAGGCCTCGCGCAGCGCGGCGTGCGCGCGTTCGCGCGCGGCGGCGCGCTCGATCTGCCAGGCGACGGCCGCGGCGATCCGGGTCCCGGCCGGCACGACGCCCTCGTAGAGGAACGTGAACGAGTTCCCCGAACTTTCGATCCGGGGGCGCTCCACCGCGCGATCTCCAATGGCGAAGCTCGGGCGGACCTCAATGTCTCCCAGCTCGCCAGGGATGTGGAAGACCACCCGGATCTGCCGGGTGACGGCGGAGGGCGCCCGGAAGACCCACCGGATCTCCTCCTCTCCTTCGCCCGCCGGCCGGATCGGTTCGTCGTCGCGGTAGTAGAGAAAGATCCGCTCGAGACCATCGAGCGGCCGTTCGGCATCGCCGATCGAGTGGATCGCTTCGCCGTCGCGGCGCTCGAGGCGATGGGCACGGCCTCTGTAGCCCGAGTCTCTCACGTTCGACACTTCGTCGACCTGCTCCTCCGGATGGGCGACGACGAGATCCCGAACCGACTCGGGAAGCCGGACCTCAATCTCCTCGGAGATGAAGGCCAGCCTCCGGGAACGGCATTCGAGGATGACGAAGAGGGACTCGATCTGGGCGGCGGATTCGTCCTGGCCACGGACGAGCGGGACGAGCCCGAACAGGAATAGAGCCACGCCGATCCGGATCGCCGTCATGGGAACCTCCTTTCGCGGGTCGAGAGCCGCCGCCTCACCTCCGCGGCTGGACGACATACGACAGTCGCACCCGCGTGCGGTGCTTCTCGAGAGCCGCCAGGTCCTGCATCGTCTGTTCCGCGTCCTGGGTGTTGGCGAGCTCGAGCACGATGGTAGCTTCTGTCAAGCGGAAGATCTTGAGTCACATAGCTCTGTGTACGTAACCCTCGGTGGTTCTGGCACCATGCTTGTTTGCTCGTTTCGTTTTTGGGAGCTGGACGTCGGAGGTTCGAAACCTCTCGCTCCGATCACTCGACGCGAGAATCCGCGATTTTACTTGCATCCGAGAGGCCTTCTGTAGCAATCTACCGCAGTTTTCGGGGGCCGCGTGGTCCCCTCTTCTTCAATCTTGTTAGTGAGAGTAGGCAGAAATGGCTCAAGGCACCGTGAAGTGGTTCAACGACAGCAAGGGGTACGGCTTCATCCAGGAGGACGGTGGCGCGGACGTGTTCGTGCACCAGTCCGCCATCCAGGGCGAGGGATACCGCTCCCTCTCCGAGGGACAGAGGGTGGAGTTCGACCAGGTCCGCGGCCCGAAGGGACCGAAAGCGGAGAACGTCCGCAAGATCTGACCCGCGCCCCGACACCCTAGGAAACCCAAGACCCCGATCGCTCCGATCGGGGTCTTTTCGTTTGCCTGCATGGCGCGAAGGGTCATACCGGTTCTTCTCGGACGCCCGCTGGACACGAAGGGTCCTACGGGTCGTACAACGGAGCGTTCGATTCCGGACGGCGGCCGTGGCAGGATCTAGACCATCCTGTCCTCCCCGAGAGTCGGAGACCTCCTATGCAGGGTGCCCGTCTGAACGTCCGGGTCGGTGACGCGACCTTCTACCAGGGCGCGTCGGGATCATGGCGCTCGCCAAGAACTATGGTGGTGCTCTATCACGTTCGGAGGCGCGAAGGCGATGCCCGGTGACCTCCCCGACGAGAGAGCGGTCGACAACCGCCCGGAGGTCCAGGCGCTCCTGGCGAACCTGCAGGCCCGGCTCGCCGCCCTCGAGGAGCTCCTCGCCCGTGCGAGCGACCACTGGGGCTACGAGGATCTGGTCTATCGCTTCTACCACCAGAGCTTCAAGGTCTTCTTCCTCCAGGCGTCAACGGAACGGATCGTCGCCGCTCTGCGAGATCTGGCACCGGACCTTCCCTTGAACGAGTGGTTCCTGAGGATCGTCCGAGAGGGGACGGGAAAGGAATTCGTCATGGAGGACAACCAGCGCTGGGTCGAGGCCACGGCCCCGATCCTCGAGGCCTTCTTCCACACGCGATTCTTCCTGGAGATGGCCGTGAGGTACGGCCGGGAGCTCGCTTTCCCGCCTCGACTGCTTCCGAGCGGCTGGGCCGCGCTCCTCTACCTCTACAACTTGCGCTGATCTCACGTGCCCGACTCGGGGCATGTATACTGGGCGCGTCTATCCACGGGGACCGGGATTCTGTCCAGCATGGCCGGCGAGACTCTCTCCTCGGGCGGCATCTTTCTCAGCCACTGCCACGAGGACAACGAAACGGTTGCGGAGCTGGCGAAAGCTCTCGCCGGCCGCGGCCACACGGTCTACGTCGACATCGACTCGCTTCGCGGTGGAGACACCCTGACCCGGACGATCGCCCGCTTCATCAACGCCGCCTCGAAAGTGGTCGTGGTGCTATCGAAGGCCGCGATCGGGAAACGCTGGGTCCAGACGGAGATCGAGTGGACGCTCACCCGCGAGATCAACGAGCAGTTGGACCTCATGGTGCCCTACTGCCTCGACCCCGAGGCGCTCGACTGGTTCCGGAAGGACATCCGCCTGGGGTGCAAGCTCTCGGTGAACGACTTCGGCCGGCCCCGCGCCCGCGCGATCCAGGATCTCCTGAAGGCCCTGCCCTCGCCCCGGAAAGGTCCGGTCGGGCCCGAGGTGGATGTTCGCTTGAGCGAGGAAGAAGAAGAGGCGCTCGCCGTCGTCGATCGGCTTGCCCAGTCCCTTGTCCTCCACCAGGAAGGGAGGGACGAGGAAGCGCTCGCGCTCGCAGAGCTCGCGGCCCAGGAGGCCCGCGAGACGGGCCTCGACCCCGAACTCTCCCGCGCCCTGGAGGTCGAGAAGCGCATCCTGGAATCGCAGGGGCGTACCATGGAGGCCGAGACGCTGCTCGAATTCTCGCCCGCACCGTGCGCTTTCGTCCTGGAGGTGCTTTCGGGCGAACGGGTCGGCAAGCGCCACCCTCTCGCGGAGGGGAAGGAGTACGTCCTCGGGCGGGGAGAGGGCTGCGAGATCCGGATCCTCGGCGGCGCGGTTTCGGGGAAGCACTGCAAGGTCTCGGTCCGTGAGGGGGCGGTCTCGGCCGAGGACCTGAAAAGCCGGAACGGCACGTTCGTGGATGAGCGGCAGATCTCTGCCCCGACCGAGCTCGCGCTGGAGAGCATCCTGCGCCTGGGCGACGTCTCGCTCCGGCTCACCGAGGAAAAGAAGGAAGCGAGGAAGAGCGAAGATCTCGTGTCCGGCACCTACCGGCGCGCCAAGCCCTCCGGCGTCCCCGCGAAGGGGCAGTGCGCGGTCTGCAAGAAGCCGCTCCGACGCGAGGAGTTCCTGAAGCACGACGCTCTTTTCAAGAAGCACGACGACCCTTCCAAGTCCGAGACCCACTACTGCCTGGAATGCTTCGTCGAGAGCCCCACCGGCGTATTCCCGGAGATCGGAGGATTCCGGCTCTTCAAGCGCCTCGGAGAGGGAGGAATGGGCGAGGTCTACGAGGCCGTGCAGAAGTCGATGGTCCGCTCCGTGGCGTTCAAGGTCCTCAAGACGATCGACGATCCCGATCCGACGGTCCTCAAGCGCTTCTTCCGGGAGGCCCGGGTCGGAGCGCGGCTCAACCACGCCAACGTCGTCCAGTTCATCGACGCCGGCCAGGTCGGGCCCAAGTGCTTCATTGCGATGGAGTTCGTCGAGGGGGAGACCCTCGCCCAGCGCCTGGAAGAACAGGGGAAGCTCCCGATCAAGGAGGCCGTGCGGGTCGCCTACTACGTGACGAAAGCCCTCGCCCATGCCGCGGAGCACGGCATCGTCCATCGCGACATCAAGCCAGGCAACGTCCTTGTCCGCTACGACGGCACCGTGAAGCTTGCCGATTTCGGACTCGCCAAGAACTTCCAGGAGGCCGGCCTCTCGTGCCTGACCGCCCAGGGGACGGGCCTGGGCACCCTCTACTACATGCCTCCGGAACAGATCGACGACGCGGCCCACACGGACTCGCGGGGAGACGTCTACTCCCTGGGGGCGACCCTCTACGAATCCCTCACCGGAGAGAAGCCCTTCACGGGAACGAGCGCCGACGAGATATTGAAGAAGATCCGAACGCGCGTCCCTCCCTCGCCCGGCGAGCTCGAACCGCGGGTGCCGGCGCCGGTCTCCCGGATCGTGGAGAAAGCCATGGCCAAGCGCCCGGAGGATCGGCACGCGAGCCCCGGCGACCTCATGAACGCGCTGGGGAAAGCGTACGTGGCGCTGAAGAAGAGCGGGTCCTGAGCGAGCACGGGTACGGTCCAGCTCATTCCGGGCCCATCGGGAGCGCGGCGATCCAGGCCCTCATCCGCTCGTTCCCGAGGCGAGCGGCGAGCCCGGCGGCGCGGTCTCGTTCCATGCGGGCCTCCTTGGCCTTTCCTTCCGCCGCGAGGATCCGGGCGAGCTCGGAGCGGTTCAGGGCCTCCTCGTAGAGCCCACGGTTCGTGGCGAGCGCTTTCTCGATGTACTGTCTGGCGACAGGCGTCTTTCCCCGCAGCCGGTAGTACTCTGCAACGCCGCGATTGAGCCAGGGGGCGGGCCGCTCGACCGCGTCGTTGGAGAGGGCGCGGGCCTGGTCGAAGAAGTCCTTTGCCCCCGGGAGGTCGCCCATGCGCATCGCATGGAAGGCGCCCAGGAGGAGGCGGTCGGCGCGGGCCCGCTCTCGCCCGGCCGGGTCGAGCTCGTCCTCGAGCGTCTCGATCTCGGAAAGGATCCTCCCCGCCCGCTCGAGCCGCCCGGCCAGGCACTCCATCTCGAAGATGAGGGCGAGCTTCCCGAGGGCGTGGCGCGGAGACCGCCTCGGGCCTGCGAGGTTGTGCTCCACGTTCTCCTCGTAGCAGCGGATCGCATCGTCGAACTCCCAGCGCTCGTGGTGCGCGAGACCCAGGTAGGTGAGGGCAGCGCCCACGGAGTAGGCGTCGCCGAACTCTCTCGCGAGCTCCAGCGCCTTCGTGGCCTTCTCCCGGGCGGCCTCGGGGTTCCCGGCCTCGATCTCGAGGCGCGCGCAGGAGTTGAGGGCGGAGGCCGCGAGCGGTTCGAGCTCCGGGAAAGACCTCGCGAGTTCGAGCGCCCGCGCGAGCTCGCTGCGCCCCTCCTCGAACCGCCCGAGGAGTCCCGCGCTGTGGCCTAGAGCCGCGAGAGCCTGGAAGCGGAGCGCCGGAGAGAGAGCGGGGAAGCCAGCCGACAGGACTACCCGGCGGAGCTCCTGGTCCGCGTCCTCGACCCCCCGGTGGGCGGCGCGCATGCGCGCGAGCGCCCGCTCGATCCGGGTTGCCGCGAGGATCTCGGTGGAGAGGCTGGAGGAAAGATCGGGACCGAGGTTGGCCTCGAGGACCTGGAGTGCCTCGGCCGCGCGACCGGCCGAGGAGAGAAGGGAGCCGAACTGCCAGCGGAGGCACCCCTCGTCCGCGGCCCGTCCCAGCGCGCGGAGCTCGGCCAGGGCGCGGTTGATTTCTTCCGTCCCGGCGGCCCAGTCGTCGGCGAGGCAAGCGATCTTCCCGAAGCCCGCCCGGGCGAGCGCCGCGTCGGCCGGGTCGGGGAAGCCCGCGAGCGTCTCGTCCAGGTGAGCCCGCGCGCGCGACGTCTCGCCTGAAAGGAGCAAGACTTCGGTCGCGAGGATTTCGACCGCGCCCGCGAGTGGGCGCGCGGCGTCGCCGGCCCGCTCGATCGCGGCCCTCGCCCCCGCGAGATCCGCCTCCACGTCCGGGAGCCCTGCTGCGCCGGACTCGATCCCGCGTGCGGCGCGGCCGAGCCAGGCGCGCGCGGCGAGGTCCGGGCGTCCTTCGCCCTGGACGATCTCGACCGCGCGAGGGAACCAGTCGGGCCCCAGATCTGGGGCGAGACACGCCACTGCCTCCAGGATTCCCGCGATGAGCGACGGATCGGGCCCGGCGCTCTCCAGGAAACGCCGGGACCGGGTGCGGGAGAGTTCGACCACGCCGCCCTCCTCGTCGATCGCGATGCCGGCTTTCTGTAGGCTGGCGAGGAGCCCTTCAGGCGAGGAGCCCGGCAGCGCGGAGAGGAGGACCGGCGAGAGGAGGAGCGTTTTCGGCACTTCGCCCCATCGGGTTCCCAGGAAGGCCGCGGCGGCGAGCGCCCGCCGTTCTTCGGCCGGCATTTCCTCACGGGCGGCGCTTTCGTGCGGCGTGACGGCCGTTTCCTGGCGGGCCGCCTCGATCTT
The DNA here is from genome assembly GCA_016209595.1 of Planctomycetota bacterium. Taxonomy (GTDB): domain Bacteria; phylum Planctomycetota; class JACQVV01; order JACQVV01; family JACQVV01; genus JACQVV01. The sequence goes on from JACQVV010000291.1 coordinate 9,942, forward strand.
CACGACCTCGATTCCGGGAGACTCGAGCACCGTACCCTCAGCGCCACGCCACTCGCCCAGGACGAGGAGCCCGCGGGGGCGGTCCTGGGTCACGAGCGCCTGGAGCCACTCCCAGACCCCTGGCGTGGCCTCTTCCATGCGGAAGACGGCCAGTGCCGAGATCGTCTTCTCGTCCAGAACTCCCGCGAGCGCGCGTTCGAGCTTCGAGCGTTCCTCCGACCGGGCGCCCGCCGACTTCTTCCGTGTGACCGACGACTTGTAGAGGTCCCAGACGATGCTTCCGCCGATCCCCGCGAGCCCGATCACCGGGAGCCCGAGTTTCCCCAGGATCTGCATGGTTTTGAAACCGAGATCCACCCAGTGGATCTCCCGCAATCTCCCGGAAGAGAGGACGAGCCGGTCGCCCTGCCAGGTGGCGCCCAGTGCCTCCAGGAACGGAAGGTAGGGATTCCCCCCGGGCTGAGCCCGGTAGGTCACGCGAAGCGCGCCCTTTCCCCAGCTCCGGCACGCGGAGCGGATGAGATGGCTCTTCCCCGACCCCGGCGGGCCGCTCACCACGACGATCCGCGACCGCGCGCGGCTTTCCTCGTGGGCCCTCTGGATCCGCTGGATGGGGCCCTGCTGCCCGGGGTGAGATACGCCGCGGCTCATGCTTCTCCCTCCCTCTCTCTCCATGCCGGGATCGCCCGATTCTCGCCCGGAGCGAAGGGACGATCAAGCGGGACCCGCTACGTGGAATCCCGGACCGGAGGCAGAGACGCCAGGGCTCCAGGAGGAACGAGGGCCGGAAGAAGCGCGCAAAGCACGAGGAAGTCCCGCGCCGCGAGGGTGAGCCGGAGAATCTGGTTCGAGCGGGTCGAGCCCAGCAACAACCCGACGTCGTCGCTCTGGACCGAATCGATGCGCTCCCAGGGGATCTCACTCTCGACTCCATCCCGCAGACCCCGGACCCCGCGCCGGGTGACGATCAGCCCACCCCCGCCCATGGCTCCTCTCCAGCGCCCACTGGAGATCAGTCGCGCGCCGGCGCCGAGGATGCCTACTGGCCCTCCCAGGAGTCCCGCGAGGGTGACGCCCGCGATCTGGAGAGCCTCGGTTCCCGCCCCGAGTTCCGGGAACGGGAGGGCCTCTCCGTGCTCGAGACGCGCGCGCGCCCGCTCGGCCAGGAGGCGACCCGCGTGACTCGAGAGAGCGGACACGAGTTCCGGGAGGGGCCAGCGATCGCCGTGGAGCTCCCAGTTCCGCCCGTCGACCCGCAGGCGAAGCAGGCCGTACCTGTCTAGGGGAGGGGGCAAGTGCTGGATGGCCTCGATCGCCGCGAAGGGAGCGTCCAGGGAACCTCCTGGCAGTTCCCACCGGACGCGGTCGTGCGTCACTCGGATCCAGGCCCCGGCGCGAGCGCGGTACTCGCGCCATGCCCAGACGAGAATGGCGATGTAGGCAATGGCTCCCGGGACGATCGCGATCCAAACAGCCGATCTCGAATGCATTCCCAGGGAATCCAAGGCGAAAAGGATGAGCAGCCCGGTCAGGCCGGCTGCGCAGAATCCGAACGCGATGCCTACCAGTCCATACATGAAGCAGCCGAGCAGCCGAGAGCCCGCGGGGACTCTGAAGACGAGTTCACCGCCCTGATCGCTCGCGCTCATTGCCCGGTGGGTCTCCTGACGCCAAGTCGGTGCTGAGTTATGAGGGGCACGGGTGCAGGTGGTCCGACGCTTGCGACCGCTGCCGCAGGGCCTCGGAGAGGATGATCGCTGCGCAAGCCGCCACGTTGAGCGAGTCCCAGCCGGGCGCCATGGGGACCTGGATCGTCCCGCGGCAGGCCTCACGGACCTCAGTGGAAACCCCCTCGTCCTCGCTTCCGAAGACGATGCAGCAGTTTTCCCGGTAGTCGATGTCGGCGTAGCTCGGAAGTGCCGGGTCCGGGTGCGCGGCGTAGGCGCGAAGCGGCGCCAGCGCCGCGGGCAGGTCCTTCACGAAGTGGCAAGGTACGTCGAGGGGCGCGGCGATCGAGGCCCGGATCGCGCGCCGGAGCCAGGGCGAGGCGGTTTCCGGTCCCACGAGGACTCCGTCCACTCCGAGCGCCGCGCAGGTGCGGAGTATCGCCCCGACGTTCTCGGCGCTGTTCAGCCGATCGAGGGCCACGAGGAGCGAGCCGCGGAGCGGCCCGGGGTCGGGGATACGGCCCATCGCCATCACGCACCGGTGGAAGCGCCAGCCGACGATCGCGCGAAGATCCTCTTCGGCGGCCGTGAGCACCTTGACCGCGGGATCGATCGAGAGACGGAGGATCCACTCCGGCGTGCCCAGGACCGCGATCGCCGCGCCCCGGTCGAGCATCCGGCGGACGACCCTCGGGCCTTCGCCGATGAAGTACCCCTCCGGGCACTGGCTCTTGCGCAGCCATCCGAAGTGCGCGAGGTCCTCGCGCGTGGCGCTCGACACGGACGGGCCGATTCCGGCGAGCCCGGATTCGACCGCCCAGGCCGGAGGGGGCGGCCTCACCCGGCCGCGACGTCTTCCCCTCGGATGCGGCGATTGGGTCGTCATGCGATCCTCTCGCGCCGGAGCAGGGTGGCGGCGAGGAGGGGAGCCCAGAAGACGAGGACTCCGGCGAGCGCGAGCCAGTTCCCCGCGACGAGCGAGAGCGCGGTCCCACTTGCGACGATCGCGAGGGCGGCCCCGATCCACCACGCGGGGAGGCGAGGCTGGCGCGGAATCTGAGGATCGAGCTCGGGCCCGGACGACGCCGGGTCGATCGCCACGGCGACCGAGCGCCTCCCGTCGTGCAGGACTTCGACCGCGGCGCCGGGGGCGACGCCGGGAGGGAGTGGGCGCGCGGAACGCCCCCGGCGGACCCGGGCGACCCCCGCCTCCTCGAAGGCATAAAGGAACTCCCGCCGCCCGCGCGCGAGGAGACGGCCCGTCGCCTTCCGTCCGTTCCGCCAGAGCCGGCGATAGCGTAGGTCGGTCGCGACGCCGGCGGCCAGGATCCCCCCCAGTCCGATCCCGGCGAAGAGGACGGCCGGCCATAGCGACCGCGAGTCCGGCGCGGACTCCTCCCGGGAGAGCGGACGGTTCGGGTCGCGCGGGTCCGCGACGGGGCTGCTCGGCTCCTTCGCCATCGCGACGAGGAGCCAGATGCACAGGACGAGCGGGATCCCCGTCACGACGATGAGCCGCGGGAGACTTACCGGAGATCGTCCCCGCCCCACGAGCTGGATCGGACCTTCCCTACGTTCTGTCATCGGCGACCAGGATACCGCTACGCGCCATCCGCGGGGGCCTTCCCCCAGTCGCTCCGGACGGCGTAGTCCATGATGCGTTCGAAGTAGTCGCGCACGGGAGGGACCTCGATCCCTTTTCCGGCGAGCCCTGTCCGAGCCTGCCCCGTGTCGAACGAGGACTCCAGGGCGAGGTAGGGGGCGTAGACCCTCCCCGAGCGAAGCGTCTGGCGCCGCCTCCCCCAGGCGACGAGGTAGACGAGCGGTCGCACCCAGGAATAGAAGGTCTCCGGGGGGATGAGGATGGGCTTCCTCGCGTCGAAGTAGCGGCTCGCGAGGTCAAGGAGGTCGCCGATCGTGGAGGCGCGTTCCGGCCCCGCCGCGAGGTGGAAACACTTCCCGAGCGTCGCGGGGTCCGCCGAGAGCGCCTCGATCGCGTCGCAGACGTAGTCCACCGGAACGAGGTCCACGACGCCCCAGGCGCGCGCGGGCACGGCGAAGAGAAGCCCCCGGGAGAGCATCTTGAGCGGCCAGTACAGCACCTTGAAGCTCGACGTGAACCCCGTCCTGGAGTCCCCGACCACGATGCTCGGACGAAAGAGCCGGACCGGGAGACCGCCGCGGCGCTCGCGGACGAGTTTCTCCGCCTCGAACTTCGTCTGTTCGTAGGTGTTGTGAAAGCCCTGGCCGGCGTCGAGTTCCTCCTCGCCGACCGGTCCCGCCCGGGTCCCCGCGACGTAGGCCGTCCCGACATAGTCGAAGCGTTCCAGGCATCCTCGGCCCGCCGCGGCGAGTCCGAGAGAAAGGATCCGTTCCGTCCCCGTCACGTTGACCGCCCTCGCCTCGTCGAGCGGCATGTCGAAGCGGACCGAGGCCGCGCCGTGTACGATCCGTCCCAACTCGCGGGCAAGTTCCTCCCACCGCGCGGGTGTCAACCCGAGCTGCTCCCGGGTGATGTCTCCCGGAAGAGCCCGGGCGCGAGCGCGCTCGCCGGCCGAGAGGGGCGCGGGACGTGCTCCGTCCAGGACCGCCGCGAGCCGAGCCGCCGCCTCCTCGTCGCTCCCCGCCCGCACGAGGCAGACGACCTGGTCCTGCGAGCCTCGCAGGAGCCTCCAGAGGATCTCCCGCCCGAGGAACCCCGTCGCGCCGGTGAGAAGGACCACGCCCCGCTCGGTCATCGGCCGCATCCTACCCGGGAGCCCATGTGTTCGGGAGGCCAGGTGTCCGGGCGCCCAGGTGTCTGTCATCCGAGGTCCAGGTCCCGGGTGTCTGTCATCCGAGGTCCTGGGCCAGCTGGCGCAAGTGCCGCATGACGAGGTAGCATACAAATATGGGACGCGTGCGACGGCCGATTCAAGTGGACGGGAGACAACTCTGGACGCTGTTCGACACGGGTGCACGGAACACGTACGTTCTGGCCTCTGCGCTCTCCGGGCTGACCGTCGTCCCCTTGAAGGTCCCACGGAAGGCCTCCCTGGGCGGGAAAGTCCACGCGATCGACCGGGCGTGCTTCCTGGAGGCCGTCGTTGAGGGCAAGCCCGTGGAGGGGGACGCCGTCGTGATTGACGAGATCGGCCTGGACGAGGAGGGTCGCGCCATCGAAGTTCTCTTCGGTGCGTTGCTCATGCAGAAGTGGGGAATCAAGGTGTGCCCGGAAACGGAGAGCCTGGACCTCACGCACTACCCGAAGGAGTTCGTCGAGTTCATGGAGCTTCGCGGCGGCTGAAGGAAATCGTAGCCGCCAAGTGAAAGGGCGCGAATCGACACCATGCATCTACGGTTGATCGTTGGCGGCGGCAAGGCGCGGCCCCGAACTCCGTAGCGCAGCTACCCGCACCCGGCCGGGCGTTCGCCAGGGGGTTCTCGAACGCCGGCGGGTCGTCGGCCCCGCCGGGGGGCACGAGGAGGCGAGGGCCTCCTTCGAGGGGGCTCTCGAGCGCTGTCCGGAATCCCAGAGGGCGGTGGTCGAGGCCGAACGCCGCAAGGCGCTCGGGGAGTGACGTCCTCGCTCGGCAATCTATGTGGGAGGGACCGATGGCGATCCGTTTCGCCCGCGCGTCAGGAGCCTCGATCGAGGCCCCTCTCGAGCTCGCCAGCCGGAAGGTCAGCCGCGCGCGGTGTCGGAGATGAGGATGGCCGGCAGGCGGTATAATGAGGGGCGGCCATGCCCATCGTGTACGTCGAGACTACGATCCCCAGCTTCTACTGCGACGAGCGCACCACACCGGCCGTCGTCTTCCGCCGTGAGTTGACCCGGATCTGGTGGCCTGCGGCGAGGTCCCGCTACGACCTGGTGACGAGCCAGGCAGTACTCGCGGAACTCCGGCGGGCTCCGGAGCCCAAGAGGACGGTCATGCTCGCGATGATGGAACGTATTCCTGTCCTGGCGCTCACGGAGCAGGCGCTTCGAGTCGCCAAAGTGTACGTGGCGCAACGTGTGATGCCCCGCGATCCCGGAGGGGACGCAATGCACCTGGCGCTGGCGTCCGTCAACGGATGCGACTACCTCGCAACGTGGAACTGCCGCCATCTGGCAAACGCCGAGAAGTTGCCTCATATCCGAGCCGTGAACGGGGAACTTGGGTTACCCGTTCCGATCCTGGCGACACCGGAGCAGTTGATGGAGGAAGCTCATGGAGTGGGACCCGACCAAGGATGATCCAGTCATCGCGGAGGTGCGCTCGATCCGGCACCAGATTTCCGCCGAATTCGGACACGACATGGACCGGTATTTCGCCCAGCTGATCGAGGAACAGGAAGCCTATCCGCATCCGCTCTATCGGAAAGGGCTTGTGCCGGTTTCCGAAGCTTCTCCCCGGGAGCCCCGCCGCCCGCCGCCTGCTTAGGGCCCTCCTGGAATCAAGATTCACACCGGAGTATCGGACATCCGAGCACTCGGGTGTCCGATACGCGCACCTGGCGGGATCTGGGCCGGGGGGCCTTGTCGCTTGTCCCTTCCCCTTGTCCGGCCGACAATCGCTTCCACAATCTGCGTGGGAGGGAAGCCATGGCGATTCGTTTCGTCTGCGCGTGCGGAGCGTCGATCCAGGCACCTGACGAGTTCGCCGGCCGGAAGGTCCGCTGTCCGCGGTGCGGAAACGCGGCGGCGGTTCCTGTCGAGAGCGCGCCGACCGTCCTTTCGATACGGGATGTCGCTGGCGAGCGAGCCGCGACGGAGGTCGAGCAGGTGGTTCGGAATCGACCGGCTACTGGCGAACCCGCGGCCGCGCTCGGCCGCTATCCGGTGGAGGGGACGCTCGGGCGAGGAGGGATGGGCGAGGTGCTTCGTGTCCGGGACCCCGAGCTCGGCCGCTCGCTCGCCGCCAAGGTGATGCGGCGCACGGCAGGCGAGGGAGAACCCCTCTATCAGAAGTTCCTCGCGGAGGCGCGGATCACGGGCCAGCTGGAGCACCCGAATATCCCGCCGGTCCACGAGCTCGGGGTCGCCTGCGACGGCCGCGCCTACTTCACGATGAAGGAGGTTGTGGGGAAGGATCTGGCGAAGGTCCTGGGAGAGATTGGCGAGCGGGACGGGCGGCGCCCCTCGTCGCACCGGCTCCGGGCCGTTCGCCCTGGACAGGCCGCGCGAAGCACGCCAGCCGCGCGAGAGTCCTCTCTCCACCGGCTTCTCCAGATCTTCCTCAAAGTCGCCGACGCGGTCGCGTTCGCCCACTCGAAGGGCGTGATCCATCGGGATCTCAAGCCCGCCAATGTCATGGTCGGCGAGTTCGGCGAGGTTCTCGTCATGGACTGGGGCCTCGCCAAAGTCGTCGGGGACTCTGGCACGGAGTCGGGCACGGGCACGGGCACGGGTACGGGCACGATGGGGGCAACCCAGGCCGGGACGGTGATGGGAACCCCGGCCTACATGCCGCCGGAGCAGGCGACGGGCGAGGTGAGCCGGCTCGACCAGCGCTCCGACATCTACTCGCTCGGCGCGATCCTCTACGAGATTCTCACCCTCGTCCCTCCCTACACGGGGGGCGATGTCCGGGAGGTCCTCGACAAGGTGATCGAGGGGAAGCTCCGGCCGCCGTCCCGCCGGGCGCCCGGACGCGAGATCCCCCGCGAGCTCGAGGCCGCGGTCCTCTTGGCCATGGCAAGCGAACCCGCCGAGCGCTACCAGGACGTCGCGAGCTTTCGGGCCGACATCGAGGCCTATCTCGCCGGCCGCACGCTTGCCGCGGCCGAGTACAACCCCTGGCAGCTCCTCGCCAAATGGGCGAGACGGAACAAAGTCGCGGTGGCGGGCGGTGCGGCCACTGCCGCCGCGCTCCTCGTGGGCACGTTCGCGGTGATCTACGTCGCCGGGCGAGCCGAGGCCGAGAGGCTGCGCTCGGTCGAGGACGCGCGGCTCGGGGAGGAGGCTCGCGCGCGGGAGGCGCGCGCGTCGGCTGCTACCTCGACCTACGAAAAGGGAGAGGCCCTCTGGGAAGAGGCCGCGAAGGATGAGGTCTTCAACGAGGCCGCGCCCCAGGCCTACTTCCAGAGGCACGTCGCGGCGCTCCTTGCCATGGGGGGCGGGTACGAGGAGCATCCGGCGCCCCCCGAGGAGTGGAAGGGCGCGGTCCTCGAGCACCTCGACCTCCTCGAGAGCCAGGCCATGGAGGTCGGCGACTGGGTCCTGGCCGAGACCCTGGTCGAGTCGAGCGGGAACTGGGGGGTGAGAAGCCCCGAAGAAGTCGCCCAGGCCCGAGCCCGCGTCAAGGAGCGCTTCGAGGAGGCGGCCCGAAAGGACGTGGAGCGCCTCGAGGCCGCGATCCAGGAAATCCTCGCGCGCGACAAGCAGGGCGCTCTCCTGGAGGGCGAAACGGACGAGCGCGCCCGCCGCCTCGCCCGCTCGACCGGCTCGGGCGCGACCCGTCGGGCGCTCGCTCTCCTCGCCGAAGGGGCCCAGGGGCTAGCGCGAAACTACCTCGCGACCTTTCTGGGGAAAAAGGCGGACGCCCACACGCGGGTGCGGGACCTGAGCGCGCCGGATGTGATCCTCGACGCGCTCGAGGAGCACGCGGCGGCCCCGGATCCCAGGCGCGCCGACGAGGCCCTCGCCTGGGTGCGCGCCGCGGAGCGCTTCGAGACGATCCGACCCGGGACACTGGCAGGCCTCGATGATCTCCTTGAGCGCCTCGGGAAAAGCGCCACCGGGCCCGTGGCTGTGGAGGCGAGCGGCGCCCGCGAACGCCTCGGCTTCGTCCGGGCCGGCCGCTCGCCGCTGGCCGCCACGAAGCCCGGCGCCGAGGACTGGGAGCAGACGCTTGCCGACCTCGCCGATCTCACGCTCGCCCGCTCCCGCTCCGGGAGGCGCTACGAGACGCACCTCGTCCGCCGGGCGGGTGGAGAGGGCGAGCTCCCCCTTTCGGGAAGCGCCGCGGCCTTTGTCTTCGAGCAGATCGGCCTCGCCGGGCGCTCGGAGCCCGCCGCGATCCAGGTCCTTGAAGCTGCCTTCGACCGCGCCGTGCCCCGCCTCGCCGAGGGCGGCCGCGAGGCGCTAGAACAGGCTTCGAGCTCGGCAACCGCCCTCTCGCGCCTCGCCGCGCCCGGCTTCTCGGAGAAGCTCAAGGATGTCCGCTACGAGAGCGGCCCGCGCTCGCCTTTCTGGAACCGGACGCGACTCGCCTTCGGCCTCCTTCGACTCGACTGGGCCGAGCCCGACTCGGCAAACGACTACATCAACCGGGGCCTGGCGCGGCGCGATCAGGGCGACCTCGCCGGCGCCATCATGGATTTCACGCGCGCGATCGAGCTCGACCCGAACAACGCCATCGCCTACAGCAACCGGGGCGCCGCGCGGAGCGACCAGGGCGACCTCGCCGGCGCCATCACCGACCACACGCGCGCGATCGAGCTCGACCCGAACAACGCCATCGCCTACGACAACCGGGGCGCCGCGCGGGGCGAACAGGGCGACCTCGCCGGCGCCATCATGGATTTCACGCGCGCAATCGAACTGGACCCGAACAACGCTACGGCTTGCAGCAACCGGGGCGCCGCGCGAGGCGAACAGGGCGACCTCGCCGGCGCCATTCTCGACTACACGCGCGCAATCGAACTCGACCCGAACAACGCCTGGTCCTACAGCAACCGGGGCGCCGCGCGGAGCGACCAGGGCGACCTCGCCGGCGCCATTCTTGACTGCACGCGCGCGATCGAGCTCGACCCGAAGAACTGGCAAGCCTGGGCAAACCGGGGTATCGCCCTCGCCCGTCTCGGGAAGCGTGAGGAGGCGAGGGCCTCCTTCGACGGGGCTCTCGAGCGCTGTCCGGACTCCCAGAGGGCGGCGGTCGAGGTCGTACGCCGCCAGGCGCTTGGGGAGTGACGGCTTGGCTCTGCGGAATACCTCACCCGACCTGGACGACGAGGCCTGCCCAGTGCTTCAGTGTTCGGGTGCGGTGCTGGGACACCTGAGACCTGGAACTCGGAGGAAGCGAGACGGATGACAAAACGGGCGGTGTATCTGGAAACAAGCGTGGTCGGCTACGCGACGTCGCGGCCCAACCGGGATCTGGTGGTCGCCGGGCATCAGCAGATTACGCGGGAGTGGTTTGCTCTCCGGGCGCACGGGTACGAGCTGTTCGTCTCTCAACTCGTGGTCAGCGAGGCATCCGGGGGCGAGGAGGAGGCGGCGCGGGAGAGGGCGGCCTTCCTGCAGGGAATCCTGCGGCTCGGTATCACGGACGCCGCGGGCGAACTCGCGGCCAAGCTCGTGGAGAGCGGAGCCGTGCCCCGGAAGGCCGCGGAAGACGCCCTTCACATCGCGGTCGCCGCAGTCCATGGAGTAGACTACCTCCTGACCTGGAACTGCAAGCACATCGCGAACGCGGTCATGCGACAAGCCATCGAAGGTGTGTGCAGAGAGGCCGGCTACGAGCCGCCCGTGATCTGCCGGCCCGAGGATCCGATGGGTGACGAGCGAGGTTGATGATGAGATCGTCGAAGAGATGGCAGATCCGACGCTTCTGGCCCGGGATCCGCCGGTTGTTGACAGCGACGGGTCACCGCCGCCGGGCGACCCGGATCGAGGCGCCCTCGAACTCCACCCCGAGCTCCAGGCAGGGAGTGCCGTCGGCCAGGGCGCAGTCGATCCAGGCTCCGGGGG
>JACQVV010000292.1 GCA_016209595.1 Planctomycetota bacterium
GGGACGATGTTGGGGTGCTCGAGCTGCCCCGTCACCTGGGCCTCGACGAGGAACTTCTCCAGTGCCTTCCGGTCGGCGAGCGCGCCGCCGAGGATCACCTTGGCCGCGAGCTCCCGGCCGATCTCGGGATCCCGGACCAGCAGGACCTCCCCCATACCGCCCCGGCCGAGCGACCCGAGGGCCGGGTAACGGCCGAGCCGCTCCGGAGCCTGGGTCCCGGCGATGAGCTCGCGGATGCCTGCTAGATCGTCGTCGGCGCGCTTGAGCACCACGGTCGGGAGATCGCCCACGGACTCCTTCAGCAACTCCCGCAGCGACAAGCCCAGAGGCCCGGAGGGGTTGTTTGGCCGTTTTTCAGTTCCGCGTTCCGCATTCCGAGTTCCGCATTGCCCAGAACCGCCTGGCACCTCGACGGGCTTCCCGCACCGGGGGCACCGGGCGCTCTCTCCCGCCCGCTCGTCAGGCGCCACGATGTGCTTGCCGCATGCGCAAGAGAACTCGATCGCCATGATTCCTCCTCAGGCGGTGGCGCTCACGCCAGTTTTCAGGCTACAGGCTACAGGCTTCAGGCGAGAGAACACATGAGCGCGTCCGCCTGCAGCCGGAAGCCTGACCCGGCCGGGCGCAACCCAGGCCGCGGTACCCCGCCAACCGCGTGTCACACCTTCACCCCAATGTTGCATAATCTCGTCCCGCCAGGCGGCCGCATGCCAAGGCCCTGCGGGCCTTTGCATGCGGACTCGGGACGATCTCATGCAACATTGGGGTTCATGAAGCACATCCGCGCCCTCGCCTGGACGGAAGGGCTGGACTCGACACGCGAGGAGCCGAGCGAGGCGCCGCGAGATCCTCCGGCCTGGAATTCCGGCGCGACGGAGGCCGAACCGGACGGAACCACTCGCTCAGGGCGCCGCCCAGCCACGCCGCTCCGATGGCGATCGGGACGCATCCGAGGAGGAGCGCGACCTTCGCCGGGAGGGCGATGGCCGCCAGGCCGCGCGAGAGGCCCGCAAGGCCGCCTGCCGGGAGCGCAGGAGAAGAGGTCGCCTCCGCGTAGGCCAGGATGCACAGGGACGCGATCACGCACGCGAGGAGGAGGCCGGCGAGGAAGCCGCGAAACTCCCTCCGGGTGGCGAACCCCAGCACGAAGGCCAGAGCGGCTACCGGCAGTGCAGGCGGCACGAACGCATCCATCTTGGTTCCTCCTCGCCGCGGGGGGCTTGATCCGGCAGGTCGGATCGGCCGTACTCGCGGCAACGCGCGACGTATGAGCGAGCGGCTTGCCGTTCGCGTCCGCGGACGCAACTCCTTGTCACGTCTGGCGCTCTTCCCGATCGAGGCGTCCGCGACACCAAAGAGGGAGCGCCTGCTTCCCAGGCACATGCCGCGAATTCGAGCGGGTCCGCCCTCGCGGGAGCGGCCAGGAGAGTCCTGGCCGCTCAGGTGCCTCACACCCCGGCCGGACACCCGGCCGCTCCGGTCTGGCCCGGCCGAGTTGTCACACCCCCCTGGTAGCATCTCGGCCATGGCATTCGAATGGGACAATCTCCACGAGAGGACGTGGCTCCGCTGGTATCGGGGCCGCGAGGACCGTATCGAGACGAAGCGCCGGGTGGCAGGCGGCGCTCTTCACGTAGACGCCGCCGTCCGGGGGCCCATCGACGGGCCGCCCGGCCTGGACTTCGTTCCCGCGGGACTCTCGGCCATCGAGAACCGCGCTCCGGGAAGCGCGGTCGGGGCGAGCGACATCTTCGGTCTGGCAGGAAGGCTCTGCCTCCTGCTGCAAAGGGAGCACGAGGAGTCACGACCGCTCGATCCGAGGCTGGCGGCTGCCGTACTCCTGGCCGGTCGTGGCACCCAGGACCTCCTGGAGCAGATCAGGTTCGAGACGGTCCGAGCAGGCGTTCGGAGGACCCTCGACCTGTCTCCCCCCGTCTACCTGGTAGCGGCGGACGAGCTGGACCGGGAGGTGAAGAACGCGTTCTTGATCCTGTATCATGGATCCGATGAGGCAGTCGATGCGTTGGTGCAGGATGTCCATCCGGATCTCTACAAGGACATTCTCGAGCGCGCGCTCGTCATCCGGAGGGTGCGCCTGCGGCAGGCCCTCGAGAAGAGAGGAATCGACATGAGCGAGGTCAAGCTGGACATTCGGGGAGCGATTTTGGACATCGGCCTCCGAAAAGTAATCGAGGGGGTCGGAGTCAAGGAGGTGATCGAGGAGATCGGGCTCAAGCAAGTCATCGAGGAGGTCGGGCTCCAGCAAGTCATCGAGGAGGTCGGGCTCCAGCGAGTCATCCAGGAGATCGGCGCCGATCGGCTCCGTAGCGAACTCGAGAAGTACGAGCGCAAGAGCAACGGCGAATAGATCGGCGTTCCGTCCGGGAGGCCCACACGGCGACCGTCTCGGTTCCCTCTAGCGATCGAGCCAGTCTCCGATTGCGCGGACGAGTTCGTGCTTCGTTTCGACCGGGCCGCGCGAGTGCCTGACACCGGCCGCTGGCCGCCAAGTTGCGCGACCGTCTCCTGCGTCTCGAGGGTCGGGGCGACTGACGTCCCGATGTGCCGCCAGGGGGCGGCGCTACTCCTCCTTCGGCACGACCTCGATCCCGCGGAGCGTCATGCCCGTGAGCTCCTCGACGATTCTCTTGAGCTCGTCGGGTGGGGCGAGGAGCGTCTCGAGGTCCCAGAGGCGGACCGTCTTGTCCAGCGACCCGCTCGCGAGGCGCTTCCCGTCGGGCGAGAAGGCGACCGACACGACCCACCGGCCATGCCCCTCGAGCGTGGCGATGGCGCTGCCGGTCTCGGCGTCCCACAGGCGGATCGTGTTGTCCTGCGACCCGCTCGCGAGGCGCTTCCCGTCGGGTGTGAAGGCGACCGACACAACCTTGTCCTCATGCCCCTCGAGCGTGGCGACGGCCCGGCCGGTCTCGCCGTCCCAGAGGCGGAGCGTCTTGTCCTTGGACCCGCTCGCGAGGCGCTTCCCGTCCGGCGAGAAGGCGACCGACATAACCCGGTCCTCATGCCC
>JACQVV010000293.1 GCA_016209595.1 Planctomycetota bacterium
GAAGAAGAGGAGCGCGCCCCCCTCCCGCGCGGCCGGAGCGTCCCCGACTCCGAGGTCGAAGACGTCGCCGACACGCGGGACGACGAAGAAGAGGAAGAAGAAGAAGAAGAAGAAGAGGAGGAAGAAGAAGAGGAGCGCGCCCCCCTCCCGCGCGGCCGGAGCGTTCCCGACTCCGAGGTCGAAGACGTCGCCGACACGCGGGACGACAAAGAGGAAGAAGAAGAAGAAGAAGAGGAGGAGGAGCGCGCCCCCCTCCCGCGCGGCCGGAGCAAGGCGAGCGAGGCCCCCGACGACGACGAGGACCGCCCGGCCCGCCGCACCGGAAAGAGACCTTCGGCGGAAGAAAGCGACTCCGAGGACGAGGAATCGAGCTCCTCCGAGGAGGACCCCCGGGCGGGCGTCCGGAGACCGGGGCTCGAACCCAAGGGCGAGCGCGAGGACAAGAAGGACTCCGTTCGCACGGCGAAGGACCGCAAGGAGAGGACCGACCGGAGCCGCCGCTCGGCGACCACCGGGCGGAGCCGCCGCGGCGTGGCCGAGGAGGAGGTGGCTGGACCCGCCGCCTCCCGCTGGAGGAACCCGAAGTTCCTGATCCCGTTCCTGTTGCTCGTGGTCCTCCCCATCGTCGCCGCCCTGCTCGTTTTCCTCGAGAAGATCAAGGTCTTCCAGTGGCCGTGGAGCGATCCTCTACCCGAGAAGATCGAGAGGAAGACCGACTACGGGGCCGAGTGGGCGGAGCTCCGGAAGAAGTACGAGGACGCGAGGATCGCGTACCGGGATGGAATCGCGTGCAAGCAGAACATCGCTAGCGACTCCCCCGAGGATCCGTTCCGGAAGCAGGCGATCGAGCACATGCGGGAATGCGTCCTCCTCTACGAGGAGATCGTCAAGGAGGGGGACCGCATCCTGAAAGTGAACCGCGAGAACCTCCGAGAGAAGTACAAGAAGGAGGGACTGTCGGCGGAGGAGGCTGACCGGAGGGCGTACCTAGATACCGACCAGTTCTACGGCGAGTACACGAAGTGGGAGCGCGAGCTCAAGGACCCCAAGGACGTCCTGGAGAAGCTGGAGAAGAAACCCGGCGACGGAACCGAAGACTCCGGCGACAGCGGCACGGGGGGAGGGGGCGGTTGACGCGCGTCCCCTCCCGGCTGGCGTGGGGCCTTGCGCTCGCGGGGGTTGCCGGTTGCTTTTCGGACCCGGAGACGCCGGACGGGGCTAAGGGCGCGGCCGCTCCCGAGCCGCCCGGCCCGCTTCCGTCGCTCGTCGGGCCGGAGGACTTCGATCTCGCCGCCCGACCGGGGCCCGAACCGGGTCGGACGCCCGGCGACGGCGCGACGGAGGCAGGCATGGCAGGCGGGGCACCGTCCCCGGCATCCGAGGGTGGAACGGCTCCAGGCGGCGCCGCCAGGGGCGGCGAGAAGCCGGCGGACACGGGCTCGCTCGTGGCGCCCGGAAACCCCGGACCGAAACCGGGCGGGAACGCCGAGCCGCCCGGCGAGCGCGAGGAACCGCGGGTCGGGCTCGCCTCCGGAGGGGCCGGGTCGGAAGCGGGGGATCCGCCCGGGGCCGTCTCGGAGGAGGACCTTCTCGCGCGACTCGCGAACGGCCCCGATCCATCCCGGGCGCTCCGGGATCTCATCACGTACCATCTTTACCGCCACGAGCCGATCCGGGCGCACGAGCTCGTCGAGGAGCACAGGCGCCACCTCGACGAGACCGATTTCGACACGCTCTCCCTCCTCGCGCTCCTCTACCGGCAACTCGGCGACAGCGAGCGCGCCGCGGACTACTGGCGGCGCGCGGAGGGGAAGCTCGACCCCGTGAAGGGTCTCTCCGTCGTTCGGTCGACCTTCATGAACCGTCAAGGGTCCGGCGCGCAGGCGGTATTCCAGCCCACAGCGCGGACCTCCCACGAGGCTGGAGACGTGGTCCACGTCCGGATCCACCTGGAGGGCTGGGCGGTCGATTCGGGCCCGGACGGATACCGCGTTCGCCAGTGGATCCGGATGCGAATCGTGGACGCCGCCGGCAAGGAGCACCCGTTCGCCCGCTGGAGCGGGGAGACTTCGGTCGATCAGAATTTCTCGACCCGACCCTCCGAGCTCCACCACACCGTCTACAATGTGCGCCTTCCGTACGACCTTCCACCCGGTCCGTACGCGTTCGAGATCACGGTGACCGATGCGGGCAAGGACGGCCCCGAGGGAAAGGCGGAAGCGAGGCTCGAGTTCGAGATCGTGGGTCCGTAAGGACGAGGAGAGGACGACATGAAGTTCTTCATCGACACGGCGAGCGTGAGCGAGATCCGGGAGGCCCTCGCGATGGGGCTCCTCGACGGCGTGACGACCAACCCGAGCCTCATCGCCAAGGAGAAGCGCGGGTTCCGGGAGACGGTGGAGGAGATCCTCTCGATCGTCCCGGGGCCTGTCTCGATCGAGGTGGTCGCCACGGATTACAAGGGAATGCTCGCCGAGGCGCGCGAGATCGTGCGGATGGGGGAAAACGCCGTCGTGAAGATCCCGCTCACCCTGGAGGGAATCAAGGCGACGAAGGCCCTCTCCGAGGGAGGGGTCAAGGTCAACAACACGCTCTGCTTCTCGCCGCTCCAGGCCCTCCTCTCCGCGAAGGCGGGGGCCGCGTACATCAGCCCCTTCGTCGGCCGGCTCGACGACCGCGGCCACGAGGGGATGGAAATCGTCCGCGATATCCGCGGGATCTACGACAACTACGACTTCCGCACCGAGCTCCTCGTGGCAAGCGTCCGCTCGCCGCTCCACGTCCTGGAAGCGGCCCGAATCGGGGCGGACGTGGCGACGGTCCCCTACGCGGTCCTCTGCGACTTGATAAAGCACCCCCTCACCGACGTCGGCCTCGCCAAGTTCCTGGAGGACTGGAAGAAGGTCGGCGAAACCGTGATCCGCGAGACGGCCGGCGCGGCGCGGTAGAGGTCAGGGCCGCTTCGCCCTCGCGCGCCGGTTTCGCCGGGCCGGCTCGATCGAGACAATCTCGATCGGGAAGAAGATCTGCCAGCTCGTGCCTTCCTCGTCGGCGGGGTCGCGGAGGACGCAGATCGCGTTGGAGATCCAGAGGACCTCCGGGTGTCGGACGTCCAGTCGCTCGCCGTTCCTGAACGAGATCGTGAACGGCTCGAAGGGAGCCTTCTTCACGAGCCTCTGGAGGATGCCTGCCTTCACGGACATCATCCTATCGTGGATGGATCTCTTGGGGAGGAAGAAGGCCCGAGGCTTGGGTTGACACCGCCCCTCACCCTCCCTATCCTCACGCAACACCAGAGGACGAAACGCGATCATGTGGAAGACTGAAGAGGGGAGCACCGGGAGGCTGATCCAGCTCTGCATCGGCTACTTCAGCCTCTACACCGTGTTCATGGTCCTCAACAAGTACTTCACGAGGAAGGTGGGCGGCGTTCCGTTCATGACGGAGCTGGAGTTCACCGTCTACAGCACGCTCGGAGGGACCGTTCTCTGCATCCTCGTGGTGCTCGCGCTCAAGTGGTACAGGCTCCAGTCGAACGGGAGCGTCGAGCTCGCGGGGGTGAAGGTCCCGCGCGAGTACCTCTACATCATCCCGTCGGGGATCTGCACGGCGGTAGTGATCCCGACGACGACGCTCCTCTTCGCCCTCGCGCCGACCGTCATGGTCGCGACGGTGCTCATGCGCGGGAGCGTAATCGCCATGGGCCGGCTCGTGGATGAGGCGCAGATCCGCCAGGGCATCCTCAAGAAGAAGGTCTACTGGGAGGAGAACGTCGGGGTTCTCGTGGCGATTCTCGCGGTGGCGCTGCAGATCTTCTGGCCGGCGGACAACGCGGCTAAGAAGCAAGCAGAGCCGGCCACGATCAACGCCGCGTTCTACTGGGTTCTCGGTGCCTACGTCCTCGCCTACCTCGTGCGCATCTACATCATGAACTACTTCAAGAACACCCGCGCGAAGGGCGTGAAGCTCGACAACAAGGGCTTCTTCGGCATCGAGCAGATCTCGGCCACCAGCACGCTCATCCTGGTCGCCGCCGGGCTCTTCCTGTGGGCGCGCTCGGTTGCAAAACCCCCGGAGTTGGTCGCGGCCTTCCACGACACGATCGCGGCCCCGCACGGCGAGTGGCCCTGGGCCGCGCTCGTGGGGACCGTCTTCGGTTTCGTGGCGTTTTTCTCGGTCTTCCTCTTCCTGTTCAAGGGGCGCACCGCCACCTTCGCGGTTCTCGTGAACCGCCTCACGTCGCTCATCGCCGGCACCATGGCGACGATCGTCGCCTGGCAGGCGTTCCTCCCGGACAAGAACCCAAAACCCCCGGACTGGGTCGCCCTCGGGCTCATCCTCGTGGCGATCTGGTTCCTCGGGCGGTCGGAGAAGAAGCGCGCGAGGGAGACCCTCGCCGCGCACGAGCTCGCCAAGGCCTGATGAGCTAGTTTCTGGTGCCAAATAGATCCAAGGAACCCAGGAAGAGCCCGCCCGATTCCTGGTTTCCTGGGTTCCTCATGGTTATTCTCCCGGCCGATCTCGAATTATGCACCAGGAACGAGCTACCGTTCCGGGCGCCTCTTCCACAGGAGCTGAAAGGCTGAGGCGAGGCCGTCGTGGAGGGCGCGGATTTCCTCGGCCTTCCACTCGCCGCGGGGCCTCCGCACGAACGAGGTCCTGTCCACCCGGTTGTCGAAGCGGGCGAGGGGAAGCGAGAAAGTCCGGCCGTGGGCCTGGATCGTTACGGTGTCGGGGCGCCCGGAGGTCGAGAGCAGGTGCTCGACGTCGTCCGTCCCGTAGTCCTTCATCATGACCTCGATCGGGACGCCGTGGTGGAGGATCGAGCCCGGGTCGTTCGGATCGGCGCGCTCCGTGTTCTTCCGCCGGGATTCTTCGGGCGTCACCCAGATATAGAGGAGCGCGGCCTTCGCG
This sequence comes from Planctomycetota bacterium, assembly GCA_016209595.1. Classification (GTDB taxonomy): domain Bacteria; phylum Planctomycetota; class JACQVV01; order JACQVV01; family JACQVV01; genus JACQVV01. The sequence goes on from JACQVV010000293.1 coordinate 4,915, forward strand.
AGGATCGCCGGGGAGAGGCGCGAGAGCGAGTACGCGTAGCCGAAGGGGGCTGAGAGCGGCATCGAAGCGCCGTCGGGGCCGCCCCGCGCGAACTCCAGGACGACCGTCTTCCCCGAGAGACTCGCTGGCTGGTTCGAGTCGAGCCCCGCGTGGAACTCGCGGGCTTCCCGGTCGAGGGCAGCGGCGACCCGGCCCCGCGCGTCGGCGGGGAGCGCGGCGAGAGGGCGGCCGCCCCCCACCGCGTCTCGCGCCCGGTCGATCCGTTCCAGGAGCGCCCCGCCTCCGGGCCGGCCGCCGAGCTTCGTCCGGGAAAGCAGGCAGGCGTGGTCCTCGTTCAGGAGCAGGATCAAGGTTCCCCAGTCGACCGGGTTTCTGAAGGGCCGGTCCGGGGAATGGAAGAAGATCCCATCGCGGCCAAGTCCGCGGAGTTCCTCGTCGATCCGGCGGAAGAAGTGGACGTAGGGGAAGTCGTCGAGCTGGACGGTGTCGCCGAGGTGGAACGCGCTCCTTCGCTCGGCCGCATCAAGCCCCGCAATGAATTTCCGGACCTCGGATTTTCCCGAGGCCGGGAGAGCAATCAGGATCACCGTCTCGAAGATGTCGCTCATGTTTGCCCCTCCACTCCATCGCTGGCATACTGCTTCCGTGAAAGCAACCCATCGAAAGAACCTGTTCGGACCGGCACTCGCCCTCTCCATTCTTCTCTGGGCCGGCTGCGCATCCGGGCCGACCTCGGCGCAGGTCGTCATTCTTTACACGAACGACATCCACGCCTCCTTCGAGCCCGAGAAGCCCAAGGACAGGGACGAGCTGTCGGGCGGGATTCTCGCCCTGGACGCCATGGTCCGCAAGATCCGTTCCGAGGAGAAGGACGTCCTCCTCCTCGACGCTGGGGACGCTCTCGCGGGCCATCCGGTGAGCGCGATGGAATACGCGGGCGTCCCCGGCGGCGCGATCTTCGAGATGATGAGCCTGGTCGGCTACGACGCGATGGAGCTCGGCAACCACGACTTCGACAACGGGCAGGAGGCCCTCGCGGGACTGGTGAAGATGGCCCGCTTCCAGGTCCTGTGCGCGAACGTCGACCGCGAGGACGGCGGGATTCTCTGCGAGGGGGTCGCGCCGAGTCGGGTCGTCGAGGTCGGCGGGGTGAAGATCGGGCTCGTGGGGCTCGTCATGGAGAATCTCGCCGAGGTCACCTCGCGGAAGAACACCGCCGGGCTCCGTGTGCGGCCACCCGTGGAGGTCGCCCGCCGGATCGTCGAGGAGCTCGACCCCCAGACCGACCTCGTCATCGCGATCACCCACCAGGACACCGAGGATGACGTCGCGCTCGCGGAGGCGGTGCCGGGGATCGACCTCATCGTGGGGGGGCACGACCACACCGCGCTGCCACGCCCGCGAGTCGTCGGAGGGACCCTGATCTGCAAGGCCGGCTGCAAGGCGCGCCAGCTCGGGCGGCTGGAAGTCGTGGTCGAGGGCGACCGGATCGCTCGCTACGAGAACGCCCTCCTCGACCTCCCCCACCGGCCCGAGGAGGCGGGGAAAGAGCTCGCGAGCCTCGTGGACGGGTTGAAGAAGGAGCTCGACGCCAAGTACCAGGTCCCGATCGGCGAGCTCAAGGAGGGCTGGGTCCGGAACTACTACGACGAGTCGAACCTCGGGGACTGGGTCGCCGCCTCCTACGCGGCGGCGGCCGGGGCCCAGGTCGGCTTCGTCAACTCCGGGAGCCTCCGGACGGATGTCCCGGCCGGCACGCTCACCGTGGGCGACGTCGTCGAGGTCGCGCCCTTCTACAACACGATCGCGGTATTCGACGTCACGGGGGACGAGCTCCTCTCGATCTGCCGGTACAACGCCGGGGCCGCGGCGTCGCAGGACCACGGCATCCTCCAGGTCGCCGGGCTCGCCTACTCCTGGCGTCAGACCGAGCCGGGCGAGGTCGAGGTCCTTTCAGCGACGGTGGGCGGCGTCCCCGTCGACCCCGCGGCCACCTACCGCTGCGCTTCGTCGGACTTCGTCGTCTTCGACCAGCCGGAGAAGTATCTGGGGATGATCCCGGCGAAGCGGGAAAACCTCTACCTCGTAACCTACGAGGTCCTCGTCGAGACCGTCCGGCGCGAGCGGGAGATCTCGGTCGCCCGGGACCGGCGGATCTCCCGCGCTCCCTGAAGGGCGATTGCCTGCCGCGTTCGGGGCTGCTATTAAGGATGTCCCTGGGCACTTCCGGAGGGTCGCCGCCATGCACAAGAGCCTCGCCGCAACGCTTGTCCTCTCGTCCCTTGTTCTGGCCGGCTGCGGCGGCTGCGAGGGAGACGAGGACACGCCGAAGCCTTACGCCGGCATCGTCTTCGACGTCGGAGGGATCGACGACAAGAGCTTCAACGAGTCGGCGTACCGGGGGCTCAAGCGGGCCCAAAAGGACCTCGGGATCGAGGTCGAGCGATACGAACCGAGCCAGTCGGCCGATCGCCAGACGGGACTCCGCCGGCTTTGCGCCCAGGGGTGCGCGGTCGTGGTCGGGGTCGGATACCTCTTCACGGACGACCTCCTCGCCATCGCCCGCGACTTCCCGGAGATCCAGTTCGCCTGCATCGACATGAACCCCGTTCCCCCCGAGACGATCCCGGCGAACCTGGTCGGGATCTCCTTCCGGGAGGAGCAGGGGTCGTTCCTGGTGGGCGCGATAGCGGGCCTCCTCACCAAGACGAAAACGGTCGGTTTCGTCGGCGGGATGAACATCCCCCTGATCCACAAGTTCGAGGCGGGCTACCGCGCCGGCGTCGAGCACGTCGCACCCGGCGTCGAGGTGATCGCGAACTACGCCGGGGAACAGGACACGGCCTTCTTGGACCCGGAGAAGGGGAAAGCGCTCGCGCTCGGGCAGTACGGGAGCGGCGCTGATATCATCTACCACGCCTCGGGAAAGACCGGGCTGGGCGTCATCCAGGCGGCGAAGGAAACGGGGAAGCTCGCCATCGGTGTCGACTCGGATCAGTACCACGAGGCCCCGGGCCACATCCTGACCTCGATGGTCAAGCGCGTGGACGTCGCCGTCTTCGAGACCATCAAGGCCGCGAAGGAAGGCAGGTTCCAGGGCGGGACGCGCGTCCTCGGGCTCGAGGACGAGGGCGTCGGGTTCGTCTACGACGAGCACAACAAGGACCTCATTCCCGAGGAGGTCTACCGGAGGGTGATGGCCCTTCGCGAAGAGATCGTGGCCGGGAAGATCGTGGTGCCCACGACTCCATGACGGACGCGGCGATTGCCGTTCGCATGGACGGGATCACGAAGCTCTACCCGCGGGTCGTCGCCAACAAGAACGCGTCGCTCTCGGTCCTCCGGGGCGAGGTCCACGCGGTCGTGGGCGAGAACGGGGCCGGGAAATCGACGCTAATGAAGATCCTGTACGGCCTCGCGAGCCCGGACGAGGGCACGATCGAGGTCCAGGGCCACGCGCTCCACCACCACGCTCCGGCGGACGCGATCCGGGCGGGGCTCGGCATGGTCTTCCAGCACTTCGTCCTGGTGGGACCGCTCACGGTGGCCGAGAACGTCGTCTTGGGGGCGGAGCCACGCCGCGGACCGCTGTTCGATCGGGCCCGGGCCCAGCGCGAGGTCCGGGAGATTTCGGAGCGATTCGGGCTGCCGATCGATCCGCGGGCGAAGGTCGAGGACCTGCCCGTCGGAATGCAGCAACGCGTCGAGATCCTGAAGGTCCTCTTCCGGCGGGCGGAGGTTCTCATCCTGGACGAACCGACGGCGGTCCTCACGCCGCAGGAGACGGACGAGCTCGTCCTTGTCATGCGCGGGCTGGCCGGGCAGGGGAAGTCGATCCTCTTCATCAGCCACAAGCTCCGGGAGGTGATGGTGGCGTCCGATCGGGTCACGGTCATGCGGCAGGGCCGGACGGTCCGGACGCTCGAAACCTCCGGCACGTCGCCTGGTGAGATCGCCCATCTCATGATGGACCGGGATCTTGCGCCGCCCGTTCGGCCGGCCGCGCGCGAACCCGGGGAAGCGGTCCTCGAGATCGGAAACCTCTCGGCGCTGTCCGACCGGGGAACTGCGGCACTGTCGGGGATCGACCTCGTGGTGCGCGCCGGCGAGATCGTCGGGGTCGCTGGCGTCGAGGGGAACGGGCAGACCGAGCTCGTTGAGTGCGTGGCCGGCCTCCGCGCCGTGTCGGAGGGGACGGTGAGGATCGGCTCCCGCGAGAACCGACAGGACCCGGCCGCCTGCTATGCGGCGGGCCTCGCCCACATCCCGGAGGACCGGCACGAGCGTGGGGTCATCCTCGATTTCTCGGTCGAGGACAACTCGATCCTGGGGCTTCAGGGTCGCTTCTCGGGACGGCTCGGCCTCCGCCACCGGGAGATCCACCGCCACGCCGAGGGGATCATCGAGTCCTGCGACGTGCGCCCGCGCGATCCGGCGATCCGGCTCTCCCAGCTTTCGGGCGGTAACCAGCAGAAGGTCGTGGTGGGGCGAGAGCTCGCGAGGAGGCCGCGCCTCCTCGTCGCCGCGCACCCGACGCGCGGTCTGGACGTCGGCGCGAGTGAGTTCGTGCTCCGCAGGGTCCTGGTCGAGCGCGACCGTGGGGCGGGCGTCCTCTTCGTCTCGGCCGAGCTTCCGGAGCTCTTGGCGATCTCAGACCGGATCGTCGTCCTGGCGCGGGGGAGGATCGCCGGCGAAGTCGATCCGGCGGAGGTGGACGAGGCGAGGCTTGGGCTCCTCATGGCGGGTCATGGATGATCCGCCGGCTCCGCGAGGCGGGGCTCCAGTCCGGGGTGGCGCTCGCCGCGGTCCTCCTCGCGCTGGCGGCCGGGGGACTCGTCATCCTGGCGAACGGGCATAACCCGTTGCGCGTCTATCGCGAGCTCTTCGCCAACACCCTCGGCAAGCCGATCTATCTCGGAGGGGTGATCTTCAAGGCGACGACGCTCGCCTTCACGGGGGTCGCCGCCGCCTTCGCCTTCCGGGCGGGGATCTTCAACATCGGGGGGGAGGGGCAGCTCTACATGGGGGCCTTCGCCTGCGCGCTAGCGGGCCTCGCCCTCCCGGCCGCGACGCCCGCGCCGGTGGCGGTGCCGCTCCTGGCGCTTGCCGCGGCGGCGGGAGGCGCTCTAGCGGCGGCGCCGCCCGCGATCCTCAAGGCCACCCGGGGCACGCACGAGGTCATCAACACGCTCATGATGAACTTCGTCCTCTTCTCGGTCATCCACTGGCTCCTCGCGATGGTCGCGGTCGAGCGGACGAGCCACACGCCCGCGGTCCTCGACGCCGGCAGGCTTCCGCTCCTCTCCGCCTTCGCGAAGTCAATGCTAGGTTCGCAGGGGAACCTCTCCGGCCTCTTCGCGGTCGCCGCGTGCTCCACGGTCGCCTACCTCTTCGCCAGGACGAGGCTGGGCTACGAGCTCCGGGCCGTGGGCGCGAACCGAACGGCGGCCCAGTATGGTGGGGTTTCGATTCGCCGGATGACCCTCGTCTCGCTTCTGGGGAGCGGCGCGCTCGCCGGCCTCGGAGGGACCAACCTCGTCCTGGGAAGCTCGCACGGATACTTCGAAGCGGGCTTCTCCTCCGGCCAGGGCTACCTCGGGATCGCGGTCGCGCTGCTTGCCAGGAACAACGCGTTCGCGGTGCTCCCGGCCGCCTTCTTGTTCGCTGTTCTCTCGGAGGGCGGACAGGTCTTCCAGAGATACGCGACCAAAGAGCTGGGCGAGATCCTCCAGGCCCTCGTCATCGTGTTGGTGGTCGTCTCGGCGAAGTTCTTCGAGGGGGCGGTGGCGCGGTTCCAGCGGAGTCCGGCCGATGCTTGACCAGGCCCTCCTGCTCGTCTACCTCACGATCCTCTCGTCGGTCCCCTACCTCCTCCCGGCCCTCGGCGGAACCTGCTCCGAGCGCGCGGGGGTCGTGAACATCGGCCTGGAGGGGATGCTTCTGGTGGGCGCGTTCGCGGCGGCGGCGGCGGCCCACGCGACGGGGAGCGCCTGGACTGGGCTCGTAGCGGGCGTCTTGGCGGGGACGCTCACCGCGCTCCTCCACGCACTGCTCACGGTGACGGCGAAGGTCGACCAGATCATCTCCGGGCTCTCGATCAACCTACTCGCCGGCGGTGCGACCGGGTACGGGATGGACCTCATCTGGGGCGACACCGATTCGGGGACCGTCCCTGTCCTGCCCGCGTGGGAGCTCGTACCGGAGGGCCCCTGGGGCAACGTCGTCAACGCGCTCTTCGGGAGGCCGCTCGTCCTCTTGACGGCGCTTGCCGTGCCCGCCGTCTGGCTCCTCCTCTTCCGGACGCGATTCGGACTCCGGCTCTCCGCCGTCGGCGAAAACCCCGCGGCCTGCGACACGCTCGGCCTCTCGGTCGCCGGGCTCCGCTACCGCGGCGTCCTTCTCTCCGGGGCGCTCGCAGGCATGGGGGGATCGTGGCTCGCCTTCAACGTGGGGCGATTCGGACAAGACATCTCCGCCGGCAAGGGTTACATCGCCATGGCGGCCGTCGTCTGCGGGCGTTGGCGCCCCTTGGGCGTTGCCGCAGCCTGTTTCCTCTTCGGCTTCGCCGGCGCGCTGTGCGCGGCCTTGGAGCGCTGGCGGGTGCCCGTGCCGAGCCAACTCCTCACCGCGCTCCCGTACGTCCTTACGATGATCGTCGTCGCGGGCCTCGTCGGCCGCGCTCGCGCCCCGGCCGCGCTCGGCGTGCCGTACGAGAAGTAGCCCCGAGGCCAGCAAGACAGTGCGTTCCGCCCGCGACCCGCGCGTGCTACGTGTCCTCGCCCGGGTGCCAGGGTGCCGGGTGCCAGGGTGCCAGGCAGGCGAGTGCCCGACCCCGAGCCGCAACAAGGGCTTGACGACCCATATTCCTTGTTTTACTGTTTCCCATATGAAGACCACGATCGAGCTCCCCGAGGGCCTCTACCGCCAGCTCAAGGCGCATGCGGCGCTGTCCGGGCATTCGCTCAAGGCCCTGTTCGAACAGGCGCTGAGGGAGAAGCTCCAACGCGAGAGCGGCGGCGAGACGAGCGGGTGGCGGTCCGCCTTCGGCAAGGTGCCGCGCACGGCCCTGAGCATGCTCGACCAGGCGATCGACCGGGAATTCGAGCAGATCGACCCGGGCGCCTGGCAATGATCCTCGACACGAACGCGGTCTCCGCGATCCTCTCCGGCGATCCTGCGATCGCAGCGGTGCTCGAAGGCGATCGCCGGCATCACCTCCCGGCGATCGTTCTCGGCGAGTATCGCTTCGGGTTGAGCGGCTCACGATGGAAGAGGAGGATCGAACCCTGGCTGGAGCGCCTCGAGCGCGAGAGCACGATCCTGGTGGTCGACGAGCACACGGCGCGTTCCTATGCGGCCGTTCGCCGAGAGCTGGGGAGCAAGGGAAGACCCCTCCCCGAAAACGACGTCTGGATCGCCGCGCTCGCGGTGCAGCACCGCCTACCCGTCGTGACGCGCGACCAGCACTTCGATCACGTACCCGGGGTCCGGCGGGTGTCCTGGTAGTCGCGAACCTCGCAGGCCCCGGTGGAACGGACCCGGCGCCCCGTAGGCTCGCGCCAGCGCGGAGCATGTAGTACGCGAGCCAGTCCGCGCGGACCTGGGTTTCGTACGGAACGAAACGCGTCGAGGGCTACCTCTTCGCAGCGGCTTCTCGGGCTTTGGCGAGGGCTCTGGATGCCTCGTCGAGACCCTGGCGAGGAAGGGCGATCCCCTGACCGATCTCGCGGGGCTCCGGGCGCCCGATCTCGTCCGGCAGGAGCTCGCCCGGACGCGCGCCGATGCCGAGCGAAGGCGGGCTAACCCGGGCAGCACCGACCCGAAGACCTGGCAGGCGCGGATCGACGGGACCGCCGCCTGGCTCCGTGCCGCGGCGCGGCTCGAGGCCCGGAGCCCCGGCACGTTCGCCGATCTCGGGGAGCTCCTCGACCAGACTTCACGGGCATTCGGCGAGGTCGGCCCCGTGGCCGCGGCCACAAGCTGGGCCAAGTGCGCGGCGAACGACCCCGGCGAGACCGCGGATATCCTCGCCGCCCGGGTCCGTTCCGGGTCGCGCTACACGCGCTTTCTCCTCGATCTCGCGACGAAGGGCGAGCTCGCGTCCCGGAAGCTCGCCTCGGTCCTCAAGGCGCTCGGCCTGGCGAACGATCCCCGCCCCCCCGATCCGCAAAGCCCCGACTTCGCGGCGATCCGGGTCCTCCGGAACTCGTTCGACCGCGCCTGGGCGATCTTCGCGGACCGGACTCGGCCGGCCCGGGACCGCGACAAAGCACGCCACGAGACGATCGCCGCGGCGGACGCCCTCTCCCGCCTGGAGGCAAGCTTGCCCCGAGCGGAGCGAGGGGGCGACTTTGCGCGAACGCTCTACGACAGGCGCTACGACGCGTCGGAGTACGATTGGCAGGTGTCGTTGTACAGCCGTAGAATGAGCGTGTACAGATTCTCGATGAGGGAGGACAACGTCATGCAGTCCGCCACAAGTCGTTCCGGGAAGGCGCACGCCCGTTCGGCAAATCGGACATGGGTCCGCCGCAAGAACCTGCGCCTCGACCAGAGGAAGATCGACCTCGCACGGAAGATCCTGGGCACACGCACCGAGACGGACACCATCGAGCGGGCTCTCGATCTGGTGGCTTTCCAGGAGGAAGCCGGGGCGGGCTTCGCTCGTGTCGCAGGGAGAGGAGGCTTCATCGCTGTGTTCGAGGACGACCGGGAGCCGTGACGAAATATGCGATCGACACGAACTTGTACGTCGACGCTCTGCGCAACCCGGAGCGAGCGGTGGTTTTTCAGAGTCACTACCGGAAGCTCGCCCCTGCCCTGTACATGAGCGCCGTCGTCGTTGAAGAGCTCCTGGCGGGCGCGGTGACTGCCGCCCGTGCGCGTACCCTCACGCGAGAGGTCCTGGAGAGTTTCGAGCGGACCGGCCGGGTCGTCACGCCGTCCTACGGCGCCTGGAAGCGGTCCGGAAACGTACTGGCCTCCCTGGCCCGGCGGGAGGGTCTCGATCTTCGCCGGGTCCCCAAGTCCTTCGTGAACGACGTCCTTCTCGCTGTCTCCTGCCGGGAAGCGGGTCTGACCCTCATCACGGAAAACCTGGACGACTTCGCTCGCATCCGGAGGGAGTTCCGGTTCGAGTTTGTCGCTCCCTGGCCGATCCCGCCGGAGGGCCCCTCTGCGCCCTCTCGCGGCAGACGATAGAGGACAGACCGCGATCCGGAGTCGCGGTCTCTTGGGGGCGGCCGAATCGCGAAGGCAAGTCGGACAACCCCGGCGCTTCGCCTGGCGCACGAGTATCATGGCGCCCTGGAGCGATTGCGCGACCCCCGACTGAGAGGCGACAGGGAGGTGCGAGAGACCCTCTTCGCGGAAGACGACCCGGGTTCGACCGCGAGATTCCTGGGGGAGATCGCGATCCGCCGCGGGGCGATCGACGAGGCCACGCTCCGGGGCTGTCTCCACGATCAGGAGACCGCGGCCGGACGGGGGGCGCCCGTCCTCCTGGAGCAGGTGCTGCTGCGCCGCGGGGCGATGAAGAGCGAGGAGCTCGCCCGGATCCTCCAGGAGAAAGAGTCGGCCCGGCGGGTCTGTTCTTCCTGCCGCGCCCGGTACCTCTACTCGGGCCCGCCCGGGCGCGAACCTCCCTGCCCGGGTTGCCGAGGGAGGGTCGATCCTCCCGCGGCGGCGCTCCGCCGGATCGGCAAGTACGAGGTCCTCCGGGAGCTCGGCCGGGGCGGGATGGGGGTGGTCTACCTCGCCCGCGACCCGGCCCTCCAGCGCGAGGTCGCGATCAAGGTCCTGCGGGATGCCGACCTCGTCGAACGGACGCAGGTCGAGCGCTTCCTCCAGGAAGCCCGCCACGCGGCGCGCCTGCGGCACCCGCGGATCGTCGGGATCCACGAGGCGGGCGAGGACGGCGGCCGGCCCTACTTCGTCATGGACTACGTGGCCGGCAAGACCCTTCGCGAGGTCTTCGCGGAGGGTTCGCTCGCGCGCCGCCAGGCCCTCCGGATCCTGGAGGAGGTGGCGCGAGCCCTCCACGCTGCCCACGGCGAGGGTCTCGTCCACCGCGACGTGAAGCCGGGGAACGTCCTCGTGGACGCGGCTGGACAGCCCTTCGTCCTCGACTTCGGCCTGTCCAAGTCGACCGACGCGGCGAACCGCCTCACGCGGAGCGGGGCGCCCCTCGGGACCGTCTTCTACATGTCTCCGGAGCAGGTCGAGGAGCGGGACGTCGACGCGCGGACCGACGTCTACGCCCTCGGCGTCATCCTCTACGAGATCCTGACCGGCCACCTTCCGTACCGGGCGACCTCGGTCGTCAAGATGTACAATGAGATCCTCCACGGCATCCTGAAGCGGCCGAGGCTCCGCGACCGGACGATCCCGGCGAAGCTCGAGCGCATCTGCCTCACGGCGATGGCGAGGGACCGCGAGGACCGCTACGGGAGCGCCGAAGCATTCGCCGACGACCTCGCGAACTACCTCGCGGGGCGGCCGGTCGAGGCCCCCCGGACTCGCATATCGCGCCGCGGAAAGGCGATCCTCGCGGGAGCGACCGCGGGGTTCGGGGTCCTCGCACTGGTCGTCGCCCTGCTCCTCTGGCCACGGAGCGGGGAGGAACCCGAGCCGGGCGAGCCGGCGCCCCCGGAGAAGGGGTCCTCCGCGGCGCTGGTGGTGGGAGTCGCGCTCGTCTTTCCCGAGACGGCGCCGCCGGTCGATCTCGCGGTCTTTCACGACGCCCGCTTCGACGACGACCAGTGGGTCCAGGAGCCCGAAAACCTCGCCGCGTACCTCGCCGCGAGGTCCTTCCAGGTCCTGGAGACGGATGGGCTCCGCGCCTGGATGCTCGCGCACGCCCAGGGCGAGCGGCGGGGAGTTGTTGTCTTCGCGCGGGCCGCCATGCCGGCGTCGATCGTCGAGACCCTCTCGGAAAGCTCGACCCTCCATCGCTACCTCTCGACCGGGAACACGGTCGTGTGGCTGGCGGATATCCCCCTCTACTGGATCTATCCCGGCGACGGCGATCGCCTTGCCGTCTCGGGGGGGGCGCGCCTTCTCGGGGTACGCGATGGGGAGTGGAACGATCCCCACCGGGCGGAGCTCACGGACGCCGGGCGGGCCTGGGGGCTCACCGCGGACGGCATGCTCGAGCGGCCCTCGCTCGCCTGCGACGTGACGACCGTCCTCTCGAAGAGCTCCTCGCGCGAGGAGGCCGGATCCTGGCACAAGAACTTCGACCCGTCCCATCCCGCGAGCGGCTTCATCCGCTACTGGCCCGACAACCCCTTCCGGGGGAGCGACCCGGAACTCCAGACGAACGCCCTGCGGCTCGCCCTCCACGCCGCGGGCCGGCTGCCCGAGCTGGATCTCTCCTTCCCCGAAACGGTCGATCTCGGGCGCTACGACCGGCTCGAGTTCGACGCGCCGGGGCTTTCAGTCACCGCGCGCTACAGCCTCGACGGAGGCCTCTCCTTTGAGACGGCAGACTCCCTCGCTCTCCCCGACGGCGTCTCCTGCGTCCGGGGCGCCCTTCTTTCAATCGAGGTACGCGCCCCGAACGGCGAAAGCCGCGCGCTCGCGTTCCCGGTCCACCTCCACCAGGGCGAGCCATGCCTCGCCATCGATCTTCCGCCCCTCATCACGAGCCCTTCCTCTCTCGCGATCGTCACGGCGCGCGGAGTCTCGCCCGAGGCGGTCGAGCTCTCGCGCTCGATCGACGGTGTTCTCTGGGAGCCCCTCCCGACTTCCGACCGCACCGCGCCCGACCGCTGGCGGCTCGCCTCGACCCACGCCGGACCCCTGCGCCTCCGGGCGACCGCCGAGGCCGGGGGGAAAACCGCGATCGCCCTCGCGGGCTCCTCCCGGACGGCCTACCAGGTCCTTGCAACCCGACCGGGCCTGGTCTGGCTCGCAGAGGGCGACATCGAGGCCTCCCACCGGACGATCGAGGAGCTCGCCGAGTTCGCCGGTGAAGCGCGCGAGGCCGCCGAGGGGATCCTCGGGCGCCTCCCACCCCTGGAGTACCGCATCCACGTGAAGCCAGGCGACCGCGTCGAGTTCACGCGGAGCGGACTCGACGTCGGCGCGAGCGTGCTCGACCAGCTCTCCTACCTCCGCCGAACGATCGCCCAGGGGCTCGTCTACCACGCCGTCCTCCACGGCGTCAGTCCCTGCTTCCCCGAGGAACTCTTCGAACCTCTGCGCGAGCTCCTCGGCGCCCGCATCCTCGCCGCGACTGGGCGGGAGGCCGAAGCCGACACCGCCTACCGCTCGCACATCGAGGGCGGCCGGACGCTCCTCGCGCGGATCGAGGCGGAGCAGGGCGTTTCCGCGCTGCGGGCCTTTCTCGATCGGCTGCGCGCAGCTGGGCCCCTCCTGGCCTATTACCGCGACGCCGAGAGCCTCCATCGGGTCCTCGCCCACCTCGTGCTCGCGACCGGGGCCGGGACGCCGGAGCTCCTCCGCGAGGCCGCCGCGGCCGGCGAGTTCGAGCTCGACCCAGCTCTCCTCGACCGGGAGATCCGGAGCGCGGGGGGCCGGTAGCCGCGGCGAGGGGATCCGCTCGATCGAGCGCGTAGGACCGCGTTTCGGTCCCCACGACGCCCGAAGCTGTCACACCCCCCTGCTACGCTGGCGCCATGGCATTCGAATGGGATCACCTCCACGAAAGGCTGTGGCTCTCCTGGCTACGGGGCCAGGAAGAGCGGATCGAGACCAAGAGGCGGGTGGCCGGAGGGGCGATGCACGTTGACATCGTGCTGTGGGGACCCCTCGACCGACCCCCGCTCGAGTTCTTCGACTTCGTGCCCGGCGGCCTGACCGGGGTCGAGAACAAGGCCCCGGGTACGATGGTCCGTGTTCCAGACGTCTTCCGGCTGGCCGGAAAGCTGGGCCTCCTCCTGGAGCGCGAGGCCATCGAGTCACGCCGCCCGATCGAGCCGGATAGATCGAGCATTGTGCTCGTCGGGGCAGCGCTCTCGCACGACCTTCTCCGGGCGGGCGGGGTCGATCTCGCGACGCTCCGGCCGGGTGTCCGGCGCGTCGCGCGGTTCCATCCCGCGATCTTCCTCGTCTCGGCCGACGACCTGCCGCCGACGGTGAAGAACGCCCCCTGGATCGTGTACTATGGTTCGGATGAGGCCGTCGAGCGTCTGGTCCGGGAGCTCGATCCCGTGGCGTACGGGGACCTTCTCTCCCGGGCCTTCGTCCACCGCAGGTTCGTCCTCCGCCGTGCCCTGAAGCAAAGGGGAATCGACATGAGCGAGATAAAACTCGACCTCAAGGGAGCCATCGAGGAAATCGGCGTGAAGCGGGTCATCGAGGAGGTTGGCCTGAAGGAGGTCATCGAGGAGGTTGGTCTGAAGGAGGTC
>JACQVV010000267.1 GCA_016209595.1 Planctomycetota bacterium
ACCCTGTCCATACCACGAGGACCCTCGAGCCATCGTCGGACGCCTGCCCTCGAGGGGGACCTCGGCCACGAGCTCCCTCAAGTCCATCCGTCCCGCGTCGGCCGTGCGCGTCGGGCGCGCTCTGGCCCAGGCGAGGAGCCTCGTCGCGAGCCTCGCGATCGAGGTCCGCAAGCTCGGGTCCGTGCTGTGCGAAGGAGAGCGAGCGGCGCCATGAGGTCGTTTCCGTATGCGGACTTCATCCGCGAGTTCCTCGACCGGGCGCGCCGGTCGATCCTCTCGAGTCCAGTCGAGTTTCGATCGCTCCTGGACGTCCCGCTCGAATCCGTTCGACCGTTGTTGCAACTCCGCACACTTCCATGCCGCGGCGAGAGACGCCGCCGTCCGAGGAGCCCAGATACGACGGACTCCGCGCGAATCGTCGCGACGAGGCACAGTCGTTGCGAGGAATCGCGGCGGAGGGCGGAAGACCCACATGCAGGGCCCCGAGATGCTTTCGCGAAGCAAGTCCAGAATCCGAGAGTTCCCCGATCGAGCGATTCGCACGCTCTTCGAGAGCCCGGCATCCTTCCTGCGCCTCGTCGCGCTCCTCGCGCCGGAACTGGCCTCGGGGATCGATCCTCGACGGACCGTGCGGCTCGACCGGTCTTCCTTCGACTCGAGACTGCGACTCCGCGAGTCCGACCTCCACTTCCGCGCCAACTTCCCGGCGCGACGTCGAACAGGGCTTCCGAGGCGAGGGCGCGTCCACTTCCTGTTCGAACATCAGTCGACCCTCGACCCCTGGATGCCGGTTCGCCTTCTTCATCTCATGGCGGGGATCTGGGATCGCGAGCGCCGTGAGCGCCCGAAGCCAGCCTGCATTCCGGGGATCATTCCGATCGTGCTCTACACGGGCGAACGACCCTGGTCGAGTCCGATCGAGCTCGAGGGGCTCGTCGACTCCGACCTTCGTGGTGGGACAGCGGCCTTCGTTCCTCGCTTCCGCGTCCTGTGGCTGGATCTCGCTCGAGCGGGTCGGGAGATTCTGGAGGAGCGTGATCCCATTCTCGGGTCGGTCCTCCGTGCGTTCGCTCGCGCGCGGGCGGGCCGCGCGGAGTTCGCCACGACGCTCGAGAGGGCCTCGGCGGCGCTGGCGACGGCTCCCGGACCAGGCGCCGCTCTGAAATCCGAGTACGTCCGATTCCTGTGCCAGCTCATCATCCACCGCCGGGCGCGACGGGAACACGAGTGCCTGTTCGATGCGCTGGCGAGTAGACTGAGGGCGGCCGATCAAAGAGAGGTGACGAAAATGAAGACGACGTACGCGGACGACCTGATCCGTGAAGGACTCAAGGAAGGACTCAAGGAAGGACGCAAGGAGGGGCGTCTCGCCGAGAAGCGCGAAGTGCTCCTGAATCTGCTGAAGGTGCGCTTCGGCAGGGTACCCGTCCGGATCGCGGATCAGGTTCGGCGGACCCGGGACGCGCGGCGGCTCGATCGGTGGCTCGAGCGGATCCTGACGGCTTCCTCGATCGGCGAGATGAGAATCGTCGCCAAGAACGGGTCGCGGTAGAAGGGGGCGATCGGCCGTCGACGGGGCGCGAGGAGCGCGGTGGAGGGCCGGAAGGGCGCCACGCTCGGCTGCGAGCCGCGGGTTCGCGCGGGGAGGCGCACGCTCGACCTCGCACAGGGCGATGGCCGGAGACACGACAAGGGGGTGCTCTGGAGGATGGCCGGACCGGGCGAAGAATCCCGTCGGACGGCCGCCGGCACGGTGGCGGGGATCGCTCCCTCCGGCCTCGAAGAATCGTGGAAGATGGGGCTTGACCCCCCCGGCTCCGGGTAGCCTTTCCGGCCGGAGACTCACTGCCCTTCCGGTGAGGAGCGCGTGGAACCACTCCTCCATCGAAGCCTCCGTGGCGTTCCTCCCGGCCGGGAGGCTACCGAGGCTGGCCGATGGGAGAAAGCCGTCACCCGCCTGCCATTGCGGCGGAGCAACCCCGCGCCCCGACATGCGAGCTGCGGCTGAAGAGAATTCCCCGGGTCGAATCGCTCGACGAATTGCGCGGGATCCAATCGAACGGGAGCGAGTAGCGCGGAGACGCCTGGGCGCCCGCGTGCCGTGAATCCCGGGCCCCCGCCGGAAACTCTCCGCGGCCGGGCACGACGTAGGGCGGTACCGAGTCCTCCAGGACGAGCGCAGCCTGGCCCGAAAGCGCGCCGATCGAATCGCCCGCGAGCGGAAGGTCGAGGTCGAAGAGACACGGGGCGCGTCGATGGCCACGGCCGGCAGTCTGCCAATCGTCCTGCTCGAATTCGTTCGACCGTTGTTGCAACTCCGCACACTTCCATCCCGGGGCGAGAGGCGCCGTCGCCCGAGGAGCCCAGAATCGGCGGA
>JACQVV010000268.1 GCA_016209595.1 Planctomycetota bacterium
GCGCGAGGGCGCGAGGCGTAGCCCTGCTACGCCGCGCCCGAGCAACGAAGAGATCGGCCGAAAGAGCCGCGCGCAGCCAGAATGACTTTTTCCACAGGCTGAAAGCGGCCCACCGCGGAAAACGGGGGACCCGGAGCGAGAGGATGGCGGAGCCGGCGGCGAGCTCGTACGACATGCCCGAGAAGGTTACGGCCGGCGGGATCTCCGTGGTCATTCCCGCCTACGACGAGGAGGAGAGCGTCCCGCCGCTCGCCGCCGAGATCCTCGCCGCGCTCTCTCCCCTGGGCTTCCCGTTCGAGGTCGTCTTCGTTGACGACGGGAGCCGGGACGGGACGGCACAGGAGGTCGCCCGAGCGGCCGAGCGGGACGCCCGGATCCGGCTCGTCCGAATGCCCGAGAACTCGGGCCAGTCCGCCGCGACATGGGCCGGCGTGCGGGCGGCAAGGATGAAGTACGTCGCGACCATGGACGGCGACGGGCAGAATGACCCGGCGGATGTCCCGCTCCTCCTTTCCGCGCTTTCCGGGGCGGATCTTGCGATCGGGCGGCGCCTGAAGCGCCACGACAGCTGGGTGAGGAAGGCCTCCTCCCGCATCGCGAACGCGGTCCGCCGTTCGGCGCTTCGCGACGGTGCGGCCGACACCGGCTGCTCGCTCAAGGTCTTTCCGCGGGAGGCCTTCCTCTCGCTCCCGCCCTTCGTCGGCATGCACCGCTTCCTCCCCGCCCTCTTCGCGCGGCAGGGGCTCATCTACGCTCAGGTCGGCGTGAACCACAGGCCGAGGAAGGCGGGGCGCTCGAAGTACGGTGTCTGGAACAGGGCCTGGCGCGGGCTCGTGGATCTTCTCGGCGTGATGTGGCTGCTCCGCCGCGCCGTGCGGGTGCGGCTCTCGGAGGGGGAGGAAAAGTAGCTTGCCCCGAGCGAAGCGAGGGGACGCATGCCGGCCCTCGTGAACCGGGAGTACGAGAGAGATCTCGGACCCTTCGTCGCTCCAACCCAGGCGTTCCTCGGCGGCCTCGAGGAGTGCTTTGTCGCCCGCTCGAACACGAGCACGGTCTACCGGATTCCGTGGCGACTGGCCGGCGCCGACACGGCGGTCTACCTCAAGCGGTTCCGGAACCGCGACCTCCTTCACGCCCTCTGGTCGATCCTGCGCCCCACGAGGGCGAGGGTCTCATGGGACGGCTGCGCCGGGCTTCTCGAGCGCGGTTTCCGCGCGGCGGAGCCCCTGGTCTGCCACGAGACACGCCGGCTCGGGGTCCTGAGCGATCCCACGTTCTTCCTCTGCCGGGAGGTTCCGGGGGCGAGGCCGTGGCGTTCGCTCTTGTGTCGCGACGCGACCGCGCGGGCCGCGCTCCTCGCGCACACCGGCGAGTGGATCGGACGCCTTCACGAGGCCGGGATCGATCACCGCGCGATCCAGCCCAAGAACATCCTCGTGACGGGCGAGGACCCCGCGAGCTGCGAGCTCTATGCGATCGAGTACAACCGGATCCGCATCCGTGGCCGCGTTCGACCGGCGGCCCGCATCCGGGCTCTGCGGCTCATGCTCCGCGATCTCGCGGGGAGCCTCTCGCGCGAAGAGGTCGATTCGTTCCTGGAAGCCTACCTCCGGGGCTCGGGCGAGGGGGACCTCGCGGCCCTCCGGCGACGGCTGGGGCGCGTCCTGTTGGGAGGCTAGCCCTTCGCTCGGCTGCCGTCGAGATACTCGATCGAGACCACCATTTCCGCCTCGAAAACGACGGGGGGGGCGGGATCCTGTCCGACCAGAACCCACGAATCCGTGATCGCGATGAACTCCGGGTGGCGGACCTCGACCGGGTCCCCCGCATGGAGCTGCATCCGGAGGGGACGGAACGGTTTTCGGAAGACAGCCTGGCGAAGCTTCGCGGCGGTCATGATTCGAGTTTCCCCCTTTCTGTCCTCGATCGTCCGTTCCAAGCATAGCAGGGAGGTCAAACCACGGGCGACAACTCGGACGACAATTCGGGCACGGGCGAACGACTCGCGAGGAGGGTTGCGTGTACACTACCGCGCCTTCGGTCATGGAAGAGGTCACGTGAAGAACTCCTGGTTCGGTCTCGCGCTCGCGTTCCTTGCGGGTGCGGGCCTCGCGCTGGTGCTGGGATCGTTCTTCTCGCCCGCGCCAGAGATCCGTGCCTCACCGGCCGACCGGAACATGCTCTTCTATCTCGAAGTCGAGGCCGACGGCGCGATCCCGGTCCGCATGACCGCACGGGAGGTCGAGTTCCGGGCCATCGTGCCATGTCCGAGAATCCAGATCTCGAACGAGAACCCGGACGACGGTTGTGTCGTGGTGGTCATCCTCTCAAACCTCAACCGCGACGTCGCCCGTCTCGATGGGCCTGTCTCGCGGCAGACGTGGCGAAGTCCGACATCGCTCTCGGCCGAAGTCCATCTGCGGAAGTCGAGCGAGGTCGTGCTCGAAGTGAAGGACGCGCATCCGGACGCTCCCGCGCGGTTCTTCGTGGCCGGCGATCCGGAATTGAACTTCGTGGTACTGGAGCGGTTCCTAGCCGACGCCCGACGGGAACGGCCGGACTTCGTCGCTGTCCTTGGCGACCTCGTCCAGGAGCGGAGCTGGTACTTCGGGTACTATGAATGGCTGTTCGCCCAGGCCGAGGTCCCCGTCTACGTTGCGATCGGGAACCACGACCTCGTGGGCGACCGGCGCTCGCCGCCCTTCGAGGCCCGCAAGGAGGACTTTCGCCGGGTCTTCGGCCCCACGCACTACTCGTTCGAGTTCCGGGGGGCCCAGTACGTCTTCCTCGACACGGGCGCGCCGTACATGGGGAAGGACCAGCTCGACTGGCTGGAGGGCGCCCTCGCGTCCGGGCCGCCGCGTAGGCGTTTCGTCTTCGCCCACAAGCCGTTCCAGGATCCGCGGCCGGGAAGCGATCATCACGTGGAGGACCACCTCGATCGCGAGAGGCTTGTGAAAATCCTCGCGCTCTATCCGGAGCTCGTCTACTACTGCGGGCACGTCGAGATGTACCGGGAGTACGAGTCAAGCGGCATCCCCGTCCGGATCGTGGGTTCGCTCGTCTTCTCCGGTTCGCTCGCCGACGAATCGGACGGAGAGAACGGCTACATGGACGTCCGGGTGGGGCCGGACGCTCTGGAGGAAGAGCGCGTGATCCTCGAGCCGAGCGGGTGGGCATCGACCGCATGGTACCTCGTGACGCGGGTCGGGCCCGCCTACGTCTCGGATACGCCGGAGCTCGCCATCGGGCTCGCGCTTCTGGCTCTCGCCGCCGCGGGAGCCATCCTGGCCGCCTTCCTCGCCCGCCGCGCGAAGCGGCGGGCAAGAACCCGCGAAGAACATCCGACCGCACTCGAGCGACATGCCTGACGCGGGGCCGCCCGGGAGGGTTCGCTCCCTGGTCTCGCGCTTTGCGGCGATGGCCGCGGCCCGCCCGGGATTCGCCCTCGCGGCCGCGACGGCGCTCCTGCTCGTCCCGGGCCTCGGGACGGTCGAGGTGGCCAAACGCGAGGAGGCGAGGATCGGGCAGGTGGCACGGGAAATGGCCTGGAGCGGGGACCTCCTCCTGCCCCGGCTCCAGGGGGAGCCGCGGCTCACCAAGCCGCCAGTGCCCTACTGGCTCGCCTGGCTCTCGTTCCAGGCGACCGGGCGGGCCACGCCCTTCACGCTTCGTCTCCCCTTCGCTCTCTGCGGCGCACTCCTCGTCCTTGCCACCTACCGGTTCTCCCGGGAGGTGCATGGACCCCTGGCCGGCGCTCTCGCGGGCTTCTTCCTCCTGTCGATGGCGTTCTACTTCAAGATGGAACGGCGGGCGACGATCGACGGGCTGCTCGCGCTCGCCGTCGTTCTCGCGGTCTGGACGTTCCATCGAGGCTGGGCCCGGGGCCGCCGGGATCCGCTTTCGCGCGCCGCCTTCTTCGCGGCGCTGGCTCTCGGGATCCTCGTCAAGGGGCCAGTCGTGCTCGTCTTCGTCCTTCCCGCGGCGATCGCGTGCGTTCTCGCGGCGCCCTCCCGAGCCCCGGCGGCGGTCGCCGATCTCGCCTGGGGGATCCCGCTCTTCTTCGCCCTCGCCCTTCCCTGGTACGCGTACCTCGCGGCCGAGGCCGAGGGCAGCGGGGTTTTCGAGGCGGAGATCCTCACGCGAATCGGCCTTCAGGACCCCGAGGAGGGGCGCATCGTCGGGACGCACTCCGAGCCCTTCTGGCACTACCTCCCGAGGCTCCCGGAGCTCCTCGCCCCGTGGATCGTCTTTCTTCCTCTCGCCGTCTGGGCGGCGAAGGATCGCAGGGCGTGGTCCTATCTCGCATGGATCGCGGTCCCGGTCCTCGTCCTCTCCTGTTTCGCCGGCAAGAAAACGTACTACCTCTTTCCGCTCGTGCCGGCGTACGCATCTCTCCTCGCCCTGGGAATCGCGCGGCTGGCGGAGGCGCCTGCCTGGGTGCGGAAGCTCGCGCGCTGGACCTCCTGGGTCGTGGCGGCGGCGGTCGTCGCAGCAGGACTCGCGCTCCCGTTTCTGCGATTCGTGCCGTTCCGGAAGAACGCGCTCCTGGACGCATCGCTCCCCGGCCTTGTCTTCGTCGCCCTCGCGCTCGCCGCGACCGGGTGGTTCTACGTTCGTGGCCTCCTGGCCGGGCGGCTCGTCCCGCTCTTCCCGGCCGTCGCCGCTGCGATCCTGTGCCTCGTCGTTTTCCGCGTCTGGTTCGAGCCGCTCGAGGACGACCGGGAGTCGGCGAGCGCGCTCGCCCGCGCGGTGCATTCGATCTCGGGAGACGGCCCGATCCTCGCCTATCACTACCACGTCCAGCCGGCGACGCTCTTCTACCTGCCCCGCCCGGTGGAGAACGTCGTCACGCACGACCGCCTGCGAAGCTACGTGGGTTGCTCTCCCCGTGCTTACTGCCTGATCGACCCGGGGCGAATCCAGGAACTCCCTCCGGACGTCCGGAGCTCCTGCCGGGTGGTCCTCGACGCCTCCGCCGTTCCGCGAGTCACGAGCGACGAGCGCCAGGTCGTCTTGCTGGAGCTCCCCGAATAATCACAGAGCTCCCTTGACTCGAGCGGGCGAGGCGTCCTAGCATCCCGCACTAGAACATGCGACAGCCCGCGATAAATCGGCGTCTGGCGACCCTCCTTGCGGTCGTGGTCGCGGCACTCCCCGCGGCTGTCGCGCTCCACGCGTTCCTGGAGGGCCCGGCGCACCTGGACCACCACGGGTGCGCGGTCTGCCAGCTATCGCGCCTTGCGGCCGACCAAGTCCACGCGTCCGGGCTCGCGATCTCTCAGGAGCCCGCGGGCGACGCGGCGGCGCCCGCCCAGGCGACGCCGGACGTTCGCCACGCATTCCCCGCCTACCAGAATCGCGCTCCTCCGGGGTCCCTCGAGTCGTAGTTCGCGACCGAGACAGGCCGCGCGCCGCTTTGGCGCGCGGTAAGGACCCCATGCACGAGGAGCGTTCACCATGCGCGCTTTGTCCGTCATCGCCGGGCTCGTCCTGGCGACCCTGTGCGCCCGCGCCCGGGGACAAGGTGAAGAAGGAGTTCCAGAAGACAAGACCCGCGAGCTCGAGGAGAAAATCGACGAGCTGAAGCGCGAGTACGACCGGCGGATCGAAGCCCTCGAGGGCGAACTCGAACGAGTCCGCGAAGAAGGAAAGGCCAGGCGCCAGGACGATCTCCGCCGGAAGGCCCAGGAGTTCGTGGAGAAGAAGGAGCGGGAGAGGGCGGTCGGGGACGCGGCAGCGAAGCTCACCGGACCCGGGTCGATCGTCTCGTCCACGCTGAACGAGTTCAACCCGCGGATCACCGTCTTCGGTGACTTCTTGGGGCGCCTCGACCGGCACCGGGTGAGGAACGAGGACGCAGTCGAGATCACCGACCGGATGAGTTTCCGGGAGCTCGAGGCGGACTTCCGCGCCGACATCGACCCGTATGCCAAGGCCGTGGCGATCATCGCGGCCGAGGAGGAGAACCCGAACGAGTACGAGTTCTCGGTCGAGGAGTCGTACTTCGACCTGCATACGATCCCGGGCTTCGAGGACGTTCGCCACAACCTGAAGTTCAAGGTCGGGCGCTTCCGCACCGATTTCGGGATCGTCAACACGACCCACACCCACGATCTCCCGTGGACAAGCCGGCCCGTCCCGCTCATCGCGTTCCTGGGGGAGGAGGGGGACATCGAGAACGGCGTCGGCGTCGAATACCTCGTCCACAACCCCTGGGACGAGGCGATCACGCTCTCGCTCCAGCTCGTGAACGGCGAGAACGAAGCACTTCTCGCCGGTGCTCGCTCGAACGATCCGGCCGGCATCGGCCGGCTCTCCTGGCACAAGCAGCTCACCGCCGCGCACGAGTTCCAGCTTGGGACATCCGGCTATGTCGGGAACGCCCAGGGCCAGTCCGAGGAACCGAACGACCCTCGCGACCTCGACAACGAACACCGGACGGCCGTGCTCTGGGGGTGGGACTTCTACTACAGATGGCGGCCGGAGAAGGGGCGCGACCAGACCTCTCTTCTCTGGCAGACCGAGACGTACCTCCTCCACCGCGAGGAACAGGAAGACATCACCCGCGAGTTCCAGGTCTTCGGGACCGGAATCGAGGGCGACGAGGACGCCGGAGTCGAGGAGGTCGAGATCGAGTTCGAGGAGCGCGACGTCCGCCGCTTCCGCGTCCGCCAGCGCTGGGGGCTCTACTCGGCTGTCCAGTACCAGTTCCTGAAGAACTTCTACGCCGGCTGCCGCTTCGACCTCCTCTCGCCGCCCGAGTTCTCCAGAATCGACGGGTACCATCACAAGGAGGGGCTCTACCTCTCCTACTACACGAGCGAGTTCCTCCGCTTCCGGCTCGGGTTCGAGCACGAGGAGGACCGGCAGGGCCTCACGAACGACACGCTGCTCTTCCAGGTCACCTGGGTCTTCGGCTCCCACCCGGTCGAGCCGTACTGGGTCAATCGATGAGAAATGGAGGCTCGTCCATGCGCCGCACCGCATTCGCCGTCCTGTTCGCCTTCCTGGCCGCTCTCCCCCTCGCCACGGCCCAGGACAGAGTCGTCGTCGTGACGACGACCGAGACACTGCGCTCTCTCGCCCAGGAGGTCGGCGGGGACCGGGTCGAGGCCATCTCGCTCTCTCGGGGGATCGAGGACCCGCACTTCATCATCCCGACCCCGACCCTCATGCTCAAGGTGAACGACGCGGATCTCTTCGTCGAAACGGGGATGCAGCTCGAACCCTGGGTCGAGCGCGTCCTTGACGGGGCGCGGAACTCAAAGGTCCGCCGCGGCGCCGAGGGGCATCTCGATGCCTACGAGGGCGTCGAGCGCCTGGAGGTCCCGGCGAGCCTCACCCGCGCGGAAGGGGACATCCACCCCTACGGGAACCCCCACGTCTGGCTCGATCCCCTGAACGGCAAAATCCTCGCCGCGAACATCGAAAAGGGCCTGGAGCGGGTCGACCCCGCGGGGGCCGAGACGTATCGCGCGCGTCTGGCGGACTTTCAGCGCCGGATCGACGAGGCCTTTTTCGGACGCGACCTCATCGATCTCGTGGGCATCGAGTACCTGGAGCGGCTCCAGCGCTCGGGCGGGCTTCTCCAGTTCCTCGAGGAGAACGAGATGGACGGCACCCAGCTCGCCGATCTACTGGGCGGCTGGCGGAAGTCGATGCTCCCCGTTCGAGGGAAGAAGTTCGTCTCCTACCACACGACCTGGGTCTACCTGGCGGCGGCCTTCGACTTCGAGGTCGTCGAGACGCTCGAGCCCAAACCCGGGATCAGTCCGACTCCGTCGCACCTCGCCCGCGTGAGGGAAGCGATCTCTTCTCACGGCGTCCGCGCGATCTTCGACGCGCCCTACTACGATCTGGGCAAGGCGCGGACGGTCGCCGAGGAGACGGGCATCTCCGCCTTCCAGATCCCCTCCGGCGTGGGCGGCGACGAGGCGGCGACCGACTACTTCCGTCTCTTCGACAGGATCGCGGTGCTCCTGGCCGGGGCGGCGGGAGGGTAGCCCTTCCATGACTGGCGACCTGGGACCGCTCGTTCGCTACGAGGGCGTCTCCATCGGATACGGGGCAAGAGTCGTTCTCTCGGGGATCGACCTGGCGATCCCCGAAGGGAGCTTCCTCGGGATCGTCGGACCGAACGGTTCGGGCAAGACGACGTTTCTGAAGTCGGTCCTGGGGCTGCTCCCGCCGCTCGCAGGAAGGATCGAGCGGCGGGCGGGCCGGCGACTGCGCGTGGGCTACGTCCCCCAGCGCCAGATGCTCGATCCGATCTACCCGCTCCGGGTGCGCGACATCGTGCTGATGGGGCTCTACCGGGAGATCGGGATGCTCCGCTGGCCCCGGCGCGTCCATCACGAGAAAGTCGGGAGCGCGCTCGAGGCGGCGGGGATACTCGACCTCGCGGGAGAGAACTACCGCGACCTCACTGGCGGGCAGCAGCTGCGGACCCAGAACGCGCGGGCGCTCGTGGGAGACCCCGAGCTCCTGGTGCTGGATGAGCCCACGAACGACATGGACCTCGTGGGGGAGAAGAGCATCATGGACCTCGTCGCGGAGCTCCACGACCGGAAGGGGCGCACCGTTCTCCTCGTCTCCCACATGCTCCACGTGGTCTGCCGCTACGTCCGGGAGCTCGCCCTCATTTCGGGCGGGACGTTCGTCTGCGGTCCGATCGACGAGATCTTCACCTCGGAGCGCCTGTCTGGTGTCTATGGCATCCCGGTGCGGGTAGGGGAGGTCGGGGGGCAGCGCGTCGTGCTCGCCGGCGGCCCCGGCGGGGGGTGATCCGCTGCTCGACATCCTCCTCTATCCCTACGACGAGCTCGCGACCAACGTGCTCGCGCTCGCGATGATCGCCGCGATGAGCGCCTATCTCGGCGTCTACGTTGTCGTCAAGCGGATCGTCTTCGTCGGAGTGGCGCTCGCCGAGGTCTCCGCGATGGGGATCGGCTTCGCCTTTTTCGCGTCGGGCTGGGCGGCCGGCCTCTCGATCGACCCAGAGGCCTGGGAGGAAACGGGCCCGCTCCTCCTCTCCTTCGCGTTCACCCTTCTCGGCGTCCTCCTCTTCGGCGTTCATCACTCCGGGAAGCGCGTGACCCAGGAGGGACTGATCGGGGTGGGGTATGCGATCGCGGCCGGCCTCGCCGTCCTCCTCATCTGGGAGAGCGCGGAGGGGATGGACGAGCTCAAGAACCTGGTCGCGGGCGACGTGCTCCTCGTCTCGCCGCTCCAGTTCCGGGTGCTCTCGTGGTCGTTCGCCGGGCTTGCCCTCCTCCACGCCCTCTTCGGGAAGGAGTTCCTCTTCAGCTCGTTCGACAAGGAGACGGCGAGGACGCTCAACCTTCCGGCCCGGGTCTTTGACCTTCTGCTCTATCTCTCGATCGGGGTGGCCGTGGCGGTGAGCCTCCGGGCGGGATCGATCCTCCTCGTCGTGGCCCTCATGATCCTGCCCGCCGTGACGGCGATGCTCGTGGCGAGCCGCTTCGGGCGCGTTCAGCTCCTCTCGGTGGCCGTGGCGGTCACGGCCTCGGCCGCCGGGGTCGCGTTCTCCCTCTATGGCGAGCTCCCCACGGGCCCGACGGTGGTGGCGGTTCTCTCGGCGTTGTTCCTGGGGGCGCTCGCGGCGACGCGCTTCGCGCCGGCCCGGAGGGCCTACGCGGGACTCGTCGCCGCCCTCGCCGCCCTCGCCGTCGTCCTGGTGGGCGTCTCGTTCTCGCACGAGGTCTTCCAGACGGATCTCGTCGCAGCGTACCCGCTCGCCCGGAGGGGCGAAGAGGACCGGGCCTCGCACGACCAGACGCTCGAGGGACTGGCGGCGGAACTCCGGCACACGGAGGTGAAGCGCCGCGCCGACGCCGCGCGCCGCCTCGGCGGCTGGGACGACCCGCACGCGGTCGACCTCCTCTGCGAGGCCCTCGAGGACGCGGACAGGGGCGTCCAGCGGGAGGCGGTCCTCTCCCTGGGGCGCTCGAAGAGCCCCCGCGCCAGAGAGGCCCTCGCGGGCTTTCTCGAACGGCGCGAGCTCGACCCGGACCTCGAGCTCGCGGCCTCCGAGGCGCTCGTCGGGCACGGCGACCCGCAGGCGCTCCACCTCCTGATCCACCTCGCCGAACGGCGGGACGCGCCCCCCTTCTTCCGGGCCCGCGCCTACCGGCGCCTCGTCGATCTTTCGGGCCAGGCGATCCCCCAGGAGGACGCTCACTCGTGGCATGATTGGTGGGAGGACCACCACGGGAGGCTCGAATGGGACGCGAAGGAGAACCGGTTCGGGAGCCGAGACGAGGACGACTGACGAGGACTGCCTGCGCGGTTCTCGCGGCGGTCTCGGCCGTCGCTTGCGCGGTGCCGCCGGTGCCGGAGCGGTTCGCTCGTCCGATGGACCGGGTGACGGCGCTCGCCATCGTTTCGGAGGCCTTCTCGAAGCGGGCGCACCCGAACCCCTGGCTCGACGAGCCCAGGGTCGATCGCCAGATCCTCGGGGTCACGGACCTCGAGGTGAGGTTCCGGGAGGTCGGCGAAGTGGACGCTCCGGTCGAGTCCGTCCGGTACGTGGATGTCTCCGACCTCGTTTTCCAGGACGACGAGGACGTGCCGAGCAAGACCAGGACCGTGCAGGTACACCTGCGAAAGGGCTCTCCGTCGGCCAAGGCCGCGGCCACCCGCTCCGACCTCATGACCTGGATCGGCGTCACGGACCCCTACATCGTCCTTCCGGGGCGGGACCGGCGGCTCGCCGCGCGCCTCGAGGAAGCGATCGACTTCCTGCTTGACCTTGTTTCCGGTCTGCACCGGAACGAGAGAGGGAGCGACGACACTGCACTCGAGTCCGGCGCGCATGAGATCCCGGTAAAGTCCGTAGCCGGTCGATCCTGCCTCATAGCAGCAGCGCAGCGCGTCCGGTGGCCCGAGTCGTCGGAGGTGCTTCAGGAGGATCGACCACTCGTTGGGGATCGTCACCAGAGTCTCCGCCTTCCCTCCACACGCCTCCGCGACCGCGATGGACTCCTTGTGGACGTCTAGACCGACAAAGTGTAGGTTGTGCATGGACCAGCCCTCCCGGTGTGGCTCTCGGTTTCTTGGATCACGCCCAAGGAGCGTAACTCACGAATACGTGAGCGGCTGGTCCAACCATTATGTCTAGCCGTCCTTCCAGCGTCCGGGAATCGGCTTTATGCTATCTATCCATCCCTCGGGCGGGGTTCTTCAGCCGTTCCCCGGCACTCGGGGCCGGATGTCCTTGAGCCGCGCGATCGGTTCGGGTCTATGATCCACCCGCTGTCCGAGACGAAGATCCCGTTCCTCTACCGATGACCGAATGGATCGACCCCGACGCCTCGCCGCCCGAGCCTCCGGTTGACCTCGCCGGCTTCATCTCGGCCGGGCGCGCCGCGCGGCCGGCGCGGGTCGGCGAGGGTAGCGAATCCGGGTCACCCCCCAGCGCGATCCTCCAGTCGATCCTGCGCCTCGAGCTCGCCGCGGCGGCGGAAACGGCTCGCGGCGTTCCACGCGACGAGCACGAAGCCGCGGCGATCGACCTTGGTCGCTACCGCGACGTCCGCGCAATCGGCCAGGGCGGAATGGGGACGGTCTTTCGCGCCGTCGATCCCGACACGGGGCGGACGGTGGCGATCAAGGTGGCGCGGCGCGGCATGGGCGAGAACGCGCTCCGGCGATTCGTGGCCGAGGGCCGCGTAACGGCGCAGCTCGAGCACCCGAACATCGTCCCGGTCCACGAGCTCGGCCTCGCCCCCAACGGACGAGTCTACTTTTCGATGAAGCTCGTGCGCGGCAGGAGCCTCGCCCAGATCCTGGCCGAGGGCCGTCCCGGGCCCGCCGAGTTGCCGGGGCTCCTGCGCACGTTTCTTCGGGTCTGCGAGGCCGTGTCCTTCGCCCACTCGCGAGGCGTGATTCACCGCGACCTGAAACCCGCCAACATCATGGTCGGGCGTTTCGGCGAGGTGGTGGTCATGGACTGGGGGGTGGCACGCGTCCTCGGCTGTCCGTCCGAAGCGGAGGAGGAGGCCGTCCGCGCCCATCCCGAGGGCGACGAGGCGCCGCACGTCACGAAGGCGGGAACGGTCCTCGGGACTCTCCTCTACATGCCGCCCGAGCAGGCCGCCGGGCTCCTCGACCGGATCGACGAGCGAAGCGACGTCTACGGCCTCGGCGCGATCCTCTACGAGATCCTGGCGCTCCGCCCAGCTTTCGAGGGGCCGGTCGCCCAGGTCCGGCTCCAGGTCCTCGAAGGTCTCGTTCCGCGGCCCTCGGATCGAGCACCCGGCCGGGCGATCCCCGCCGAGCTCGAGGCGGTCGTGACGAAGGCGATGGCCGCGAAACCGGCGGACCGCTATCCGACGGCCGTCGCTCTGGCCTCGGACGTCGAGGCCTGGCTCGACGTCCGGCCGCTCGCCGCGATGCGCTACTCGGCGATCGCGCGCGCCGCCAAGTGGGCTCGTCGGCGGCGGTCGATTCTCGTCCCCGCCGCGGCAGCGGTCCTCTTCGTCCTGGTCTTCACGATCGTGGCCGCGATCCACGCGTTCACCCGGCCCGGAACGCTCGTCCTCTCGATCGAGCCCGAGGGGGCTCGGGCGACGATCGCCGACGAATCCCACGACGTGGAGGGGGAATCGCTTCGCCTGACCGTCCCGGCCGGGCGGCACGACGTCCTCGTCGAGCGTCCGGGCTACGTCGCGTTCCACCGCGAGGAGTACGTCAGGCGAGGCGAGA
This sequence comes from Planctomycetota bacterium, assembly GCA_016209595.1. GTDB lineage: Bacteria > Planctomycetota > JACQVV01 > JACQVV01 > JACQVV01 > JACQVV01. Next base: position 12,730 of record JACQVV010000268.1, read on the forward strand.
CCCGGGAGATTCCCGTCCATCTCGTCCGGGAGACCGGGTTCCTCGCCGTCGAGAGCGACCCCGAGGGCGGGCTCGTCCGGATCGGCGGGATCACCTGCGGAACCCCGGTCCGATCGCTCGCGCTCCCGACGGGCCGATGGACGGTCGAGGTCGAGCGCCGAGGCGGCTATGGCCGCACGCTCGAGGTCGACATCCGCCCCGGCGCGACCACGTCGCTCGCGGTCAACCTCCCCGACGCCGTGCTCTGGAGCCGCCGGGGAGATGCCGCGTCCGCCCGCCGGCCCGGCGATGTCGACGGGGACGGGATCGAGGATCTGATGTTCATCCACTTCTACGTCCGACTCGTCCTCCTTTCCGGAGCGGATGGGCGGCTCCTCTACGAGAAGGATCTGCCGGTCGAAGCTTTCACGGACGGACGCATCGTCGAGCGGCCCGGCGGCGGAGTTCGCCGGTGGGTGACCTGCCTCTCGGACGAGCGCGGATTCCGTCTGGCCGCCTTCGAGCTCGACGACGGCGAAACGGCCTGGACGACCCCTCCCCTGCCGATCCTCCGGCACCGCGACGTCGGGCTCCGGGACACTCCCGATCCCCTCTTCGAGGTCGCGGCCGACCTCGACGGCGACGGATCGTTCGACCCCGTGGCCCTCCTCGAGGGGAACATCCTCGCCGCCTTCGGTTCGGCCGATGGGCGTGAGCTCTGGCGGCACGCCCTCGACGCCGTCCTCTGGCCCCCCCGCCGCGACGCGGACCGCGACGGCGACGGCCTGGCCGACCTCTTCCTCGAGCGGAGCGGCGTCTTCCGGTCGATCGGCGGCGGGTCCGGGTCGCTCCTCTGGACGGGGCGGCTGGACTCCGAGCGCGCCGAGGAGTGGACGCTCTGGAGGGACGACTGGGTCGCCGGCTCCGTAGCAGGCACGCTCTTCGTCTCGCCGGCCCGGGAGCGCTCGGGCGTCCTCGAGGGCCCGGGACGGACCTGGACCTCCGGCCCCTGGCTCCTGGCGATCGACGCCGACGGATCCGGCGTGGCCCGGCGGGACGACGGAGAGCCCGCCTGGAGGCGCCGGCTGCCGGAGGAATTCGCGGAGAGGCTCGTCTCGCCTCGAGCGGGCCTCGCGGTGGGCCTCGGCGCCGGCGGGCGATCGCTGCTCGCGATCGACCTCGAGACCGGCCGGGACTCTTGGAGCTGGAGCGCCGCCGGCGCGATCGATCGCGTCGACGTTGTCGGGGAGGGCTCGGTCCTCGTCTCCGCCGGCTCGTCGATCCATCTCGTCTCCGCCGAGGGCGGCCGCGGGGTATGGGGGATCGAGCTTCCCGCCCCCATCGCGTGCCCTCCAGTGGCGGTCGCGGGGGAGAAGAGAGATGGTTTCGAGCTGGCGATCGCGACGTCGGCCGGCCACCTCGTCGTCGTCGACCAGGACGGCAGGCGCGTGTTCGAGGCGCGGATCGAGACGATGCCCTCGCGGATCTCCGACCTGGCCCTGGACCACGATGGGCTCACCGACTACCTCGTCGACTCGCCGGACGGTCCGACGGCCGTCTCCGGGCGGCGCGTCCTCTGGCGGGTCGAGACCGGCGCGGCGGTCCGGGCGGCCCCGGTCCTCCACGACGCGGAAGCGGACGGAGTGCCGGAGGTTTTCCTCCCGATCTCGTCGCGGGAGGCGCGCGGAGAGGCCGTGGTCTCGATCGACGGACGAACGGGGGCGATCCGCTGGAGCGAGACCCACGTCCACAACATGATTCGCCCGATCGCTCTCGTCGACCGGACGGGAGACGGCCGGCCCGAGATCGCGACCTGGCACGTCGGCGGTTTCCTGCGATTCCTTGACGCTCGGACCGGACGGGTCGTCGAGGACCTGACCGCGCCCGCTTTCGGCTACGCCGAGCCCACGGTCGGCGAGCTCGACGGCGACGGGGTCCCCGACCTCGTCGCGGCGGGATGGTGGGGCGAGGGCGGCCTGGCCGCTTGGTCGGGCGAGACCGGTGAGCGCCTCTGGGAGGCGAAGGCCGGCGGCCCCGTCTGGTCGGGACCGACCGTCGCCCAGCTCCCGGAGCGGGGCGCGGAGGTCTACCTCGCGACGACGTCGGGCGACGTCCTTTGCCTCGAGGGTCGTACCGGCCGCGAGCGGTGGAGGCGCGCGCTCGGATCGATCCTCCGGGCGGGCGTGTCCGTCGGGAGGTTCGGTCCGGGCCGCCCTCTCGTCGTCCTCGCGAGTGGGAGCGAGGGCGATCTCTTCGTGCTCGAGGCGACGGACGGACACTTGATCGGGCGGGTTCAGGGTGCCGGCGGCTCGACAGCGACCCCCGTCTTCGGCCAGGCCGATGACGACGAGGCGCTCGAGCTCGTTCTCGGTCTGGGCTCCGGCGGCCTCGCCTGCCTCGATGACGAGGGCGCCTTCCTCTGGCGCTTCGAGTCCGCGCCGGTCCAGGCGACGCCCGTCATCGCCGACCTCGACGGGGACGGCCGTTCGGAAGTCGTCGCCGGCGACTCGGCCGGGCGGGTATGGTGCCTCGATCTTGGCAGCGGTCGCCACAGGTGGTCCTGGACCGCTCCGTCGCGGAAGGGAATCGAGGGAAGAGCCGCAGTCGCGGACCTCGATGGGGACGGGAACCAGGACGTCGTGGTCGGGACCGGCGACGGATCGATCTACGCCCTCTCGGGGCGGTGTCCCTAGCAGCCTGTGGAGAAAGTGCTTTGAGACCGAGCTCGCGCGATTTCGACCGAGGCCGAGGCGCGAGGCCGCCAGGCGTAGCCTGGCGCTACGGCGCGGCCGAGCAACGAAGGCATCGGGCGGACCCGTCGCGCCTGCGGCGCGACGGGTGCCCCCCGCGCTCGGGCCAAATGACTTTCTCCACAGGCTGCTAGCCCGCATTTCTCACCGGATCGTCCGAAGTTCTCGCTGTTGCACCGCCAGGTGCAA
>JACQVV010000269.1 GCA_016209595.1 Planctomycetota bacterium
CCTGGCTTGCAGGGGCTCGGATCTGGCCTGCCGGGGCGCGGACCTGGCTTGCCGGGGCTCGGATCTGGCCTGCCGGGGCGCGGACCTGGCTTGCCGGGGCTCGGATCTGGCCTGCCGGGGCGCGGACCTGGCTTGCAGGGGCACGGATCTGGCCTGCCGGGGCTCGGATCTGGCCTGCCGGGGCTCGGACCTGGCTTGTAGGGTGTGCACCGGCCCGCGCCGCGGTGGAACCGCTTCCTCCAGGGATCTAATTTCCGATTGACAAACACTCCCTGCCGGTGCACCTTGTGCCGTCAACCGTGACAGAAACAAAGAAGGAGGGAAGGATGGCGCTCGACCTCTCGACGCTCTCCGCGCGAAAGCGCGAGGAATATGTCAACCTGGGACGGCAATACGGTTCGGCCGACACGCTTGCCCAGGCAAACCAGACGATCAACTCGCTGGGCACCGAGGCCACCTTCCTCGTGGACCACGGCTTCGGACCCGACGACGCCACGCGCCTGACCGGGGCGCGAGACGGGCTCCTCGCCGCCGGCGGCGGCCGCGAGGGCGCGCGTACCGGCAAGAAGACGACCTCCCTCGCCTACGTCTCGGCCATGGACGCCGGGAAGGGCGCGCGCACTCAGGGGCGCGCCGTCCTGGGTAATGCCGCGGCGAGCCTGGCCGAACTGGAAGGGGACGCGCCCCAGAAGGCTGTCGAGCGCGCGACCGCCGTCCTCGAACGGACCGGCACCGCAGGAGACGACGCCACTCTCCTCGCCGACCAGCTCGGTCTCCTGGCCGGCGCCCTCCAGGACAAGGTCATCGCCGAGGAGGCAAAGGGTCGGGGCGGCCCCGCCGCCGTGGCCACGATCGGCAAAGCCGCCAAGAAGCTCCGCGACGTGGCCCCCACCAAAGCGCCACCCCGGGGCACCCCGGTCGAAACGGAGGAAATCGATCTTTTCGACGGCCTCATCGTGACGCTCTGCCGCGCCGCACGAAAGTCCGCCCGCTCCGCCGGCCGCTTGCTCGGCCGCCCGGCCCTCGCCAAGGCCTTCGCGCTCACCAAACTCTACGCTGCCAGGGGCGCGGAACGTTCGACCGGCACCACCGGCGGCGGCACAACCCCCCCAGCCTGACGGGTCAGGAACGACCGCCGCGAAAATAGACGCCGTGACCCCGGGCGACTTGCGGCGAACGACCCCCACGGCACACACCGGAGAAGTGCGCCCGGGGACGGGCCATCACGCGGGCGAGGACCTCGCCAACCTCGTCGCCCGGGACCGCCGCCAGCTGGACGAACGCCCCGCCGCCGGCTGGGTCACGCACCGTGCCTTGGCCAGAAACGTGGCTTGACCCCGACGGCTTCGGGCGCTTATCCTCCCTAGCCTTGCTCCACGGCGCTGCAAGACGAGAAGAAGCCGCTCGCCGACGGCCCGTTCTCATTGCTACCCGATGGCCGCATACGGCTCGCTCTTAAAACGCAATGTCATGATCGCTGCGATCCGCCGGGGAAATGAAGCGCACTGAAGGGGTGGAGGCCTTGAAGGCTCTTTATGGCGAATACATGCTGAGCCTCAGGTCCTTATCGGAACGCCAATTCACGGTGACGTTCCAGGGAACCGCCTTGAATCTTGCCATGGTTGCTGGAGTGATCGCCAAGAGGATAGACCTGACCCCTTGGGGGAAAGTCTGGGCCGTATCCCTCTTGGGGATCTTCAATTTCGCGATCTTGGTATATATCTTCAAGAACTGGTGGATCTACGGAACTACCAAGGCCGGTGTCTGGAAGATCGAGAAGGAACTCGCGACTCTCGCGGGCGTCCCCAATCTGGTCGAGAAAGCGCCCAGCCGCTGGCGGACGGTTTGGGGTTCCGGTCTGTTCGCGTTCTGCATATTCCTATCTGCGATTTCGGCCGGTATTTCGATGTGTCTGGGGAGCAAGCTCCTTGACCCATAGTCTCATCAACAGCGTTAATTGGTTCGGTCGCCTTCATTTCGAGTAACCGTTCGCCCAGGGTATAGCGCATGGCGCGTTTCTCCCCCTCCGACCGCCGAGTAAGAGTTTGACGGGCCACGTTCGGGTATCACTTATCACCGAACGACCCTCGCCGTGAATCGCGTTGACGAAGAGTTCGCCGGCATGACAAGAGGATCGGATCCGAGGGTATCCGGCTGGGAAGAGAGCCTCGTGCCCAAGCTTCAGGTCTTCGTCGACCAGTGGCGGAACTTCGTGGGCACGGAGCAGTCCGGCGCACAGCAGTTTCTCCAGGGGCTTCTGGAGATCTACGAGGTCAGCTTCAAGCCGGGCACCATCTTCGAGCAGCACCCGATTCGTCTTCCCCCGCCCGGGACGAGGCGCGCCCAGCGGACCCTTTTCCCTGCCGGCGAGACCCCGCAGTACGACACCGAGCGGATGGACATGTACCTGCCGAAGGTCTGCGTCTGGGAGATGAAGGCGCCTTCGGAGAAGGATCTCGGGAGGCACCACGAGCAGATCCTCCGGTACTGGTCGCGTGTGCGCCCACGCTACATGGTGCTCTGCAATTTCCGCGAATTTTGGATCTACGACACGAACGAAGAGGACGGCCAGCTCGCGCCGAAGCTGCGCTTCTCCCTGGATGAGCTGCCCGCGCGTGGCGATGCCCTGCTCTTTCTCCGCGGGGATGAGCCCGACCTCGCCGGACGGTCGGAGCGTGTCACAGCGGACGTGGCGAGAAGGCTCGGTCGGATCGTGCGCGAGGTGGTCGAGGCGTCCTCGGATCCGGAAAAGGACAGGGAGCGTGTGGCGAAGCTCATCCTGGAGTGCGTGTTCTCCATGTTCGCGGAGGACACCGACCTTATCCCGCCGAACCTCTTCACGAGCACCATGAGGGGGGCGGATCGCCAGGGCCGGATGGATCCGGTGTGGGAGCTCTTTGACGACTTCGCGTGCAAGGATGGCGGCAAGACGAACGCCCTCGCGCCCTACGTCAACGGCCCCCTCTTCGACGGGAAGCAGCCGAAGCTCGTGCTCTCGCCGGAGCATGTCCACGACATCTACTGCGCCGCGAAAGACTTCGACTGGCAGGACGTGCGGCCGGAGATCTTTGGCTCGATCTTCGAGCAGGCCCTGGCACCCGTCGAGCGCCACGAACTCGGCGCCCACTTCACCCGCGAGGCCGACATCGCCCGGGTGGTCTGGCCCACGGTCGTCGTGCCCTGGCAGGAGAAGATCGCCGCCCTGCGCCAGCCCAAGGACGCCGAGCGCGCGATCGACGAGATGCGAGCCTACCACGTGCTCGACCCCGCATGCGGCTGCGGCAACTTCCTCTACGTCGTCTACCGCGAGATGAAGCGCCTGGAGGCCGCCCTGGCGCGAAAGTGGACCGAGCTCTACCGCCACAAGGTGGCCAAGCGGAAATCCGACATCCCGCCGCCGCCGCCCCGCCCCTACTTCACCATCCACCAGCTTCACGGGATCGAGATCAACTCCTTCGCCGCCTTTCTGGCCCGGGTGGTCCTCTGGATCGGCGAGCACCTGGCCAAGTCCGAACTCGGGCTGGACGAGGAGACACTCCCGCTCAAGAACCTCGACAAGAACGTGCGCCACGCCGATGCGCTAGAGATCGAAAAGTGGCCCCGGCCCGAGGGCGAACTCGCCATCGTCTCCAACCCCCCCTACCTGGGCGTGCGCAAACTCAGGCAGGAACTGGGCGACGAG
>JACQVV010000258.1 GCA_016209595.1 Planctomycetota bacterium
CGGGGGTTCTTGAGCGCGGCCAGGTAGTCGGCGTGCTTCACGTTGATCTTGAAGTGCTTCCGGCCGCGCCAGACGCGGATCGCGGGTGCGAACTCGCCGAAACCGCCGTACGGGACGGTCGGGAGGCGGCCGGGTCCGCCCTTGCGGCCGGGGCCCGCGGGAGGCCGCCCGTCCTCCTCCGGCGGCGGCGTCTCCTCGCGTGGCGGCGTCTCCTCGCGCGGCTCCTCCCGGTCTTCCTCCCGCTCGCGTTCCCCCTCCTTCATCCGCGGCTTCGCGTCGCTCCAGCCCTCCTCGTCGCCGGCACCCGCCACGCTCGTCACCGAGGAGAGCTCGGTGCCGGCAAAGACCCGCCGGAGGTGGCGCATGAACTCGTCGATCACCGCCTGGTCGCGGCTCTCCGCGGCGTTCCGGCTCCTCTCGGCGACGAGACGCTCCAGGTCGTCGTGGATCGCCATCACGAGGTCCTGCCAGACCTCGAAGGCCGCGGTCTCGGCGAACCCCGTGCGCGCGGCGTTCAGGGGGGCCATGTCGCCGGTGATCGTGCCGTTCAGCCAGCCCGTGGTGAAGACGGTCCCGTCGAAGAGTGGCACGGCCGAGATGTCGAAGTTCGACTGGCCCTTGTGGACGACGCCGACGTAGGCCGCATCCGAGGGCTCGTCCAGGACGAGGAGGTCCAGCTCGATCTGGTGTTCCACGCCGTCGAGTGTCGTTCGCAGGGCCCCCCGGTAGGGCTTGCCGGAGAGCGACTCCTCGTCCACGCGGACGGACTCTCCGTCGACCTCGATCGACAGCCCCTGTCGCAGGAAACCGCGCCAGCGCCGCGCGATCCCGCGCCGCACGCGACCGGGCGCGAAACGGGAGCGGAAATGGCGGGCCGGCACGTCTTCGATCACGATCTCCGTCCCGTCCCACGGGAGGAAGGGCAGCTGGCCCTCGTCCGAGCCCACGTCGCCGGTCGAGAGGTCCTCCCGCCGGAGACGGAACCAGACATGGCGGCCGCCCGCCTGCGAGCGGACGAGCATCGAGCCCCCGGCGTTGAGGAAGGAGAGGAGGCCGATCCCCTTCTCCCCCAGCTTCCCCTCCTTCTTCGACTCGCAGATCGATTGCAGGATCCGCCGCGCCTCGGCCACCTGACGGATCGGCGCGGCGTCGGCGCCGATCCGGACCTTCCTTCCGCGCCGGTCGAGGATGACGGCGATCCGGCGCGCCCCCTCGTCGATCAGGTTCTGGATCGGCTCGTGGATCGCATCCAGCGGCCGCGACTGGACCTCGCCGAGATACCGGATCGCCGCCGTCGGATCGGCGATCCGTAGTTCGACCTTCTCCATGGCCCTCGATGCTAGCACCTCGCACCTCATGTTGATCCAACTAGCCGCCCCGGTTCTGTCGGTCCTTCTCCGGGACGAAGCCGTGGTGTCCTTCCGCGAGGAGTGGCTTCCCAAGGCCGAGAGCGCGGTGAATGCGTTCGCGTCGAACGTCACCGCCTACGTGTCTTTGCCTCACACTCTCCACCGCCAGGGGGCCGGCAAATGGCCGACACCTGGCGGGCTGAACACGCGCTTCCCAGCGGCGGATACGGCCTGACACGCGGGAATTGAACTTTCTCCGCCGCCTGCCGGATCGCCTCCAGGTTCTTCTTCACCACGCGCGCGTTCGGATGGTCCGGTCCTAGGCGGGCCTCGAGGATCGCGGCGGCCCGCTCCTCGAGCGGCAGGGCCTCGCGCGCGAGAGAGAGATCCTTCAGCACCATCGCCACGTTGCCGAGAGCGACGGCGACGTCCGGATGTTCCGGTCCGAGGGCGTTCTCGTGGATGGCGAGGGCGCTCTGGAGCAGGGGAAGGGCGTCGGCGGGGTTGTCGAGATGCTTCAGAACCCCTGCCAGGTTGCCGAGAGCGCGCGCGGTTGTCGGCCCCGGCACGCCCCCCTCGATGACCTGCACTGCCCCGAGCGCCTCTCTGCTCCACGTTTCCGCCGCGAGGCCGAGGAGCTCGCGGCCGACTACGTGGTCCCGAAGATCGCCGGAGAGGTCAAGGTCGGCAAGGAGGTCCTCTCAGGGACGCTGGAGGAGGCGCCCAAGGAGGCCACGCTCGTGGCCCTCTGTTCGGAGGGCGCCGCCCTCGACGGGGTCTCGAATACCACCGGTCTGGCGGTCAGCCGCCCGGGGAGCCGGCCCCGGGGCTCTGGCCGAACGCGTAGAGGGCGTCGCCGACCCGGCCCAGAAAGGGGCAGAACGGCCGGCAGGCCGCCTCGGGGATCTGGCGCACCTGCCCCAGCGGATCCTTCCCCGACCAGGACCGCGGTCGGAAGACCAGAACGAGCCTGCCAGAGGCCGCTCAATCGTCCTCGACGGCCGCTCGCATCGACCGCCCAGTCGTTCGATCTGCCGCACGACCTGGTCGGCGAGTGGAAGCCTCGCGGCGGGGACCACCTCGACGTACCCCCTTTTCCTCTTCTGGGCAAGGGACGATAGACACAACGGTTGGACCAGCCGCTCACGTATTCGTGGGTTACGCTCCTCGGGCGCAACGATCCAAGAAACGCAGAGCCACACCGGGAGGGCTGGTCCCTGCAGAGACTACGCTTCGTCGGTCTAGACGTCCTCGAGGATTCTATCGCTGTCGCGGAGGCCGATGGAGGGAAGGCGGAGACCATGGCGACGATCCCCAACGACTGGTCGATCCTCCTGAAGCACCTCCGCCGACTCGGGGCGCCGGGCTCCCTCCGTTGCTGTTGTGAAGCGGGACCCACGGGCTACGGGCCCTGCCGGGATCTCGTCGGCGCGGGAATCGAGTGCATCGTCGTCGCTCCTTCTCTGGTTCCCGTCCAGAGCGGGAACAAGGTGAAGACGGATCGCCGTGACGCCGTGAAGCTCGCGCACTTCCTCCGCTCGGGCGATCTCACTCCCGTCCACGTTCCGGACCAGGTCTCCGACACGCTGGAGGAGACGCTCCCCGGGATCGAGAAGGAGATCCTCGACCGTCGCCCCGAGGAGTGGGGGACGCGTTACAACCGGGGACGGCTCATCGAGGAGATGGGCCGTCGAGCGGAGGCCGAGCGGGACTTCGAGCTGGCCTGCCGGCAGTCGGGAGACCCGCGGGTGAAGGCGGCGCTCGAGCGGGTCCGCGGCGGGCGGTGATCGCCCGGGGTCGATTCTCGCACCCCCGGGCTGCCGACGAACCGGTGCCCCCGCGCGTGCGTGACGAGCACGCGGTGGAAGCCGCCCCTCACCAGGCGGATCACCTCCGACGCCAGCGAATCCGCCCCCTCTGCCTACTCGTTGACGTTCTCCGTGAGCATCTCGAAGCTGCCGGCGATGCCCCAGTGCCCGATCGGACCATGGGAGCCGTCGGCGGAGATCATCTGGCGGAACGACATCTCGTAGATACGACAGATCCTCGGGTCGTCCGGATTCTGAAGCGCCACGTTCGCCCAGACGAAGCGGAAGTCCTCCCATTCCTGCCGCTCGCCATACTGGAACCAACCGTGCTTCTCCTCCCATGGGCTCACGATCCGGACCCGGAGCATCTTCTTGGTCCAGTTGCCGCTGATCCCCATGATCTGCTTCTCGAGATCGCGGAATTCCTGCTCCTCCATCCCCTTGGAAGGGAAGCGGGCGCTGGCGAGGCGGATGTTCTCCTTGTCGAGCACCTCGCCGAAGGTCTTGGCCAGCTCGACCTGCATCTCGAGCGCTTCGTTCACCATCCCCCGGACCTTCGCCAGCAATTCCGTGGACCGAGTGTCTTCCCGGCCGTCGAGGTACACCTCGCACAGACTACCGACGGACTGGAGGATTGCGACGTTGTTGACCGTGTCTGCGTAGCTACCCTTCTTGGCAGCCATGTCGAGCATCGAATCGAGGTTCTTTGATCCCTGCATGATCGGCCCGTGCAGTCTCACCTCAGCCTCCTTGATCGACTCCGCGGCCCAGTCGATGGGCTCGCTGGCAAACGTCAACGAACTCTCGACCCGTGTCTTTGCCTCCCAGGCGGGACGACCGAGGTCCTTACCCACGATCGACTCGAAATGCCCGAATTCGGGGTAGTCGTTGTCGAACCGCCGCAGCGCCACCTCGGCCTCTCCGAGGAGGGTCCGGTAGCGAGAGAAGAGCGCCCGCAGTGCATCGATCTTCTCCCCCGGGAACGGCTCCTCGATGCCCCAGTGGTAGCCGAGACGGCTGCGATCGATCTCCTCCTTCAGGGCCACCAGCCTTTCGGCATAGGAGATCAGGTTCTTGGCTTCCTGGGGCGCGCGCTGGCTGCGCTCGGCCTGCTGGCTTGCCTCGCCCGCAAGCGCCTGGGTCGCCTTTTCGAGAGCAGCGCGTGCCTCGAGCAGGGCCGGATCCTGCGCCTGCTCGTCGAGGAGCGTGGCCTCCAGGTCCTTCATCTCCTTCTCGGCCTTGTCGTAGTACCGTTTGCCCTCGTCGAAGTCCTTCCGCTCGAGGCAGTCCTGATAGGCCTTGAGATGCGAGTCGATCCGATCTGGAACGAGGCACTGCTTCCCGGAAAGGGCCACGATGTCGTAGCCGGCCTTCTCGCAGAGCGCCCGGTAGCGCTCATGCAGGGCCTGAACCTGCGGGTGGCGCACGGCCTCGGGAGCCTGGACCTTGATCGCGATGAAGTACTCCTTCGCCGTCCTGAGGTAGCCGGCGGCATCGGAACCACCCCTGTCGATGTCAGTCTGGGCGTCGTCGAGCGCCCTCTCGAGCCACATCACCGAGTCCTTGATCAGGCTCGGCAACGGCTCATCGGCCGGTGGCTCCTTCTTGCCTTCGCCGGTCGGCCTGGCTTCGCGAGGGGGGGCGTCGGGTCCATCCGCGCCGCCTGCGGAGGACGATGCGAGGGAGGTCTTGACGGTCTGCAGTTCCTTTCTCAATGCCACGACCTGGGCCCTCTCTGCCTGGGGTGGCAGGAGGCCCGTCTCGACCTCGGCCATGAACCCCTCGGCGGCCTGGACCCGACCCGCCGCCGCGCTGCGGTCGCCCGCGGCGATGGACTGTGCCGCGGAACGCAACTGCTCGTCGGCGCGGTCGAGAGAGCTCTGCTGTTTGGCGGAGAGGGCGGACGGATCGCGCGCTGCCTTTTCGCACAGCCCGGCGTATCGTCCCCAGAGGGTGACCACGTCCGGGTGACGGAAGAGGTTCGGGTCCTTGCCGACGATCTCCTGGAAGAAGCCGAGCGCTTCGTCGAAGTAGGCCGTCACGTCCTGGTTCTTCGAAGCGCCGCGCTCGGCATTGTCGAGTGCCTTGCCCAGCCACATGACCGAATCCTGCGCACCCGACGGAAGGGGGCCTGGCGCCGGGCTCGCGCCTCCAGGCATCGGAATCGGCTCGAAACCGGCCTGCTTCCGAAGCTCGTTCATCTGCCCGAGGATGCGCAGCACATCGGGATGGTCCAGACTCTCGGGCGCTCCGCTCTCGATCCGGTCCCAGTACTTCTTGGCCGATTCCAGGTAGTACTTCACATAGCTGGCATCGCCCTTCTCCAGATATCGCTGGGTGTTCTTCAGATCGGCCTCGATCCCGGCCAGCGGTCCTGTCACCTCCTCCGGGAGTTCCTGAGCCTGAACACAGAGACAGAAGACTAGACCCAAGATGCAGCGCAGAATCATGTTCATCTTCTCATCCTCGTGCTCGGGCACAGATAGGAACCCGGATCCAGGGTGTTCGGTGTTCGGGCCGCCCCACCCCGCCCCACCCCTGGAGGCGCAGGCCCCTCGGCCTTGCCTCGCTGCCTCGCCGCCGTTCGTCTGATTGTCACGTTCCAGACGCCGAAGTCAATCCGTTTCTGTGCCTGCCAGACAGACGGGACCCTTCCGCAGCACCCGATTCCCCGGCAGCCGCCTCCATGCCCCGTCGTCGAAGGGGAGACTCTCCCGGAACGGCTCTCCCCTCCGCACCCCTGCGGGTGGGCTTCGGGGGCCAGGCTCCGGGCAGGGTCATCCACCGTGGCGACGGATCCCCCTTGTCGTCCGACCCCAGATTCCGGTGCCGAAGGATGCGCTCCACGGCGTGCCTTCCAGTGCCTCGAAGAGCATCTGGGTCGCCCAGAAGCGTTCGGGGGGGCGCATCGCTCGGACTGCATCCACGTCGTGGCTGGCGGACCATCTGCCGCCTTCATGGGGCTTGACATTCCCGGCGTCCCTCGCAGTAGACTCCTCCCGTGACGAGCCGACGGAAGGCGTTCTGGGTCGTGGGGCTCCTGGGCGTCGTGGCGAGCACGCTCGTCCTTCTCGCGCCCCTTCGCGATCCCGGCGTACGCGTGTCCATCTTGGACCTGGAGTCGGGGGTGTCGCATCCGATCTCGACTCCCGTTGCGGCAGGTGCCACGGTTCAAGTCGCGTTCACGTTTGCTCCCGGGACCGACGCGGTCGGTTTGCGCTCGCACGATCCAGAGATCGTCGAAGTCCTCGAGATCGAGAACAGGGAGAGCTTCGACTTTGCTCCCTGGCTGCCCGGGAATGGGACCGAAACATTCCATCAGTCGATCCGAGCCGGCATCCCGGGGTCCGCCGATCTCGATCTACTGGACGCAGTCGAGACGGTCCATTCGTTCCAGGTCCGGGTCGTCCAGGTGAGTCGGATCGACTGGCGGCTTCGCGGGGACGGGGAGAGAACGAAGGAAGGATCGCTCCGTCTACGGGAGGGAGAAAGGGTCACGCTGAAGCCGGTCTGCTACGGACCGGATGGCGAATGGCTGGCGGGTGGGGCAGGCGCGATCGAGCTCCACTTCGGGAACGGGGAGATCGTCCGGCGACCGGCCCGCGGGCATATGTGGCCCGCAACTGCGAGGCCGCGCCCGGGGGAGATCCAAGCGATTCGGCCAGGGGAGACCTCGATCGAACTCCGCACGCGGGGTGCGGACCCTCTGGTCCTGTCGATCCCGGTCACGGTCGTGCCGCATACGCCGTAGGCGTGGATCGAGGCGACAGAGATTCGCCAGCGCCACGGTGGCTCGCGTGCAGCCTGTGCTGGATAGGTCCCTTGAGCCGGGTTTTCGTTTACAGATGAGTCAACTTCTACACCGGCTCTAGCCCGCATTTCTCACCGGATCGTCCGAAGTTCTCGCTGTTGCACCGCCAGGTGCAA